>CAZUYA010000017.1:0-31001 GCA_964624685.1 uncultured Ruminococcus sp. | reverse complement strand
CCCACGACCTCCAGCGTGACAGGCTGGCGCTCTAACCAACTGAGCTACCGGGCCACTATGGTGGGAACAATAGGGCTCGAACCTATGACCCTCTGCTTGTAAGGCAGATGCTCTCCCAGCTGAGCTATGCTCCCGTTGCGCTTACCAACGACTTTTTTATTATACCACAGTCAAAAGAGTTTGTCAACCCTTTTTTTGAAATTTTTTGGATTTTTTTCAAATCTCCAAAAATTTCCTCAACAGCTTGCTTATTATATCATATTTTTTGAGATTTGTCAATAGTTTTTTGCTTTTCTTTTTCGCTTTTTTCCGGCGGTCTGTTTTCAAAGTCCTCGGCGAATCAAAGAATTTTCGTAAAATCTCTCAACGAAAGAAAAAAAGCAAAATTATTTTTCTAAAATCTATTGACAAGCACATAAAAATTTGGTATAATAAGAAAGTCGCAAGACACGCTGGTATGGCTCAGTCGGTAGAGCACGTCATTGGTAATGACGAGGTCATCAGTTCGATTCTGATTACCAGCTCCAAGAACCGCTTCAACAGAGGCGGTTTTTGTTTATCATAAACGCAAAGCAAGCCGTGGAACATGAATCCAATCCCTCGGCTTGCTCTTTTTTCTCTCTTATTTGCTGATGGTTACGATTCTTTCGCAAAGTTCTTCATAACCGATCCCGACCGCCGCTGCCGCTTGCGGCAAAAGGCTGGTCGGCGTCATTCCGGGCAACGTATTGGCTTCCAAACACCAAAGGGAACCTCTGTCATCCAAAATGTAATCAAACCGAGCATAGCCACGCAAGCGCAAAGCCGAAAAGCCACGCAAGGTCA
Source organism: uncultured Ruminococcus sp. (assembly GCA_964624685.1). Classification (GTDB taxonomy): domain Bacteria; phylum Bacillota; class Clostridia; order Oscillospirales; family CAG-272; genus UMGS1865. Next base: position 30,176 of record CAZUYA010000017.1, on the reverse strand, counting down.
ATTCCTCTGCTTGTTTCGCCACTTCTGTCGGAATCTCGGCAGGACAAATCTCCTTTGTGGATCCTTGATATTTATTTTTATAATCATAAAAACCGTCAATCGGAATGATTTCCACGGCAGGAAGACAACTCCCATTCAAAATACCGACCGTCAGTTCACGTCCGGTAATCTTCTTCTCCACCAATACCCGACTGTCCCACGTTGCCGCATTGCGTAAAGCGACATTCAATTCTTCCGGCGTATCGACCATAGACACACCGACACTGGAGCCACAGCCGCACGGTTTGACAACGCACGGAAGTCCGACACGCTCCAACAAAAGCTGTTTCTTTTCGGTTATCTTCTTTGCCTCCAAACAACACCAATCCGGCGTCGGAATTCCGGCATCCCGCATCAGTCGTTTGGCAAGATCTTTATCCATGGCAAGCAAACTGCCGGCATAATCGGATCCGGTATAGCGAATCCCGTAAATTTCCAGCATCGCTTGCAACTGACCGTTTTCTCCCATGGCACCGTGCAAAGCCAAAAAAACGAGATCGGCATAGCGGCACAACTCCAACACGTTGGGTCCGACGAGTGCCCTCCCGTTGTTGCAACGAGCCTTCAAGGCTTCCAGATCGGGAACCGTCTCGGTGATTCGGTGCGAATAAGTTCCGTCTGCCCGAAACAACACGTCCGGATCATCCGGAAGATCGTTCAAACCTTCATAAACATCCAACAACAAAACACGGTGTCCGTTTGCCGTTAAGGCGTTGGCAATTAAGCTCCCGGAAGTCAGAGACACCTCCCGCTCAGGCGAACAACCGCCTGCCAATACAATAATTTTCAATGGAATATCCTTTCAAATAATTGAGTTAATTCAGTAATATCAGTTTCCGATTTAGGAGCGTGACAGATAGACTACGCGATCATTGCCTCCGTAATCTTTGATGACCTCAATGCGGCAAAAACCGTTTTGCCGTCCCAATTCACACACGGATGCCGCTTGTGCAAAACCGATCTCAAAGAGCAAAAAGGCGTTATCCGTTAAAAAATCGGACAAAAGCGGAATCAAATGACGGTAAAACAACAACCCGTCCTCTCCTCCGTCCAACGCCGCAATCGGCTCGGAAAACAGCTCCGGTTCCAACGAGGACAATTCCCGTGACAAAATGTAGGGCGGATTACAGAGGATCCCGTCGAAACGCTGTCCGCGCGGAAGAAAATCGGAAGTCAAGACATCGGCACACAGCGGCGTTAAGCGGTCGCGAACACCGTTTCGTTCGGCATTCCGCACAGCCAAAGACAGCGTTTCTTGAAATTTGTCCACTGCCAATGCCATAGTATCTGGGCGTTCAGCCAGTACGGAAACGGCAATACATCCGCTCCCGGTACAAAGATCGGCAAAACAGGCATTCTGTGGCAACCGACGAACGGCTTCCTCCACCAATCTCTCGGTATCCGAACGCGGGATCAAACAGTGAGGCGAAACTTCATACGTTTGCCGATAAAAATCCCACTCTCCCAAAATGTATTGTAACGGCTCACGCCGCAATCTTCGTTCAACCGCCTCTTCCAATGCACGACAGGTATAATCTCGTTGCGGATCGGTTCGAACGACATCACGTGCCACATGGCAAAAATGCTCCAAAAGGAAAACCGCATCACAATCGGCATTTTCAATTCCCGCGTCGGCAAGCCGCCGACAAAGTTCCGGATACGTCACATCGAAATCCTCCTGATCACTTTTTTATATTTTATCATAATCCGTTGAAAAAAGGAATAGATTTTGAAAAAAAATAATTTTTTTTTTCGATAACCCCTTGATTTTTTTGAAAAACATGATATACTGTTAATATAGTATATGTTGATTCGCGGCATGTGCCGCTGAAAAACGGAGGAAAGCACATGGAAAACGAAGTTGTTGTGGTAAAAAAAGGGCATCGCGTGTGGAAAGTCATCGGCATCCTGTTGGCAATTGCCGGTTTTTGCGCTGCCGCTGCAGTGGTTTACAAAAAATTCTTCCGCAAAAAGAACGAAGAATTGGATGAAGGCGAAGAGGTTTCCGCTGTAGAAGGTGCCGAAGAAGTTACTGAAGCAGAAGAAACGTTTGAAGCTCCCGCAGACGCAGTCATTTCCAATGCGTCCGACATGGATGTCGTGGAAGAAAACTGATTTTTCTACATCCGAAAACGGCTTTCCGCATGGTCGGGAGAGCCGTTTTCTTATCTGTTCAAAACAAACGGAAAGGAAGCGTGACAATGGCAAAATACAGACGCGGAAGAATTAACGAAGAGATGCAAAAAGAACTGACGGTGATCCTGCAACGTGTCAAAGATCCCCGCATCAGCGAAGCGTTCATCAGCATTACCGCGGCGGATTGTACCGCCGATCTCAAATATGCAAAAATCTATTATTCTGCCATGAACGGCGATCAAAAAGAAATTGCAAAAGGATTTCGAGCGGCTTCCGGATTTATCCGCCGGGAACTTGCCAATTCATTGAATTTACGTATCACACCGGAATTGACCTTTGTGGAAGACTCCTCCGTCGCTTACGGCGCGCATATTGCTTCCATCCTCAGCACATTGGAAATTTCTCATGAGGATGCGGAAAGTTCTACCGAAGAAACGGACGGCGACATCGAATGAATGAACAAATTACATTTGAAGAAATCTTTTCATTGATAGAAGAACCGAAAGCCACGTTGATCCTGTTCCATCGTTCGCCGGATGCAGATGCTGTCGGATCAGCATTCGCCCTTCGCCAAGTATTGGAAGAATTGGGTTCCCGCGCATGGTGCGTTTGCGCCGATGAAGTTCCGGAGCGATTGACTTTTTTGATGCACGGACTTCAAGAAAGCACAACGGCAGACTCCGTTCCGGAGGACTTTGACACTGAGCGGATCATCAGTGTGGACACCGCTTCTCCCGCACAATTGGATTTCCTGTTTCAGTTGTACGGAAATCGGGTAGACTTAATGCTCGACCATCACGAAAACGGAGAACCGTATGCCAAATTCTGTTACATCCGCCCGGAAGCCGCTGCAACGGGTGAAATCCTATTCGATTTGGTCAAGGCATTGGCAAAAGAAGGGCGCGTCACCATCACCGATGAGCTTTGCACCGATCTGTATGCCGCTATCAGCGGTGATACAGGATGTTTCCGCTTTTCCAACGTCACTCCGAAAACGCATTTGCGCGCGGCTGAATTGTTAAGCAGCGGAATTGACAGTGCAACCATCAATCACCTTTTGTTTGACTGTAAAAGCATGGATGTTTTACGTGCCGAATCAGCCGGAATTTCCAATCTGAATTTATACGTCGATGGTACGGTCGCGGTGGTCACATTCCCCTATGCACTCAAAGCGGCTTTGGGATTGCGTGACGAACACCTGTCAACCCTCATTGATGTGGCACGTTCCGTTGCCGGTGTCAAACTTGCGTTTTGCATTCGCCAACCGGAACCGGAAGGACGGTTTCGCGTCTCGGCTCGTTCCTCCTGCGACTACGATGTAGCCGCATTGTGCCGGCATTTCGGTGGTGGCGGACATTGCAAAGCGGCGGGATGCACGGTGACGGCAACGGACATAACCGATGCAACGGAAAAAATTTTGAAAGAATTGAACCTTTCCGATCCGAATTGAATAAAAAGCCTTCTTTTGTGGCAATGCTGTTGGTAGATTGCCGATGAAAGGAGGCTTTTGTTTTGCAAAAACGATTATTGATTGCCACGTTGGTCCTATCCGTTGTACTGCTTGCGGTGGGATTACTCCCCATTCACGGAGAAGCACAGATCTATGATACCGTCATTCGGTTACACATCCTTGCCAATTCGGACAGTGCCGAGGATCAAGCATTAAAACTGCGGGTACGCGATGCGATCTTGGAAGTGACCGCACCGCTTTTGGAAGGGTGTAGCACACATTCGGAAGCCATGCAACGATTACACGCCGAGTTACCGCAATTGCAACAAGTCGCCGAGGATGTCTTGGCACAAGCAGGAAGAACAGATTCCGTCTCCATCCTGTTCGGAGAAGAAGACTATCCGGAACGGGATTATGACGGCATTTGTTTCCCAAGCGGAAATTACGTATCCATGCGTATTTGCATCGGTTCCGCGGAAGGACAAAATTGGTGGTGCTGTTTATTTCCGCCCTTGTGTCTGGGCGCGGCAACGGTTCCGAATGAAGATGCCGAGCAGGCTTGCATTTCGGTCGGGCTTACACCGTCACAATACAAGATCATTACAAAAAGCGATCAACCGGTTTACAAAGTTCGTTTTAAGCTGTTGGAACTGCTGGAAGAATGGCACTGACCGCATGTTCCGAAATCGAATGCGCCCGAAAGTTTCTAAAGCGTTGAAACTTTCGGGCGCATTCCGTCTGTTTGGGAACATGAATTGCACCGCGATTCGGCTTCAACCTTCAAGGGTACGTTCGTTCCATCAAAGCAAACAGTTTTGATAGGCAATCCGCTCTTCCCCGTTTTCAAGTAAGATCCGACCGCATCTGGAAAAACCGTTGCTTTCCAAAGTCCGTTGCATCGGCAAATTATCCCGATGCGTATCGATCTTCAAATTACAGCACTGTGACAAACAACTCCTCAAACAAAAACTTGCCACGCCGCAATTTCGTTTTGCCACCGCCACTCGATGGACAACACCGTAAGGCGCGTCATTCAACCAAGCTCCGTCATAAATGGTTTCATAGGTCGGTTCGTTCCCAAAAAAATAGCAAAACACGCCCAGAATGTCCGTGTTTTCAATGCAAAGGAACAATCTTTTGTTTTCAATATCCTCCGACACAACGGAAATCGGCGGATACAGTGTTCCCCATTGTGTAACATTCCCTTGCGATTGCATAAACGCTCGCGCCTCCCGATAAATCGCAAGCACTTCCGCACAATGCTCTTGCTCAGCTCGTATGATCCGCATCATTTGTTCCTCCCATCCTATTTACAAATGCAATTTTTTTGAATAAAAAGAGTCAACATCCGACTCGACAGTTGACATTTTTCTAAAAATATGTTATAATAAAAAAGCTTTACAGAGATTTTACAAGAAAAGAATTTTGAATCTTACAAAAACAGATTATACTGACATCCGAATGCAGGACAAACAAAGAGGAGGAAACACCGATGATTTTTTGTGTGGAAGACGATACGGCGATTCGCGAATTGATGATTTATACACTCAATGCTTCCGGATACGAGACGCTCGGATTGGAAGACGGTCCCACCTTTTGGAACGCCCTGTCTGCGAACAAGCCGCATCTGATTCTGCTTGACATCATGTTACCCGGCGAAACGGGAATCTCCATTCTTAAAAAGCTCCGTACCTCCCCTGCGACCGCTGATATTCCCGTCATCCTTGCAACCGCAAAGAGCACGGAATACGATAAAGTCATCGGACTGGATCTGGGTGCCGACGACTACTTGACAAAACCGTTCGGAATGATGGAAATGGTCTCACGTGTCAAGGCTGTCCTCCGTCGTTCGGCTCCGAAAGGCAATCCATCCGTTCTTCGCATCGGTCAATTGGAAATGAACACGGGTGAACATACTGTTCTGTGCAACGGCGAACGGATTCAACTAACGCTCAAAGAATATGAATTGTTACTGACCTTTTTACAAAATCCGCGTCGCGTTTTTACAAGAGACCAACTTCTCTCTATGGTCTGGGGTGCCGACTTTATCGGTGAAACCCGAACGGTCGATGTTCACATCGGGACACTTCGTACCAAACTCGGTGCATGCGGTTCCTACGTGGAAACCGTGCGCGGTGTCGGCTACCGCTTGGAGGCAAAGGAATGAGATCCCGTATCTTTCGTACCATCTGCCTGGTTTCAGCCGCGATCTTCCTCATCACGGTGCTGTTATGTTCCGCCTTTTTGATCGTCCTCGTCTCATCTGTTCCGTCGGAAGCCGTTCCCATCCTTCGGCAAACCGTCGGTACATTGTTACCGCTCATTATCGTAACCGTCCTGTTGCTGTGCGGCATGGTCGTCCTTTTTGCCGCGCGGCTTTCCAAACGAATCGTTCAACCGTTGATCCAAGCCGACTCGGACAACCTCAAGTCCGTAACATCGGCTTATCCGGAATTGTCACCGCTGTTGACGCGCATTGGCACACAGCAAAACCGTCTGAAGGAACAGAATGCCGAGTTGCGACGAAAGGAAACTGAATTTGAAACGGCAACCAATCACATGACGGAAGGATTGATCCTTTTAGATGAATCAGGCACCATTCTTGCCGTCAACCGATCTGCCGTCAGGCTACTCAACATCGACGCGCATTGTGTCGGACAAAAGTTGTTGCAGATCAACAGCTTCAACCAGGCAGACAATGTTCTGCACCGCGCCCTCCGCGGTGAACACATCGCAACCACGATCGCCTTAAACGGTCAGGAGTATCAGATCAACGCAAGCCCCACCGTGACCGATCACACCATCACCGGCGTCGCTTTGCTCATTTTTGACATCACCGAAAAAGAAAAAGCCGAAAAAATGCGGCAAGAATTTACCGCCAACGTATCGCATGAGTTGAAAACGCCTCTCCATACCATTTCCGGGTGTGCCGAACTGCTTTCCGGCGGAATGGTGCGTCCGGAGGATGTACCGAAATTTTCTCAACAAATCTACACCGAAGCAAAACGGATGATTGCCTTGGTAGAAGATATTATCAAACTCTCCCGCTTGGATGAAGGAGCATCGGAAACGCAGTTTGAAAATGTAGATCTGTACGCGCTTGCAAATGCCACGGTACAAAGCCTCTCGCAAATGGCTGCAGAAGCTGAAATCCGACTTTCTTTGGTCGGCACTTCCACACCCATGTTCGGCATTCGACAATTTCTCTCCATCATTCTTTTCAATCTTTGCGACAATGCTATCAAATACAACCGTCCGAACGGCAGTGTAACGGTTGAAGTCAAAGGAACACCGGAATGCGCCGTTCTCACCGTTCGCGATACCGGAATCGGCATTCCGGAAGAAGAACAGGAACGCATCTTCGAACGATTCTACCGTGTTGATAAAAGCCATTCCAAAGCATTGGGCGGAACAGGATTGGGACTTTCCATTGTCAAGCATGCCGCCAAATTGCACAATGCACAGATCAAACTGCACAGCATTCCGAATGTCGGCACAACCGTGACCGTATTCTTTCCAAAGTAAAGGAATTCAAAAAGTATGACCTATCATGAAATCAAACAAAATGAAGCCATCGGCACTTACATTGCCTTAGCCGACGAATCCCTATGTGCATTGGGCTACACGGAGCATAGTTTTGCACACGTTACGCAGGTGGCTGAAAAAGCAGGTTACATTTTGGAAACGCTCGGATACGACGCACGCACGGTCGAACTTGCCAAAATTGCAGGTTATTTACACGACATCGGCAATTTGGTCAACCGCGTCGAACACAGTCAAAGCGGTGCCGTTATGGCATTCCGCATTTTGGACAACCTCGGGTTTCCCGCTACGGAGATCGCCGTCATCACAACCGCCATCGGCAATCACGATGAAGGAACCGGTGTACCGGTCAATCCGGTTGCAGCCGCTCTGATCCTCGCCGACAAATCCGATGTACGCCGCAGCCGCGTCCGCAACACCGACATTACTGCCTTTGACATTCATGACCGAGTAAATTATTCTGCCATCTGTTCCGATTTGAAGATCAACGAGGAGCACACGCTCATTCGACTCAAGCTCACGGTCGATACCGACATCAGCTCCATCATGGACTATTTTGAAATTTTTCTCAACCGTATGATCTTGTGTCGAAAAGCCGCCGAAAAACTCAATCTGCAATTCAAATTTCTGATCAATGAACAACCGCTGATATAATGGAAAAGCAAACGATGCGATACAAACTCACCATTCTTCCGAATAACGAAACGCTGTATGTCGAAGAAAGCAGTTCCTTACGGGAAGGATTGCTCAAAAGCGGTTATTCCGTCCCATCACCGTGCGGCGGAAAAGGCACATGCGGCAAATGTCTTGTCAAACTGTTGCGGGGAACCGTGGGCGGTACATCCCCTGACGATCTTGGACGCATCCTCGCCTGCCGCGCAACCGTTCAAAGCGACTTGACTGTAGAAATCGAACCGATTGCCGGAGACGGCAACTGCCGCTTTGAAGAAAAGCAAACAGGCAGTCCACAAAACGGAGCCGGCGTCATTTTGGACATTGGGACCACCACACTGGCAGCATGCCTGATAGACCTGAAAAGCGGAAAAATCAAAAGCAAACGTTCGGCACTCAATCGGCAAGGAAGTTACGGTGCCGATGTCATCAGCCGCATCGAAGCGTTTCAAAACGGACATGGAAAAACATTGCAAACTTTGATATTGGATGCAACACGCGAACTTTTGACCGATTTTCAATCCGAAACGGAGGATTCGTTGCAAGAGTTAGTCGTTGTTGCCAATACGACCATGTTGCATCTGTTTCTGGGGATCGATCCCTCCTCCATCGGAACCTACCCGTTTGTTCCGAGCTTTACAGAGGCTCAGACCATTCCGGGCGACCGACTTTCACTTCCCGTCCAAACCGTTCGCCTTCTTCCGTCCGTCAGTGCTTATGTCGGTGCGGACATCATTGCCGGCATCCTGGCATGTGTCCTGGATTCCGGCAATACCACACGCCTGTTTGCCGATATTGGAACCAACGGAGAATTGGTTCTCGCACATCACGGTCGCTTATATGCCACCACAACGGCGGCAGGACCTGCATTGGAAGGAGCCGACATCGAATGCGGCACAGGCGGAATTGCGGGTGCGATCCATCGCGTGATCTTGTCCGGAGGAAAATTACAATGCGATACCATCCATCACGCACCGATCAACGGTCTGTGCGGTAGCGGATTGATTGATTTGATCGCGATCCTCCGAAAGGAAGGATTGATCGATGAAAACGGGCTATGGGATCCGGATGCCGACTCATTCTTGACGCAATATCGACGCGGTGATCGTTTTTATTTGACGGACACCGTGTATCTGTCACAAGCCGATATTCATCAATTTCAATTGGCAAAGGCTGCAATTTCTGCCGGAATTGACACATTGCTCTCAACCTGCAACATTTCAGCGCAAGAGGTTCAGACTTTCTTTGTGGCGGGCGGTCTCGGAGATGCACTGAACCTGCACAATGCGGCGGCAGTCGGATTGTTCCCGTCTGCACTGTCCGATTGCACAAAATCCGTCGGAAACACGGCTCTGGCAGGCGCGGCAATCTATTTGTCGGAAGAAAAGTCGAGAAAACGAGCCGCACGGATCGCCTCACAAACAAAAGCGATTGATTTGGCATTATCGACATCGTTTCAAAAAGCATACATCCAAGCCATGCGATTTCCGGCACTTCATGCGCCGGAGGAGCCTATCCAATAGCGGCAATATCAAGAGGCGGCCGGAAGGAACCCTTCCGCCGCCTCTCTGTTTATCCTGCCGTTATTTCGTTCCAAACAGTCGGTCGCCGGCATCGCCGAGACCGGGAAGAATATAACCGTTCTCATTCAAGCACCGATCCAACGTGGAAACATAAATATCCACATCCGGATGTGCCTTTGCAACTTTCTCCACGCCTTCCGGTGCACCGATGATCGCCATAAATTTAATGTGTTTGCATCCGCGTTTTTTCAAAAGATTGATTGCATCGCACGCACTTCCGCCCGTAGCAAGCATCGGATCGACCAACAAGACAAGCTTATCTTCAATTCCGTCCGGCAATTTGCAATAATATTCACAAGGTTCCAACGTTTCCTCATTGCGGTACATTCCGATGTGTCCCACCCGTGCAGACGGGAACAATACATGAACTCCATTGACCATACCAAGTCCTGCACGAAGAATCGGAACGATTGCAATTGAATTATCCTTGATGACCTGTTGCGTGCAAACTTCCAACGGCGTTTTGACTTCGACCTCGGTAATATCCACACCGTTTTTCAACGCTTCATACGTCATCAACGTGGTAATTTCCTCCACCAACTCGCGGAATTCCTTCATACTGGTTTTTTCATCCCGCAAAATCGCAATTTTGTGTCGGATCAGCGGATGATCGAAAATCACAACATTTTCGTAACTTTTCACAGTACGCCCTCCTACTTTTTATTTTGTATTCTTATTTTTTCCCGCATGCAACACCACATTCACAATGATACCGAGAATCAAGGCACATGCGATGGATGTAATGGTTACGGGACCGATTGCCATCGCCATTCCGCCGATGCCCGCAATCAGAATAGCTGAAACGGTAAACAAATTGGCATTGTCTTCCAAATCGACTTTTTGAATCATTTTCAAACCGGAAACCGCAATGAATCCGTAAAGCGTAATGCAAACACCGCCCATCACACATCCGGGAATGGAATCCAAAAAGGCAACAAAAGGCGCAATAAAGGAAATGAGCATTGCCATGACGGCAGTCGTGGTAATGGTCGCAACGGAAGCGTTCCGGGTAATTGCCACACAACCGACGGATTCACCGTAAGTGGTGTTGGGGCAACCTCCGAAAAGAGCACCCGCAATCGAGCCGACACCGTCACCCAACAAGGTACGATGCAAACCAGGCTCCTTTAACAGATCTTGATCAATGATGGTGGACAGATTCTTGTGGTCTGCAATATGTTCGGCAAACACCACAAACGCAACGGGAACATATGCAACCGCAATCGTTGCAACATAAGACCAATTAAAATCGTTAACCCCCTTGTACGCTTCCAAGAACGAAAAATCGGGAATTTCAAAGAAGGTATGGAGACCGACACCGCCTGCAACCAAAGCTTCAAACGGTGCAAAATCAATGATCTGCAAAGCGGCATTGTTTGTTTGTATTCCGATCACCGTAAAGATCATTGCAACCGCATAGCCTGCCATAATACCGATGATAAACGGAATCAATTTTGCCATCTTTTTTCCGTATGTCGAACAGATTACAACCACAAACAATGTAACCATCGCACAAATCAAAGACACCCAAAGACTCCCGTTCATTTCAAACGCACCGCTATCATTCTTTGCACCATAAGAGAACACATCGTTGATTGCCGCGCTTGCCAAAGAAAGACCGATGATGGCAACCGTAGGACCGATCACGGCGGCGGGCATCAAGCGGTCGATCCAATTCACACCGACCAATTTGACGACCAAAGCAATCCCCACATAGACCACCCCCGCAAATACGGCACCGATGATGAGACCGAGATACCCCTGTTGCGCGGAAACCGCACCCGCAAACGCCGCGGTCATGGAACCGATAAAAGCAAAAGACGAGCCTAAAAAAACGGGACTGCGAAATTTGGTAAAGAGCTGATAGACCAGTGTTCCGATACCCGCTCCGAACAGTGCGGCAGACACACTCATAGACAGCTCATATTCCACATCAGCCGTCGGATTGTAGACGCCGGAGACCATAACGGGAACCGCAATGGTTGCCGCCATAATCGCAAGCAGCTGTTGAAGTGCAAACACGATCAGTTTGCCGAATTTCGGTCTGTCGTGAATATCGTAGACCAATTTGTTTGTCATGGAAACATCCTCCGTAAAATAAAAATGGTTTTTCAGAGCGCAAAAAAATAGGAAAAAAACCTCATCGAGATTTGGCTTCTTTCCTCCTTCCGTCTCTATTGTTCACTATTATACCACACCCGACCTGTGTTTGTCAACAGGTTTCCGCGGATTTTGACAAAAAAGTTCAAATTTGTCGAATGCCATCAACAAAGCGCATTTGGCAACGACTGTCAATGAGTTTTTTTTCTGCTTTGTCCTATATGACTTTTGAAAGGAACGGCATTTTCAACGTCTTGAAATTTTTTTGCCACCCTATCAAAATTCCCCTCAAAGTACTGCCAAAACACTTCACGGTTTTGAACATGATTCTTTGAGGGGAAGGTAAACTTACATACGATCTTTATCGTTACAAATCAGAACAGCGTCACGGGAACGAAGAAGTAGACAGCGAACAATACAGAAACGATGATCGCAACAACGGAAACGTTCCAGGTGGGCTTATCCTTCTTTGTGATCGCATACTTGATCAACTCAACCAAATATGCCAAAATCGACATAATGGTGTAAGACAACAAACCGATACCGATGCCTTTGGTAATGGAATAAGAAAGTACCATCACGGCAACCGTCAGGAATGCCGAAGTTGCATTGATCGCAGTACTGAAATCAATGGACTTCACGTTATTCTTCATCATCAAAACGCCGACGTAAATCAAAGCCGATGCAGCCGCTGCGGAAGGAATGACCGCAAATACGGGCAACGCAAACATGGAGAGGAAGAACAGACACGCGGTCGTGAATGCGGTCAAACCGGTTCTGCCGCCTGCCGCAACGCCGGAACCGGACTCGACAAACGTGGTGACGGTAGAGGTACCGCAAATTGCACCCGTGCAGGTTGCAATCGCGTCACTCATCATGATTTTGCCGTAATTGTGCGGCTTGTTGTTCTCATCGGACAGGATGCGGTTTCCGCCGCAACAACCGACAATGGTTCCCATGGTATCAAACATATCAATCATGCAGAAGGTAATCACAACCATGATCACGGTAAACACGGTCACGCCTTCCGGAATCACGCCCTCCGTGAACACATCCGTAAAGGAACAGAACACACTGTTTTCACCGCCGAAGAAGTTGGCAAAGTTCTCCCAGAACTTCCAAGAAATATTGCCCTCCCCCTTCAAAATGCTCAAATCGGTTACACCGAGCGGAATACCGGCAATGGTCGCACCGATGATGCCGAAGATCACGGAACCTTTGACTCTGAGCTTATCCAAAATGGTAATCAGGAACAGACCGATAAAGGCAACCGCAGCGGTTTGAGCAGCTTTGGAAAGCGACGGAATTGCCCACTGTACAATCTGACCGTCCCAGTTGGTAAAATCAACGAATCCGACTTGCGTATAACCGTTGGTTACGATGATACCTGCATTTTGGAATCCGATGAATGCGATGAACAGACCGATACCGACGGAGATCGCACTTCTGACAGAAACGGGCATCCCGTCAAAAATCGCCTCACGCAACGTCTTGCCCTTAATGCGGATCAAAGACAGCATCAGGAACAACAGACCGGAGATCAAGACCAAGAAGAACGCTTGACCGGGGGTATAAAGACCGTATCCGCCGTAACCGCCGATCATGCCGCCCAGCATGGAATTGAGTCCCATACCGGATGCCTGTGCCAACGGCATCTTTGCGAGAAATGCCATCAACAATGTACCGATGACCGCACCGAGAGCCGTCGCAATAAAGGATGCTGCCCAATATTGACTGCCGGCACCAAAAATCTGGTTGGGGTTAACGGTCAGGATGTAAGCCATTGCCAGGAACGTAACAACGCCCGCAACAAGCTCGGTTCTGACGCTGGTCTGCTTCGCAATGGGATCGAAGCCGACGAGCTTTGCAAACTTGCCTTTCATAAGAAAAACCTCCTTAAAATTACGGTGTAAACACCAAAATTGACCTTCCCATTATAACACGTTCCTTTCCGAATTGCAAGAACTTTATGAAAAAAAGCAGAAAAAATGTTGAATTTTTTTCATAAAAGTGAAAAAAAGATGTTTATTGGAAGAATTTGCGATGGAATTTGAAAAAATCGAAGGCGATTTTTCCGATCCTGTTGCTTCCTCACATTTATTCCGAAAAAAGATTTTACTTTTTTGAAAAAAGCACTTGACAATTTGACGAAAAACGTGTATAATAGAGTACGTTGCAGATGTGCATCTGATGCGGGAGTGGCGGAACTGGCAGACGCGTACGTTTGAGGGGCGTATGGGTAACACCGTACGGGTTCAATTCCCGTCTCCCGCACCATACAAGAATAATACGAACATCGAAAACCAATCGGTGTTCGTATTTTTTTGTACGAAAGGAATACGAATATAGCCGAGCGATTTTTCGCTCGGCTATATTTATGTCGCCTCTGTAGCCGGTTTACAGCGGCAAATCTTTTTTGGTAAATCGCAAAGAGCCGAGAATGTATCCAACAATCCCTATGACGGCAAGAATGATAAATTTGCCGACGAACGCACTCGTTGTTCCCTCCATAATCGAAATAACATCAAACAGCGAAATAATCGTTGTGTAATTAAAATAATTCAATGCATTCAGGCGAACAACGGAGGGGATCACCGGACTGCCGAACAAACCGAGCATAGCCGCAACAAGAGCAAAAATACTGAGCCCCCCGCCAATCGCCATGGCACGCTTGCTTCTGTCAAATACACAGGAAGTAAAGAAACAAAGTCCGGAAAGAGCAAACAGAACGAGAAACGCGCCGATATTCAACAAAATTAAATTCCCGTATGTCAGTGTAATATCCTCCGAAACCAAAGATAAACAGACGCACCCCGTAGCCGTCGTTAAACAGAACATGCAAAACAGTGAGCCGATCAAATACACCGCCTGCGTAAATACAACGGTCATTCTCTTTGTGGATGTGGAAAGAACGTATGCCATCGAACCGCTGTCTACCTGCCCCGCAATCAAGTTGTTGGATGCCATAATCATATAGATGATAGGAAGCAACAGTCCCGCCAATTTGTAAAAAATCGAACCGACCACCAGAGTATATAAATCGGCTTTTCCGATTTCTTCCAACGCTTCGGAAACAGAAGACGGCAATGTTGAAAGAAAACTGGACGAAATATCAACGGACAGTTCTTCTCTTTTTTCGGCAACCGCGGCGGTATATGTAGCTTCGTCTATGAAATCCCCGTTCCTATACGCTTTTTCCAGTATGTCGATTTCATATTCCAGTCTGCCTTGGTACGTTGCAATCGACGTTTTTGCCAAATGTTTGATTGCTTGATATGTATAACCGAACGAATCGTACTTTTCTTTGCTGACACCATATTCAGCCAATGCGTCAATCAAAACCGATACGTTTTCAGCCTTTACCATATTTCCGGCAATAAAAATAGAAGAAGCGTCCGAAGCTCTGTTCGTGCGATACTCGTCACGTTCCGATGACAAAAGATAGACTTCTATATCACCCGCAGAAATATGCGATAAAAGACTGAAAATATCGTAATCGTTCGGAACTTCTTCCCCGTTTTCCGTATAAAACGCATCAAACGTACCGTTTGGATTGAGCGTGTACATCACGCTGCCGAGCATTTCTTGCACTTCCGTCGAATCTTCAGCATACCCTGCCGAGGCGGCTTTTTCGTTGATGTAAGTCTGCAAAGCTTCGCAAGCCGATGTATATGCCGTTGTGACGGCGATTTCTTGCGTTGCGGGCGATTGGTTTTGCCAAGTTTGCAATGCCGAAAGATATTCGGATTCGCTTTCAAAGGATGCGCTTGACGGCATACTGTTTTGCCATTCGGAAATCAGTGAAACGTACTGTTCGCCTGCCACCGTTTTGATTTCGGGTACAGCATTTTGCCAAGTGCTAACAGCGGCGGCGTATGAAATCGAATCGGTAAAATCACTCTGTTTCGGCATGTTCCCAAGCCAAACAAGATACGAAACGGTATCGGTTGCATTTTCCGAAAACAGACAATCGAATTTTGACAATCCGTCATTCGCGTATTCATAATAAGAAAGCGCGCGTTTTTGCATTTGAGAATCGACTTCTTTGGTAATAATGGTATCCTGAATGGAATTTTTTACTTCGCCGATATTCCCGTTCCCGGAAATCAGCATAACACAGGCAAGCATAAAGCAAGTTGCAAACGTGATAATCGTCCACATCGTTCCATTCGCCTTGCAAGACTGTTTGAATAAAGCTTTACTGAACATAATGAATTCCTCCTTTGGTTAATCTTATTTTGAAAATAAAATATTTTTGAAATGCATTTCGAGGGTATAAGGTAATTCCGAAATGAATTTTACGTTATAATGATGCAACACGCCGAGCAGTTTTGCCGTATCCTGCGCACGAATACGAATCGTTACCTGATGATACTGTTCTTGCAAACGAATCTTTTCGTATTTTTCCAACAAAAATCGTTTATAATCATCTGCAGAATGAAATTCGATCTTAAAATCTTTCGTCGGACGATTGCGTATTTCGTTCATATCGCACAGATCCACAATTCGACCGTCGTGGATCAGCGCGACTTTATCACAGGTTTTCTCCAATTCCTCAAAACTGTGACTGCTCATGAAAATGGTTTTTCCTTTTTGATGTTCTTCCCGGATAATCTCCAAAAAAGTCGCTCGCATAAGCGGATCCAGTCCCGTTGTAGGCTCATCGAGAATGATGATGGGAGCGTTATTCATGAGTGCGGCAACAAGTGCTGTCTTCTGCTTCATTCCCTTACTCATTCGTTTTAGGTTCGCGTGCGGATCCAATTGTAATCGTTCGATCAGCTCGTTTGCGTAAGACAAATCGCAAAGTCCCAAAAAATCAGCCTGGCACTTCAAAAAATCAATGCCCGTTTTCAAATCCGGAAAGGCGATTTCTCCGGGAACGTATCCTATTTTTTTGACGATCTCGCTCGAATGTTCCCATGCGGACAACCCCGTAACAAGAACCTCGCCGGACGACGGCTTCAAAAATCCCATCATGTGTCGTATGGTCGTTGTTTTCCCACTTCCGTTTGTACCGACATAACCGACCATTTCGCCTTCTCGGATTGCAAAATCCAAATCGAAGATTCCTCGATGATTTCCGTAATCTTTCGTTAATTTTTTCGTTTCGATTATGTTCACGATAACGCACCTCCGAAATTTTTGTCTTCCTTATAGAATTTCATAAAGTAATCTTCCAGAGTTTCCTGTCGGTTACTGAAGGACGAAACGGGAAGTGCCGATAGCAGCGCGACCAACAGATTCAAATCTTTGTCGTCCACGGAAATATCAATTTCATTCTGTTTTTCAAGAATCAGATTCAACGAGGCAATTTGTTTTGCTTTCCACAAGAAATTCTCTTTTCCTCTTATATTTTGGAAACCGACCGTATAATATTTTCGTGATGCATGCTTCAAATCGTTTGCAACAAACTCGGAAACGATTCTGCCGTCTTTAATAATGGCGATTCGATCACACGTGGAATCAATTTCGGAAAAGATATGACTGGACAGCAGGATCGTTTTTCCGCGCTTTTTCTCTTTATGAATGAATTGAATAAAGTTTTCTTGCATCACAGGATCCAGTCCACTTGTCGGTTCGTCTAAAATCAACACATCGGGATCGGACATAAATGCCGTTACAACGGCAAGTTTCCGTTTGACGCCCAAGCTCATTCGTTTGGTTTCGCCGACCAAAACAGAATCCCGTAGCGCAAACAATTCAAGCATTTCGTTTAATCTTTCCTCATTGTGAATGCCTTGCATATTTTGCATCATTCGGATAAAATCCCATCCGGTCAGTCCTGCCGGCAAAGCAATTTCTCCCGGAATGTACCCGACATGACTTAAAATCTTGTCGTAATGTTCAAAAGTATCAAGTCCCAGTATCTTTGTGCTGCCGGAATCCGGCTTCGAAAATCCCATCAAATGTCTGATCGTCGTCGATTTGCCTGCACCGTTCGGACCTAAAAAGCCGAACACTTCTCCTTGATCCACATGGATATTCACGTCAAAAACGCCTCTTTTGAATCCGTAATCTTTGGTCAGTTCGACGGTTTCGATAACGTGTTCGGAACCGGAAATCATCTTTTTAATCAAATTCTTGCTCCTTTTCATCAATTTGTTGTTTTTGTAATGAACAGTGTTGACATTTGAACTGTGTTATAGTATAATATATTTGCAATGAAAAGAAAAGCACAAAAATTTAAGCAGTGAAAATATATCAACAGGACAAACAAATCTGTTTATTTTCAGGAGCCGTCATGAAAGCCAAAAATCTCAATAATTCTTCCAAAAAAACGAAACGATTGATAAAAAAAGTATTTGCCGAAATGCTTTCCGAAAAAAAGAATTTATCGAGCATTTCCGTCAGCGAGTTGTGTCAGCGAGCCGAACTCAGCAGAGGAACTTTTTATTCGCATTATGATGATATTTACGGGGTTGCCGAAGAATACGAAAATGAATTGATTGACGCTTTTTTCGACAAAACACGTCTGATTGCTTCACAGAGTATTCTGCAATTCATCGACTCGGTTTTTGAATACATCAATCAAAACGACGAGAATTATCGGTTGCTCTGCAAATCGAACGACAGCATTTTAGCCGCGAAAAAATTGACAACGGTTGCCTCCAAAACACTGACGGAAATATGCAAAAACGATACTCGAATCCGGAATATCGATTACATTGAAATAGAAATCCAAATTTTTGTCGAAGGCTTATTTTGCGAATACATGCGCTATTGTCGTGAATATTCGGCAAGAACATTGGATGAGCTGTACGCATATACAAAATTTTGGGTGGCGAATTTTCTTTCGCGGCGTTCCGGTTCCAGCGCAATATAACAACAAATCGTTGTTCAAAACTTCATTTGAACAACGATTTTTCTATTTACGGTAAAACAAAAAAAGTCAATACCGACGCTTATAAACGCAAAATTTGCAACCATCAACATCAAAAAACTTACCTCCAAAGCCTCCGGCAGTCAAAACCGTTTCGCTTTACATCTCGCTCCGCATCCGTTGAATCGTTTATTTTTCAAAAAAATTCACAAAAACCACTTTGATTCTTTTCATTTTCGTGCTATCATCTATATATCCCCCAATGGGGGATATGAAAGGAGATCAAATGGAACATCTTGAGCATCATCACGAACACGAAAAAGCCGTATTAAACAGAATGTCACGCGCAATCGGACACTTAAATGCCGTCAAAAAAATGATCGAAGACGGCAGGGATTGCAGCGATATTTTAATTCAGCTGTCAGCTGTCAAAGCCGAAATCACAAATCTAAGTAAAGTTATCCTCAAAGACCACATTGACCTTTGCATTGTCGATGCGGTCAAAACCAATGATGAAGAAGCAATGGAAAAATTAAAAGGAGCAATTGACAAACTAATATGAACACATCGGCAAAAACAGGAATCTTTTTTGCGGTTTTGGCAGCCGCTTTTTATGCGATCAATTCCCCTCTATCCAAAATTTTGTTGAATTATATGCCCTCCACACTCATGGCAGGCTTCCTATATATCGGTGCCGGCATGGGCATGGTTTTGATTGCTTTGATCCGTAAAATACACAAAAAGGAAACAATTGAAGTTCGATTGACCAAAGCCGAGCTACCCTTTACCGTTGCCATGATCGTACTGGATATTGTCGCACCGATCTTGCTTTTGATCGGCTTAAAATCCACAACGGCGGCAAACGCCTCGCTGTTGAATAATTTTGAAATTGCGGTAACTGCCATCATTGCGCGAATCGTTTTCAAAGAAAAAATCAGTCCTCGTCTTTGGTTCGGAATCCTTGCCGTCACATTGTCCTGCGCCTTGCTTTCGTTTGAAGATATTTCAAGTCTACGTTTCTCTTACGGATCACTGTATATTTTATCGGCTTGCCTCTGCTGGGGATTTGAAAATAACTGCACTCGAAAAATATCGTCAAAAGATCCGATGCAAATCGTACTGTTAAAAGGAATTTTTTCAGGGCTGGGATCTATCATCATCGGACTATGCCTCGGAGAACGAGTGACTATCCCGTGGAGTGTCATCGCTGTCTTGGGAGTCGGTTTTGTCGCATACGGTTTGAGTATTTTCTTCTATGTCTATGCACAACGACTGCTCGGTGCGGCACGTACCAGTGCCTATTATGCAATCGCACCGTTTATCGGCACGCTGTTATCTCTCGCGATCTTTCGTGAATTGCCACCTCGGATCTATTTCATCGCGCTGGGTGTCATGATTCTCGGTGCATGGTTATGTGCCAAAGACGAACCTGTCCTTAAAAAGAAATCAAAATGATACTGCCGTTTGAAAATGCGGTCATAAAGCGTCTGGCAACAGAAAATCTGTTGCCAGACGCTTTATTCATTCAAAAAGACAGAGTCGATTCAACCCGCAAAACGACTCGCATTTACTTTCGAACTCGCAACCCTTTCGGATAATAGTTTTTCAGTCTTCCGCCAACCGTTTTTCCGCCTCCCAATGATAGGACGGTATCCTCCATACGAACAAGTACGGCAGTCACTCCCTCAACGGCATGACTGACAAGTTCTTCCCCGGCAAGATACGCTTCAACCTCCTTTGAATCCGGCAAAAACTCCAAACGAGAAGTCATAGCTGTCCCATAAGACATGAAAAAATGATGATGCGGCAACAACCTTCCTTTGCGAACTTCTCCCAAATCCGTTCCGCAAGATACCACACCAAACGGAGGTAACGGAAACGCAGATCCGTTTTCGATTGAAAACAAGCACAACTTCCCGCCGCAAGCAATCAGTTCTGCCGGGCATTCCCCAATCGTCTCCCGCAAAAAAGTTTCGGCAACCGCCCGATCGTTTGCCGAAACGGGCATGCCCTTGTTTTCCAACCGTCGCATCGTTCGATCCTTCGCATCGCATTCTTTACGCAGTAAAGCAATAAACTGTCCTTCCCCGCGGCAAAGATGCGGATAGAAGCGACGACACAGGGAAAGAGACGGCATCCTGCCTCCGGTCACATCCACACCGTCAGCCGTGTATGCCGCAACCGCCTCGGAAACCGAACAGATTGAAAATTCCGGATGCGCGGATAAAAATTCGGCAATCACCTCTTCGTTTTCCTCCGTGGCGTATGTGCAAGTGGAATATAACAAATACCCACCCGCTGCAACCGTTTTTTCGGCATTGGATAGAATTTCTTTTTGCCGTGCGGCACATGCCTGCACGACATCCAAACTCCATTCCTCCAATGCAGGATTCTCCTTACGGAACATTCCTTCTCCGGAACACGGTGCATCCACGACCACCAGATCAAAAAAAGAAGGATACCATTCCGGCAAAAATTTGCTGTCTAAATTGGTAACGCAAACATTGGAAAGTCCCATCCGCTCCACATTTCCGACCAAAACACGGCTTCGCGTCGATTGATATTCATTGGCAAGCACGATGCCGCCCGTTGCGGCACAAGCCGTTGCCAATTGCGTCGTTTTTCCGCCCGGTGCCGCACAAACATCCAAGACTCGCAAACCTCTTTGCTTTAACAATTCTCCCGGCAGTGCCGCTATCGTTGCCATGGCACCCGGATCCTGCATGTAATACGCCCCCGCATGATGAAAAACAGATTTGCCGGCATGTGCCTCCGACGGAACAATCAATCCGTTTGGAATATAGGGAATCGCTTCCGTTTCAAACGGAAGGAACCGTACTAACCGATCAGTACTCACTTTACGGTCATTGACACGGATTCCTTTGACCGCTTGACCGGTCGTCAAAGCTTCATAGAATCGCGCATAATCCTCTCCCAACAGCCGTCTCATACGATCTGTAAACGCAATCGGCAATTCCATCCGTTCTCACCTCCGTCATTTCCTTTTTCTCAAATATTTTTTAACTTACCAATCGGAAATCTTTTATACTATAAACATCGCATCGCCGAAACTGAAAAAGCGATACTGTTCCCGAACGGCGGTTTCGTATGCCTCCATCACTTTTTCACGATTATAAAACGCCGAAACCAACATCAAAAGAGTACTTTGCGGTAAATGAAAATTGGTAATCAAAGCATCCACCGCCTTAAATCGGTAACCCGGATAAATGAAAATTCCAGTATCACCGCTCATCGCCGGAACCGTTCCGTCATCCATCGCCGCGCTTTCGATGGTACGACAAGAAGTGGTACCGACACAAATCAATCTGCCTCCGGCGGCTTTTCGCTCGTTCATGATCCGTGCGCTTTCCTCCGGTATGGAAAAATATTCTGTGTGCATGACGTGATCCGTGATTTTATCTTCTTTCACCGGTCGGAACGTTCCCAGCCCGACATGCAAAAGCACCGGAACAACGGCAACGCCTTTGGCGCGGATACGTTCCAACAATTCCGGGGTAAAATGCAAGCCGGCTGTCGGTGCCGCCGCCGATCCTTCCTCACGCGCATACACGGTCTGATACCGATTCTTGTCCGTCAACTGTTCCGTAATATAGGGCGGCAACGGCATCATCCCAATTTCCTGCAACAGTGCATAAAGATTGGCATAACGAGTATGGTCATAAGAAAACCGTATGATCCGATTCCCTTCTTCCACAATATCCGTCACTTCAGCCTGCAAAAGACCGGAACCGAAAATCAACCGCATTCCGACGCGTGCGCGTTTTCCGGGTTTTACCAAAGTCTCCCATGTATCCAATCCCCGTTGGCGGAGCAACAGCAATTCAATCAACGCATCTTCTCTTCCTTCCACATGCCCGTAAAGCCGTGCGGGAATGACTTTGGAATCATTGATAACCAGGACATCCCCTGCATTCAAATAATCAATCACATCAAAAAAATGCTTATGTTCCAAACTCCCGTCTCGGCGATTCAACACCATCAAACGAGAGGCATCCCGCTGTTCGGCAGGATGTTGTGCGATTAGTTCCTGCGGTAAATCGTAATCAAAATCGGAAGTTCGCAAATCCGTTTGCGGCAACCGGTTGACAATCGGTTCTTTCATGTTCAAAAAATCCTTTGCATCAAAAAAATTCGCACGTTTGCGTGCATGGCATATACTGTAAATATATTATACATCACTTTCACTCCGATTGCAACTGTTTTTTTCAAAGATCGGAGACAGATCGTCCGGAAAGGAGTTTGAATTGATATGAGCCTCCAAAAGCCAACCATATTTACAGGTGCCGCCACTGCATTGATCACACCGTTTGCGGAGGGGCAGATCGATTATAAAGCACTGGAAAATTTAATCGAATGGCAAATCTCATCCGGAATCGGTGCATTGTTATTTGCCGGAACCACGGGAGAAAGTGCTACCCTCAATATGCAAGAACTCTATGAACTGATCCGATTTGCAAAACAGCACATCAACGGACGGGTTCCGCTACTGGCGGGTTGCGGTTCCAATTCGACCGCTCACGCCATCGAATTGGCGAATCTTTGCTGTGACGGAGGTGCCGACGCATTGCTTGCAGTTACACCTTACTATAATAAAACCAATGACAACGGTATTTTACAACATTATTCCACATTGGCAAACGCCTCAACCCGACCGCTCATCCTGTACAATGTTCCGGGACGAACGGGCTATCACTTGACCGCCGAACATTGCCGCAAGCTATCGGCACATCCCAACATCGTCGGAATCAAAGAGGCTTCCGGCAATTTGGAATTGATCGATCGTCTGTACAGTGAATCCGGCGATCGATTGGATATTTACACGGGAAACGACCACCAAACAGTCAGTTCCATGAAATTGGGAGCCATAGGTGTGATCTCGGTCTATGCAAACCTGGATCCGCACAGTATGGTCGGTCTTTGCCGCTCATGTTCCTCCGGCGATTATCACTCAGCAGAAAAACGCATCGGTACCCTGTTACCGAAAATGCAAGCATTGTTCAGTGAAGTCAACCCCATTCCGGTCAAATATGTTGCCTCTCGCATGGGACTTTGCCGTCCGGAATACCGTCTGCCGCTTTGCCCGCCCACCTCCGATGTTGCACGATTTTTACAAAAAATATTTGAAAAAGAGATTTGATTTTCCAAAACAAAAGCTCTGCCGCCAAAGCGATGTTCCAACTTTGACGGCAGGGCTTTTTCTTTATTTGAAATTTTTCTGCAGGAAGAAATTTATTTATTGCTCAAGGTCTCTTTATTTTTTTGAATCACATCGTGTGCGCCGCCTTCAACAATACTGGTAGCGGAAACCAGCGTCAAAACAGCCTTTTCCTGCAACTCCGGAATGGTCAAAGCACCGCAGTTACACATTGTGGACTTGACTTTTGAAAGTGACAATGCCACGTTATCCTTCAAACTACCGGCATACGGGACGTAAGAATCCACACCTTCCTCAAAGGAAAGCTTCTTATCTCCGCCCAAATCATATCTCTGCCAGTTTCTTGCACGCGCGGATCCCTCGCCCCAATATTCCTTATAGTAGGTTCCGCCAATACTGACTTTGTTGGAAGGGCTCTCGTCAAATCGAGCAAAATATCTGCCCAGCATGACGAAATCGGCACCCATGGCAAGTGCCAACGTAATGTGATGGTCATACACAATACCGCCATCGGAGCATACGGGGACATAGATGCCCGTTTCCTCAAAATATCTGTCACGTTCGGCGCATACGTCAATCAAAGCCGTTGCCTGACCGCGACCGATGCCCTTGGTCTCACGAGTGATACAAATGGAACCGCCGCCGATTCCGACCTTGACAAAATCGGCACCGCATTCGGCAAGGAAACGGAAGCCTGCCGCATCAACCACGTTGCCGGCACCGACCTTCACGCTGTCACCGTATTTTTCACGGATCCATGCGATGGTCCGTTCCTGCCACTCGGAAAATCCTTCGGACGAGTCAATGCAAAGCACGTCGGCACCTGCCTCAACCAATGCGGGAACACGCTCGGCATAATCACGGGTATTGATGCCCGCGCCGACCACATATCTCTTGGAAGCATCCAACAATTCGTTGGGATTCTGTTTGTGAGAATCATAGTCCTTACGGAACACCATGTAACACAACTGTCCAGCATCGTTGATGATGGGAAGAGAGTTCAATTTGTTATCCCAAATAATGTCGTTGGCCTCTTTCAATGTCGTTCCTTCCTTGGCGCAGATCAATTTGGAAAAAGGTGTCATAAACTCTTTTACTTTGGTATCCGGATCCATACGACTGACGCGATAATCTCTTCCGGTCACAATGCCGAGCAATTTCCCGTCGGCGGTTCCGTCATCCGTGACGGCAATGGTGGAATGCCCCGTTTTTGCCTTGAGTGCCAATACGTCGGACAAACGCGCTTCCGGAGACAAATTGGAATCACTCTTGACAAATCCTGCCTTATGATCTTTTGCACGTCTGACCATCGCCGCCTCATCCTCAATGGACTGCGAGCCATAGATAAAAGAAACACCGCCCTCGGTCGCAAGCGCAATGGCAAGCTTGTCTCCCGACACCGACTGCATGATGGCTGATACCATCGGAATGTTCATCGTAATCGCCGATGTCTCCCCGCGACGGAATTTGACCAGCGGCGTTTTGAGACTGACGTTTGCGGGAATACACTCGCTGGAAGAATATCCCGGAATCAAAAGATATTCGTTAAAAGTATGGGACGGTTCGTTGATAAAGGTTGCCATATCGGTTTCTCCTTTTTTTGGATGTTATTAACTATAGATTATACCATATTTTTATGGTTTTGTCAACCACCCACGGCTATCTTTTTGGCGCAATGGCTCTCCTTTTTCAAAAATCACACAAATTTTTGAAAAAAATCATCCCGTTCCGATCACTCAACCGCATGGGGTAAGATCAACTGGGCGGGGTGTCGAAATGACACCCCGCCCAGTATTGCTTCGTTTTGACCTCACTCTTTTTCCGGAATCAACAGCCCGTATCCGCCGTCATGACGTTTATAGACCACGCACGTTGTGTGGCTGTTATCATCATTGAATACAAAGAATTGATGCCCTAACAGGTTCATCTGCAAAATTGCTTCTTCCGGAGACATCGGTTTGGAAGGAAAGGTTTTGGTACGGAGGATCTCTTCTTCCTCATCTGCCAGATCGTCGTAGAGTTCCTCCGTGTATGGATCAAATACGCCGTCGCGCAATCGTTTTGCCAATCGCGTTTTATTCTTCCGAATTTGCCGTTCGATATTGGCGCAAGCATCGTCCAAAGCATCACGGAAACTTTCTCCGCGTACCTCACTCCGGAACAACGTTCCCGCTGCCGAAATCGTAATTTCAATATTTTTTTCATTATGCTTACAGCTCAATGTCACGGTCGCGTCTCCGCCGTTTTTGAAAAATTTATCAAACTTGGAAAGCTTTTTCTCAATGAGTAATTTCATCTCATCGTACACATTCATTTGTCTGCCGATTACAGTAATCTTCATCTCGGATTCCTTGCCTTTCTTCAAGTATGGAGCAGTCGGACTTTCCTTCTGCAACTATAGTATAGCACATTTTTTGTGTTTTGTAAAGATAGTACAAAAAATATTTACATTTTCAATCCAAAATTGTCGAATTTACGGAATAAAATCTATAAAAATCGAAAATAGTAATTGACATTCAAACAAAAATTTGGTATAATAAAAAAGATGGCGGTCGATCTGTACCGCAATACAGGATAAGGAAAGGCGGACACTCGGATGGACGATACAAAAGAACGGATCCGAAAATTACGAAAGCAGATCCTATACCATGCAAAGCGTTATTATGTGGATGACAATCCGGAAATTTCGGATTACGACTATGACATGATGTATGCGGAGTTGCTCCGTCTGGAGGCTGAACACCCGGAACTTTCCGATCCGGAATCCCCCACGCAACGGATCGGCGGAAAACCGTTGGACAAATTTGAAAAAGTGACACATCACGTCCGAATGGATTCTTTGACCGACGTCTTTTCTTTTGAAGAACTATCGGAATTTCTCCGGCGGATTCGCCAAACCGTAGAGGCACAGTCCTATTCCGTGGAGACCAAAATCGATGGGCTTTCCGTTTCCCTTCGGTATGAAAAAGGGCTTTTTGTGCAAGGTGCCACACGCGGAGACGGTACGGTCGGTGAAGATGTCACACAAAATCTCCGCACGATTTTTTCCATTCCCATGCGACTGCCGCAAGAATTGGATCTGACTGTACGCGGTGAAGTCTATATGCCTCGCAATGTATTTGAAAAGTTGAATGCAGCACGGGAAGCCAACGGAGAAGCACTGTTTGCCAATCCGCGAAATGCCGCGGCAGGTTCCCTGCGGCAGTTGGATCCTCAAATCGCCGCCGAACGAAAATTAGACATCTTGATTTTCAATTTTCAAGAAGGCGACCTCTATCCGGACGGTCACCGTCCAACCACGCACGGCGAGACATTGGATCGCTTGGCACAACTCGGATTTCACGTTTTGGAAAAGCGTACAACAGCCGTTACGGAAGAAGAAATCATTTCCTATATTCAGCATTTGGGGGATGTCCGCGGCGAACTCGCTTACGACATTGACGGCGTTGTCATCAAGTTGGACAATTTAGCAGACCGTCGTTTGATCGGAGAAGGCACCAATACACCGAAATGGGCTGTCGCATATAAATTTCCACCGGAACAAAAGCAAACACGCTTGGAAGACATTACCGTTGCAGTAGGTCGCACCGGTGTTTTGACACCGACCGCAATCCTCTCGCCTGTGCGTTTGGCAGGCACCGCGGTCTCGCGCGCCACCCTCCACAATTTGGACTATATCCGTGAAAAAGATATTCGCATCGGTGACATCATAACCGTACAAAAAGCCGGCGACATCATTCCGGAAGTGGTTCGTTCCCATCCGGAACTGCGCGGCACCGAGACAAAAGAATTTCACATGCCGACACGATGTCCTTCCTGTGGGGAACCGGTCTTTTACGATGCCGATGAAGGCGCGGCAACCCGCTGTACCAACAATCGCTGTCCCGCTCAGCTGTCCCGCGGCATTGAACATTTTGCTTCCAAAGACGCCATGAATATTGACGGTTTGGGTCCGCAATTGGTGGAAGCATTGTTGAAAAACGGATTGATCGCCGATGCCGCCGATCTGTATTCACTCACCGTTAAGGAAGTCGCAAAAATCGAACGGATGGGAATAAAATCGGCAAATAACCTGATTGCCGCGATCGAATCTTCCAAACAATCCGGTCTGGCTCGACTGATCTATGCACTTGGCATCCGAAACGTCGGTGAAGTCGCAGCCGAAGCATTGGCTGCACACTTCGGTTCTCTTTCGGCGTTGCGAAACGCAACCGTTGACGAACTTTGTTCCATCGAAGATTTCGGAACGATTACTGCGCAATGCATCGTCAATTTCTTCTCGCACCCGCAAAATGTTGAACTTTGCGAACGATTGGAAGCCACCGGCATTTCGACAATCGCCACCGTAACCCAAACAAGTAATCTGTTTGCGGGATTGACCTTTGTGTTGACGGGTACACTTCCCACCATGACACGGGAAGAAGCCGGCAACCTGATCAAACAATTAGGAGGAAAGGTAACAGGGAGCGTATCCTCAAAGACTTCATATGTAGTAGCCGGAGAAGCTGCCGGTTCCAAATTGACCAAAGCACAGCAACTTGGCATCCCGATCCTCGACGAAGAACAACTGAAAGCAATGACCGAACAGCGTGCAACCACCTCGCTGCCCGAAAACGCATAAACAACATTGACAGAAGACACCGCTCAGCAAATTTTGAAATTGAGAACGGTGTCTTCCCGCTTTTTTGTACAACCGATTGATTTTTTTGCGATTTTTTGAAAAAATGAAAAAAATCTACTTGACAGCAACGGAAAAGTATGGTATAATAAAGAGCAATTGGGGTGTAGCCAAGCGGTAAGGCACCAGACTTTGACTCTGGCATTCGTCGGTCCGAATCCGGCCACCCCAGCCACAAAAAATCCACATTCTTACGGATGTGGATTTTTTGTTTCATTTATAGTTGATAAACATTGAACCGGGTTCGGGATATATTTTATAAAAGGAAAAAATCCAACTGCATTTCCGGTTGAATACAATTCAATTCTTGACTTGCATTTCAAAAAATATATAAAAAGCATATAAAAAAAGAAAAAAAGACTTGACATGACTTGCAAAATATGCTATAATACTTTTACCTCTGTCAAAGGGCTTTTTTGTTGTGCGTATCCAATCGTCACAACGGTCGGACAATGTGCCACCCAAAAGGGGTTGCCCGATTCCTTTTCGGAGGGAGGTACACAGACATCTTCGGATGTCAAATAAATTTTATATGGGAGGTGCCGCTAAATGGCTAATGATGCACGAGTCAAAATTACTCTTGCCTGCACAGAATGCAAGCAGAGAAATTACGACACAAAGAAAAACAAGAAAAATGACCCGGACAGACTGGAGCTCATGAAGTATTGTAAATTCTGCCGCAAGCATACAATGCACAAGGAAACCAAATAATTTCCGTGCGATCTGAAGAAAGGAATCAAAAAACAATGAAAACAGGAAAACTGTTGACCAAATGGACAGCGGTACTGTGTGCTGTTCTCCTAATGATTTCCCTTTTTGCAATCCCTGCATTTGCGGACACGACATCCGCGTCGGATACCTCGAACGAGACTACGGCTGAGGAAACGACCGTGGAGACCGCGGCAAACACAACGGATAACGCCGAAACAACCAAAAAAGATGAGGCAGAAACTACCGGAACAAGCAACACCGACAAGAAAGACGATGCAGCAAATGACAACGCAGGATTGAGCGTAAGCGCAATCATCTGGATCGTTGTCGGCGCAGTATTGGTCATTGCCGCCGTGATTCTCGGAATTAAATATCGGGAAAAGATTGCCAAAGGGTTGCGCGTTTACAAGAGTGAGTTCAAAAAAGTCTCCTGGCTTTCTTGGGAACAGACCAGAAAGAGCACTTTGGTTGTTGTTGTTGTCTTGATCGCTTTTGCCGCCGTGATCTGTTTGCTGGACATCGCGCTCTTCCAAGGATTCGACGCATTGCTGAATGCTTTCGGAACGTTGTTCAGTAATAATGGGTAAGCGAAATGAGTGACATTAACGAAATGAATATAGGTCCGAGATGGTACGTGGCACACACCTACTCCGGATATGAAAACAAAGTAAAAGCGAGTCTCGAAAAAATCATCGAGAATCGCGGACTCGGACATTTGATTTTTGATATTTGTATTCCGACGGAAACCGTAATCGAAAAAAACGGTGATGTCGAAAAAGAAGTGGAAAACAAAATCTTTTCCTGCTATGTTTATATCAAAATGATCATGACCGAAGAAAGTTGGCATGCCGTCCGTAATATTACGGGGGTAACCGGCTTTGTGGGTCCCGGATCCCGCCCCACACCTCTGTCCGACGAAGAAGTTGCCGCATTGGCAATCGAACAGGTACAGCAAATCAAACTGTCCTTTGCGATCGGTGACAACGTTGAAATCATCAGCGGTTTGTTTGAAGGATACAGCGGTATCGTACAGGCAATTTCCGAGGATCTGAAAAATGTTACCGTACTGATTAAGCGCGGTAACCGCGATATGCCCGTTGAACTGGAAGCAAGCGAAGTCAAAACGGCACAATCGTAATCGTTTTTGCAACAGATTTTGTTGCACGTGGGAGGAAGAAAATTCAATATTTTTATCATTCTTCCGTAAAAAACCACATTTGGAGGTATTATGATCATGGCTAAGAAAATTTTAGGTTATATCAAGC
>CAZUYA010000016.1:0-32258 GCA_964624685.1 uncultured Ruminococcus sp. | reverse complement strand
TTTTGCGCTTTTTGTGTGAACCTGTTTTGCATATATTCATCAGATCCTTTCCTTTGCCGCGTTCGTTCGGACGCGGCAGATTTATTTTTGATTTAAGACGGTTTTGATTTTTTGCGCACGCAATTTATCTCGTGCGGCTTCTCCTTTGGGTGTGTTTTCCGAGGAAAGCGTTAAAGTTGCCGGCATTGCCTCGACAAGCAGGGTACCGAGTTGTTCATAAGTGACATCGGTGACAATGCCGAGCGTAATTCCGAATCGGACATCGGCAAACAGTTTGATGAATTCCGCTGAGGAGAGCATGTGCGCATATCGCAATGTTCCTTCACTGCGTAAAATTTGATCGGTCAGTCGATCCAAAGCATCGCCGTTGATTGCTTTTCTGGTTTTTTGTTCGCTTTCCGAAATTTGTCGGACCGCATCATTCAGTTTTTTCAATGTTTCTTCTTCGGAAATGCCGAGTGTGATCTGATTGGAGATTTGATACATACATCCGGCAACACCGCTGCCTTCTCCGAACAATCCTCTCACGGTCAATCCCAATTTTGACAATTGGTTCGCAAGGGAGTTCATATATCCGCCGCGTGTCAAAGCGGGGAGGAACATCATGACGGATGCACGCATTCCGGTTCCGAGATTGGTAGGGCAATGTGTCAAATATCCAAGTTGTTCACTGTAAGCAAAATCGAAATCCTCGTCCAAACGTTTCTCCGTATTCCACGCATTTTTATAGGCTTCTTCCAATGCAAGTCCCGGGAGAATGGATTGAATCCGTAAATGGTCTTCTTCACAGACCATGACGGCGATTCCGGCTTGCTCCATTAAAAGGAGCGCATGCGGAGTATCTTTGGTTGCAAAATCCGGACTGACATAGTGCCTTTCCACGTATGAAGTTGCCATGATCGGTGAAATGTCCGAAAAGTTGATTTTTCGGAATCCGGACGGTTCCAATGAGGCGGAAACTTTTTCGATGATTTCATTTGCGGCATTTGCGTCCAAATGGGATGCAAACGGATAACCGCTGATGTTTCTTGCCAAACGAACACGGGAGCTGATGACCGTATCCGATGCTTGTCCGATTGTATTATACCATGCCATGATCATTCACCGTCCTTTTGCATTGTTTCGGATTCCAATTGCTTGATTTCATCGCGAAGGCTTGCCGCGCGTTCAAAATCTTCTTTCGCAATCGCATCCTGCATGGATTTTTTCAGTTGCTTCAAATGTTCAACACGTTCCTGCTTTGCGCGGTGACGTGCAGGAACTTGCCCTGTATGCGTAGTGGTTCCGTGTACCGAACGAATCATTCCTGCAAGTTCATCGGCAAAGACTTTATAACATTCCGGGCATCCGACCTTTCCGCTTTTGGCGATTTCGGAATAACCGCAACCGCAGGTCGGACATTTTTTTTCGGATGGAGCATTGATTTGTGTGGGGATTCCGAAAAATCCTCCGAACAAATTGTCATGCAACTCGGAAAACGGATCTGCAAAACTTCCGATCATGGAAGTAATATCTTGAAGATCTCCTTTTTCACGGAGTTTAGCGGCACATTCGCCGCAAAGGGAATAGGAACGGGTTTTGCCGTTGATATTCTCATTGTAAAAAACGGTTGCCGTTCTTTTTTTACATTTTTCGCATAGCATAAAAATCAATCCTTTCTGTTTACGAATGCCGTGATCCGACATCCTTTTGTGTATTATTATAGTCCTTTTCGTTCGCGGATTTTGTCACATTCTCTGTCATTTGCAAAAATATAGATGTTTCTATCGGTTAGACATCAAAGAGAGAATCATTTGTTTGAAAACACCGGCACGTACCGTGCATCGAAGCTTGGGGGGAACAGCACTCAGCGCGGAATTTGAAATTGCCGCATAGGCGATTTCAAATTCTTTTTCTGTAATAAATGCGTTTCCAAACAAATTTTTCAAATAGGCAGTTGCCTCCGTTTCATCAATCTCATCTCCGATCGCACAGAAAAAATGCATCAGATATTCATCACGTCCCAAATGCTTTCGGACAATTCGAATACATCCACCTCCGCCGCGACGGGATTCAATCATGTAGCCGCGTTCCGGAGTGAAACGAGAAGAAATCACGTAACTGATTTGACTCGGTACGCACCCCAAACGATTTGCCATTTCATTCCGTTGAAGCTCCAGTGTTCCGCCGCCTTGATTCAACAATTCTTCGATCAGTTGTGCAATTTGATCTGTCAACATCTTTCTTTCACCGTTTGACCTTTCTTGACTTTCTGCCATTATTATACCAACAAGGTCAAAGAAAGTCAAAGTCAAAGAAAGTCAATTTTACAAAATAAAAAGCGATTAAATTGAAAAAAAGTATGTATTTCTCTTTTTTTTGCATGATTTTAAGCTTTTTTGAAAAAATAAAAACGAGATGTGATGAACAGGCAGTTCGATGACATCTCGTTTTTGTTAGTTTGATTCTTTGTTGCGTCGTTTTTGCGACAGAGGGTTTTCGCTCATGGCTTTTTCCATATCCGTATTACTGACGTGTGTATAGATCTGGGTGGTGTTGAGTTGTTCGTGTCCCAATATTTCTTTCAAAACACGCACATCGACTTTTCCGGACTGATACATCAAAGTTGCCGCAGTATGACGCAGTTTATGGACGGAATACTGCTTGGAAGCGAGACCGGCACGGTTCAAATATTTATAAACCATTGCTTGCACGGTTTTCACACTGATCCGCTGTTCCAAGCGACTGAGGAAAAGTGCTTTTTCTTGTAATTTTGCATACTTACGACCGAGGCGTATGTTCAAATAATCGGTGAGTGCATAGCGGCATGCGGAATTCAAATAGATGACTCTTTCTTTATGTCCTTTTCCGACCACGCGAAGGGAAGTTAAATCGGAATCTATATCGTTCAAATTGATTCCGGTTAATTCGGACAGCCGCATTCCGCAATTCAAAAACAAGGTTACAATGGCATAATCCCGTGCGCGGAAATCGGAGGAAGTATCCTTTTCGATCGCATCCAACAGCCGAACGGATTCGTCCACGGTCAAAACTTTCGGCAATGTTTTTTCCTTTTTCGGAGAGTCAATATCGACGGTCGGATTGTATGAAAGATAGTGACATTTGTTGACCAAGTAGCGGTAGAGGGAACGGATGGCGGAAAGCTTTCTGGAGCGTGCAGCCCATTGATTGCCGCGTTCCGAGTTTGTATAGTAGAGAAAATCATAGAGATCTTCGGTACGAATCTTTTCCAGCTCGGATAATCCGATGCCGGAAATATCCAAAGTGAAAAATTCATCCGATTCCAATCGAATTCCATGTTCTCTTGCAATCAGGTATCGAAAAAAAGTGCGCAGATCAAAGAGATACTCCTCAACGGTTTTGGCTGAACAACCTTGAATTGTCAGTTTGTAGGATGCGTATTCTTGTATCAGAGAAGAAAATTCTTCTACCGAAACCATATGTGACATTGGTTCTGCCTCCGCGATGATTATTTCTATAATAATTATACCGCATATCCTGTTATTTTAGTTGATAAATTGTAAATTTTTCAATGATAATCTTGCTTTTCCGATGAAAATTCGTTATAATGAAAAAGAGAGATATTTGAAATTTCAGATTGAGGTAAATGTATGAAACAGTTTTTGAAGGAACACTCTTATGATATGGTCAAAATGTTTTTGAATCAATTTGCCATTGCCGTTTTCGGCTTTTCTCTTGCAATGGCGGCAGGGCAGGCTGAAAATCCGACATTGAGAAATGTGACCGGTGTTTTTGCCATTTTGTTTTATTTGTTTTTGCTGTATATTACCGCTTGGGAAATCGGCTATCGTGATAAAATCGGCGTCGAAACGGGAAGAAAGAAGAAGCAGACATGGAAAGGTGTATGGATCTCTCTTTGCGCCAATTCTTTGAATTTTCTATTTGCGATCTTGATTACATTGGCACAATTCTGCAATGTTTCCGTTTTGAATCAAATTGGCGGTGTGGCTTCGTTTTTTGCTCTCTTCTTGGAGGGGATGTACACGGGATTGTTGGCAAATTCCGTCGGGGGCGTTGTGTTGAATTCCTGTTGGTTTGTCTATTTTCTTCTTCCGTTGCCTGCAATTTTGACCTGCGGAGGCGCTTACTGGTTGGGATTACATGATGTGAAATACAGCTCGATCTTCAACAAGCAGGAGTATCCGGCATCCGACAGAGCACCGAAACAGAAAAAGGATGATCGTCAGAATTGAAAATTTGCTTGACAAATGAGTGGCTTTGTGTTATACTGGTACTATCATTGATTTAGGTCCGATCGGACAGAATAAAGGAGTGAAATTATGAAAATCGGTGTTCAAATGTACACATTGCATGAATACTGCAAAACATTGGAGGGTTTTTCCGAGACATTAAAGAGAGTTGCCGACATGGGCTTTACGACCGTACAGGTTTCCGGTACTTGCGAGTATGACCCGGAATGGTTGCGGGATGAATTGAAAAAGAACGGGTTGACGTGTCCTCTGACACATACACCTTTTGCACGTATGCAAGAGATGCCGGAGACGGTCGCGGCGGAGCATAGCATTTTTGATTGTCATTATATCGGTCTTGGCGGATTACCCGGACTTTGGGATCCGGATGCCGAAAAACGTCGCGAGGCAGTTCTTCGGTTCCCGACAATCGCAAAACCGGTTGCACAAGCTTTTGCCAAAGCGGGCAAGTATTTTATGTATCATAACCACGATAAAGAGTATCAAATCAAGATCGACGGAAAGACCGCGATGGAATTTTTGTCGGATTCTTTTGCCCCGGATGAAATGGGCTTTACGCTGGATACATACTGGGTAAAAGCAGGAGGCGGCGATCCGATCTCCGAGATCAATCGTTTGTCCGGAAGACTTCCTTGCGTCCATTTTAAGGACTATAAAGAAGAAGCAGACGGTTCACATCACTATACTTGGTGTGGCGATGGAAATTTGGATTTTGAACAGATCGGAGACGCACTTGTCAAAGCAGGTACGGATTACGTCTTTATCGAACAAGATGCAACGTTTCCGGATGAGCCGAATCCGTTTGTTTGTCTTGCAAACAGTCGCGGCTATCTCAAGGCACTCGGATTTGAATTTTGAAAACGGATTTTTTGCAACGGACATCGCACACGCAATTTGGCGATGTCCGTTGCTTTTTCCGAAGAAAATAGAAATGTTGTGACGTGGAGATTGATTTATGAAATGGAAAAAATTTGCACAGATTGCAGGAATTGTGGTTATTGCATTGCTGCTTTGCGCTGTTGTGATCGGTGTATTAGACGCTTTGATTGCAGATGGCGAATGGAATTTCGGTTGGAGTGATTATCGCTACAATGACAGTGCTTATACTATCGGCGACGGAACGATCTATGCCTCGGATTTGACGGATATTTCGGTGGATTGGATTGACGGAACGGTACAGATCGTGGTTTGCGGGGATACATGGGTTTCCTTTACGGAGAGCACCGATGTTCTTTTAACGGAGGATAGTCGTATGCGTTGGTGCGTGAGCGATGACGGACACTCTTTGTCGATCAAATATCGTTCGTCTTCCATGTTTTTCGGAAGTTCGGAAAACAAAAAGAAAGATTTGATCCTTCGGATTCCGGAAAGAATGCTTTCTCAATTAACAGATTTGACTGTCCATACCGTCTCGTCCACGGTAACAATATCGGACGTTGCATGTGAAAAGATTTCGGTTGCCACGACTTCCGGTTCTGTTTCTGTTTCGCCGTCACTTCTGCCGCGCCATTTGGAAGTGAACGCTTCCAAAGGGGATATTTTGATTACGCTTCCGAAAGATGCCGCATTTCGATTGCGCTACACGTCTTCCGGCGGACATATCCCGACGGTTGATTTTCCGGTCAAAAAAATAGACGACGGAGAATCCATTTGCGGCAATTTTGATGTGGAAACAACGGCTGAGTTGGTCATTCAAACGCAAAAAGGCAGTGTTGTCATTGGCAAGAAAAAGGAATCCTAAAAGCCGATACGAATCGGACAAAATTGTACTCGGTTCCAACTATTGTCGATTGGAGCCGGGGCTTTTTTGTCAGTCGATCAATCATAATCTTGTATCAAATTTAAGATTTCTTCCCATGAGGTTGCTGTAATGCCTTCTTTCAATGCTTTTTGTTCAGCGGTCGGAAGCGTTTCGAGTCGGACGTTCAGCATTCGGATCAAATATCCGTCAGCACTGTAAACACCGACGGTTCCGTTGACGGATTTCATATAGTAAATCTCGGACGGTGACAGATCAACATCTGTCGGTTCGCTTGTGACCGTTACAAAGTCATCGGTCGGCAGCAAGTCCGGATTGCCGACCGGGACAGTTGCCTTGTTTTGCCATTCTTTGATCCCACGAACCGTGTTGTGTAAGGCAACCAGTGTGGTAATTGCCAAAGTCAGACAAATGACGAACAAGAAAGCACACAGAATGGTAAAAAATTTTGAAACATCCATAGAATTGCTCCTTTTTCATTTCTTGTAAACAGAGTTAATGATAGCATATCCGTTTTTGCAATTTATATTCATTGCACATGCGGAAATACTATCACTGTAAACAAGTGAAAAAAGGAGCTTTTTGAATCGGTATGAAAAGAACAAAAACCGAACCCGGAAAAAAGAGAGCAACAATCGTATTTGCAACGGTAACGGTGCTGTTTTTGTCGCTGTGTATTTTTTGCGTCGGCACAGCGATGTACGTTGAAACACATTTTTTGCGTCGGGTAGAGGAAACCTTGTATTTGCCGGGACAGATCGCACGGTCTCCTCGATTTTACGTTTATCATTTTTCCGATCGTGTCAATCGTCAAGGAGAAGCGGTCGAGGTCACGGAAACGGTTTATGCCCAGCAACAGAACAAGTATGTTTCATATGAGGATCTTCCGCAGGCACTGATCGATGCTTTTGTTGCCATTGAAGACAAACGATTTTTTGAGCATAACGGTGTAGATTGGTATCGTACAGCGGCGGCATGTGTCAATTATTTGGTCGGTACTTCCAATCATTTCGGTGCTTCTACCATTACACAGCAATTGGTAAAAAATATGACCGGAGAAAATCAGGTCACCCTAAAACGGAAATTGCAGGAAATTTTTTATGCTTTGGATTTGGAACGGATTCTTGATAAAAACGAAATTTTAGAACTCTATTTGAATGTCATTCATTTTTCGGATCATTGTGACGGAATTGCGGCGGCATCCCAACATTATTTTTCAAAAGCACCACAGGATTTATCGATTGCCGAGTGTGCAACCATTGCCGCTATTACCAATTATCCCTCCTACTACAATCCGATTCGCCATCCCGAAAATAATCTTTCCAGACGAAATCTGATCCTTTCGGAAATGTATGCACACGGTTTTTTATCGGAGGATCAATATTTGGAAGAGGTCAATACACCATTACTTCTAAACGTCGATTACGAAGCAAATGAAGAGAGGATCAATCCTTGGTACACGGACATG
Organism: uncultured Ruminococcus sp.; assembly: GCA_964624685.1. Lineage (GTDB taxonomy): Bacteria > Bacillota > Clostridia > Oscillospirales > CAG-272 > UMGS1865. The sequence continues at coordinate 24,799 of CAZUYA010000016.1, read as the reverse complement.
GTGATCGAAGACGTTATTTCGGATTTGATGTCAAAATATGACTTGAGTCGTGCGGCGGCAACAAGATGGTTCTATACCGGTGGTTTGCGAATTGACATGGCAATGGACGAAAATTTGCAAAACCTGGTGGAATCGTATTATCAATCTGCCATTACGCTTCCGAAGAATGAAAATGGTGTTTCGGCGCAGTCCGCATTGATCTTAATGGATAGCCGCACGGGAGATATTCTTGCCGTTGCAGGTGCGGCAGGTAAAAAAAACGGGAACCATATTCAAAATTTTGCAACGCAAACTTTACGCCCACCGGGATCTGCACTCAAACCGATCAGTGTCTATGCACCTGCTTTGGAGGAGGGAATCATCAATTGGGCGAGCGTGTTTGATGATGTTCCGACCGATTTCGACTTGGACGGTCACACCTATTGGCCGCAAAATGCCAATCGTGTCTATCGTGGATTGACAGATGTCGCTTATGCGGTGGCACATTCCACCAATACCGTTGCTGTGCGGGTATTGCGTGAGTTGGGAAATGCCCGTGCCTTTGATTATGCCAAAGAACGGTTTCATCTGACGAGTTTAATACCGAAAAAACGAAATTCGGACACGCACGATGAAGGGGATGCCGCTTTGGCATTGGGACAGTTGAGTTATGGTGTGACATTGAGAGAATTGACGACAGCCTACACCGCTTTTGCGGATGGCGGAACGTATCATCCGTATCGTTCCTATTATCGGGTTTTGGCTGAAGACGGAACCGTTTTGCTGTCCAGAGGAGATATGGGAGAACAGATTTTGTCTTCCTGGACTGCTGCTGTTATGACAAAATTATTGCAGGGGGTGGTTGCAAGTGGAAGTGACATTTCGGAAACGCTTTTAAGAATGACCGAATGCGCCGGAAAAACAGGTACCTCCGGCAATGAGCAAGACCGATGGTTTATCGGATATACACCGGACATGATCTGCGGCGTTTGGTGTGGTTATGAATATCCGGAAGCGATGGGCGGTAAAAACATCAGCACTGTGATCTGGAGTCAAATGATGAAAACAATCGTTTCGCAAACAGAAGGCAGGAGTACCTTTTCCGTACCGAACGAAGTGATCCGTGTCAGTTATTGCAAGGATTCCGGTGCTTTGCCGACGGAGGTTTGCAGTCTGGATCCGCGTGGGACGCGCACGGCTGTCGGGTGGTTTGTTCGCGGGACGGAACCGCATGATTTTTGTAACTGCCATGTGCGATGTTGTTACGATGCTGAAAACGGCGGAATCTGTCACGGTTATTGCCAGAAAGAAGTCATTCGAACCATCGGGTTGATTCATGTGGAACGTCATTTTCCGATCCAACTGTATGTTACCGATGCACAATATGTTCTATGCGGCGATGCGACACTGTTGCCGGTCAATCCGGAGGCGGGAGAACCGTATTTTGGTATTAAAGAAAATGATTTTTGCGGAATCAGCGACCGAACCGAGCAATTCAATCGTTCTTGTACGGTACACGGTACTCCGAACAATGAAGCGGATTTGGACGGGCAAACGGGTACAGAGCCGGATGCAGATGACAGGAAGAAATGTCCGACAGAAGAAAAACATTCGGAGTAGAGAAAGAAAAAACAGCATAAAATTCGGCACTTTCTCATAGGATGTCATGAGAGGTGCGAACAAAAACAGCATCTCGCGGGAGGTGCTGTTTTGTTTAAGAAGAAATACGGTCGGATCACGGTGGGTGCATGGTTGAATATGGAGATGAATCAAAGTAATCCGGTGTTGATGATTCTGTTCGGACTTCTGATGATGATCGGAAGTATATTGGTTCGTTTCTTTGCGGGAAGCCCGCATATGCTCCTGTTAGCACTGAATATCGGCGATCTGGTTCCGCCGGTTTGGTTGATGAGCATTCTGTGGCTGGTATCCTTTTTTATTGTCGGTTGTGCGGCGGGATTTGTTCTGGGATACAAAGCCGGCGGATGCGAAGTGGATAAGTACAAAGGCGAAATGTTTTTTGTTCTGCTCGCGGTTTTGGAACTTTGTTGGTATCCGACTTTTTTCGGTGCAGGTATGGTATTTTTGAGCGTGTTGGAAAGCATTTTGATTCTGTGTCTTTCACTTTGTGTAACGCTTTGTTTCTACCGAGTCAGCAAATTTGCCGGTATGCTCTTTCTCTTACATAATGTGTGGTTGATTTATATGTTGATTTTGAATTTTGCGGTTTTTTTCAGAGGATAATGCGATTAAAGAATCCAACATCAAACTTGCGGGAAAGATCGAATGGTTCTTGGCAAAAAAATGTCGGTATTTTCGATTTTTTTGAAGAAAGTACTTTACAAACGGCAAAAAATTTGATATACTATAAGACGTGATAAATTTTCTGAAGCTTGTGAAGCATTCCTTCGCAAGCAAAAAAGGAGTGTGTGATTTATGAGCCGTATGGTCGGTACAGTGTCTCGTGGCGTTCGTGCCCCGATTATCAGAAGCGGAGATGACCTTGCTAAGATCGTTACCGAATCTGTTTTGGAGGCATCCAATGAGGACGGATTCCAAATCAAAGATCGCGATATTATTGCAATGACAGAGGCAATCGTTGCCCGTGCACAAGGCAACTATGCAGATGTCAATGATATTGCAGCTGATGTTCGTGCAAAATTCGGCGGAGAGACCGTCGGTGTGATTTTTCCGATTCTCAGCCGTAATCGCTTTTCTGTTTGCTTGACCGGTATTGCCAAAGGAGCAAAAAAGATTGTGTTGATGCTGTCTTATCCTTCCGATGAGGTTGGCAATCATTTGATCAGCTTGGATGCTATGGATGAGAAGGGTGTGGATCCTTATCGTGATGTTTTGGATCTGAAGCGTTATCGTGAGCTGTTCGGATGCGAAAAGCATCGCTTTACCGGGGTGGATTATGTGGAATACTATGAGCAATTGATCCGTGACGCGGGAGCCGATTGTGAGATCATTTTTGCAAACGATCCTCGTGCAATCCTCAAATACACGACCAATGTTTTGAATTGCGATATTCACACACGCGCTCGTACCAAACGGTTGTTAAAGGCAGCCGGTGCCACGATTGTTTACGGAATGGATGAAATTTTGAATACATCTGTCAACGGAAGCGGATATAATGAGAAATACGGTTTGCTTGGTTCCAACAAAGCGACGGATACCCAAATCAAGCTGTTTCCGCGTGATTGCCAAACTTTGGTTGAAGAGATCCAAGCTCGCATTTTGAAGGCAACCGGGAAACATGTGGAAGTGATGGTTTACGGTGACGGCGCATTCAAAGATCCGGTCGGAAAAATTTGGGAATTGGCTGATCCGGTCGTTTCACCGGCATATACTTCCGGATTGGAAGGAACGCCGAATGAATTGAAATTGAAGTATTTGGCTGATAATGATTTTGCGGCACTGTCCGGAGAAGCATTGAAAAATGCCATTCAGGAAAAGATCAAAGAGAAGGACGGTAATCTGTACGGAAAAATGGCTTCGGAAGGAACGACTCCTCGCCGCCTGACAGATCTGATCGGTTCTCTGTGCGATCTGACCTCCGGTTCCGGAGACAAGGGAACTCCCATCGTATATATTCAAGGATACTTTGACAATTATACCACGGAATAATGAAATAAAAAATGAAGTAAGGTCGAGCGATTTGACCTTACTTCATTTTTTATTTTATGATTCAAAGGATTGGTTGGTTGTGCGACGAGTGGTTTTGATGCGTTCGATTTTTTTGCGCGCATAGGTTGCCATGCGCTCTATATTTTCCGGTAAGATTCCGGGTAGGGAAGGCGTATATTCGCCATCTGCAATTTCGCTTTCCAACAAAGAAGATCGCATGGAGCGTATAACCATTTTTTCCCAAAGGCGGGCTCCTTCGGTTTTTAATGTACCGCCAAAATAGAGTACTTGAAAAGCGTTGTCACGTAATTGTTTGGAAAGTAGCGTTTCTTCATAATATTCGTATTCATGTGCAAGTCCGCAACACAGGAATAACCCAAACGGTTTCTTCAGTAAGATTTGCTCATTCTTTTTCAAAAACGTTTGATATGCCGGATGAAGTTTTCCGAATCGCACGGAAGAGCCTGCAATGATCAGATCGAACTCAGAAATGTCCGGCATTTGAGTCGTGACATCGCAAAGTGTCACTTCCACACCGCGTAACAAATCCCGAAGCCGTTCGGCACAGGTTTTGGTTGTTCCGTGACGTGAAGCATATGCAATTAAAATATTCATTATATGATGGGATTCCTTCTGTTTTTTCTTCATTATACCACAAATGCCGAAACTTGTAAAGTGAATCGCGATAATTGATTCAAAAAATATTTTTAACCTAATGCAACGTCCAACAACATCATCAACGCAAACCCGCCTATTACGCCCATTGTTGCCAGATAAGGGTTGGCTTCCGTGTTTTGGCGGCATTCCGGAATCAATTCATGGACGGCAACCAGGATCATGGTCCCTGCTGCAAATGCCAATGCAAAGGGGAGGATTGTTTCAATGCTGACAATTGCAAAGGCACCGATCACACCGGCAATCGGTTCTACCATTCCGGATGCCTGACCAATCAAAAAGCTCTTTTTTCTGGAATATCCTTCCCGACGTAACGGAAAGGCAACTGCCGCACCTTCCGGGAAATTTTGTAATCCGATTCCGACTGCAATACTGACAGCTCCCATCAATGCTTCCACACTGTATTCCGTCTGCGCAAGTGCGCCAAAGGCAACACCGACAGCCAATCCTTCCGGAATATTGTGTAAGGTAATGGAAAGAACCAACAAAACAACCCGATTCAACCGTTTACCGGAATCTTGATACAAAGAGTTTGTTTTTCGACACGCTGATGTGACGATTTTATCCGATCCCCACATAAAAACGGCACCGCACAAGAACCCAACGGTAGCAATGACCCAAGACGGAAACGTTCCGAAGCTTTCAGCGCGTTCGATTGCCGGTTGCAACAATGACCAAAAACTTGCCGCAATCATAACTCCGGCTGCAAATCCCAACATTATATTCATTGCCTTTTGATTGGTGGTTTTCAAAAATACAACGGTTGCGGCACCCAGTGCAGTGAGCAACCAGGTCCCGATCGTAGCAAAGAGTGCCAATCCGACAACATGTTCCATAATATCACCTCTGATTTCAGTATATGACAAAAAAATGATTTCCGTTCTCTGCAAATGTCTCTGATGTTTGTTTAATATGTACATTTTTTTAATGACAATAATCGGATTGTATAAACAAACATACAAAAATGAAAAAACTGAAAAAAAGATATTGACAAAAACTGCCTTTTGCTTTATAATATTATCGGTTAGCAAAAGCTAACCAAATACAAACAAACGGAATTCGTTGGAAAGGATGGAACCGATGATCCCCTTGACGCTTGCCAATATCGGCGAAGATCATATCATTCGAAAAATTGGTGGAAGCCCGGATACCAAACAGCATTTGGCAGATTTGGGATTCGTTGTAGGAGGTACGGTTTCCATTATCAATACCATTGGCGGAAATTTGATTGTCAATGTAAAGGATGCGCGCGTTGCAATCAGCCGAGAAATGGCACAACGAATTTATGTTTGATCGGATTGCTTGATTTTTTGAATCAATAAAACAATTTCGGAAAGGAGACTGTATAGGATGAAAACACTGCGCGAAGTCAAAGTGGGTGAATCTGTCAAGATTGTCAAGTTGCATGGTGAGGGTGCTGTGAAACGTCGCATTATGGATATGGGTATTACCAAAGGTGTCGATGTCTATGTGCGTAAGGTCGCGCCTCTCGGCGATCCCGTTGAAATTACGGTACGCGGCTATGAACTTTCTCTGCGGCGTGCCGATGCCGATATGATTGAAGTGGAGTAAACTTTTTGCTTTGGGGTGATCGAATATCACCCGAAAATTTATGGCTTTTGGTTAGTCATTGCTAACTAATAGAAGGAGTATTGATTATGGAAAAACAGAACATTCGTATTGCGCTTGCCGGAAATCCGAACTGCGGAAAGACCACATTGTTCAATGCCTTGACCGGATCCAATCAATTTGTCGGTAACTGGCCCGGTGTCACGGTGGAAAAGAAAGAGGGAAGGCTGAAAAAGAATAATCAAGTCATCATCACTGACTTGCCCGGTATTTATTCGCTTTCACCATATACGTTGGAAGAAGTCGTTGCCAGAAATTATTTGGTCGGTGAACGCCCGGATGCAATCCTGAATATCATTGACGGTACCAATTTGGAGCGAAATCTTTATTTGACAACGCAACTGACGGAACTGGGCATTCCCGTCGTTATCGCCATCAATATGATGGATGTGGTGCGCAAACGCGGCGATAAGATTCATATTGATGAATTGTCTCGCGAGTTGGGGTGCAAAATTGTCGAGATTTCGGCATTGAAGAGCGAAGGCGTTATGGAAGCAGCCGAGGCGGCAATTCAAGCGGCGAAAAACGGAAAAACCGTACCGATGCACACATTCTCCGGTCCGGTGGAACATGCTTTGGCACACATTGAGGAAGCAGCCGTCCACGGGTTACCGGCTGAACAACAAAGATGGTATGCAATCAAAATTTTTGAACGCGACGAAAAAGTATTGGAACAACTCAATATTCCGACGCAAACAATGGCACATATTGAGGAAGATATTTCCAACACGGAAAAGGAATTGGACGATGATGCCGAAAGCATCATTACCAATGAGCGATACATTTATATTGCCAAACTGATCAAAGGGTATTACAAAAAGAAAAGTTCCGAAAAACTTTCCACGTCCGACAAGATTGATAAGGTCGTCACAAACCGTTTTGCGGCACTTCCTATTTTTGCCGCAATCATGTTTCTGGTTTACTATATTTCCGTGACAACCGTCGGCAGTTTTGCGACGGATTGGATGAACGACGGAGTATTCGGAGACGGATGGCATTTGTTTGGAATCGGGACCGGAGAATATGAGGATGCCATGAACGCTTATGCATCCGAAAATATTTGGACGGATGAATTCAAAGAGATCGTTGATGCCGCCGTCAATGCCGGTGTAACGGGTGCAGACGAGATTCAGGCCGGCATTGACGATGAGGATTTCGGTGCATTTGACGAAGCATACGGCACCTATGCGGATAAATTGATCGAAGAAGGTTATGACATCGGTACAATTTATGATGCGGCGTTGGGTGAAGATGCTGAAAATGTTCCGGATACTGCCGATTACGGCGTCTGGATTCCCGGTATTCCTGCACTTGTGGAGAGCGGATTGAATGCGATCCATTGTGTGGATTGGTTGCAGGCATTGATTTTGGATGGTATCATTGCAGGTGTCGGTGCGGTACTGGGATTTGTTCCGCAAATTTTGGTATTGTTCATTCTTCTTGCATTTTTGGAAGCTTGCGGGTATATGTCTCGTATTGCATTTGTTTTGGACCGTATTTTCCGCAAATTCGGATTGTCCGGAAAATCCTTTATTCCGATGCTCATCGGTACCGGTTGCGGTGTTCCCGGAATTATGGCAAGCCGTACCATTGAGAATGAGAGAGATCGCCGGATGACGATTGTGACTACCACCTTCATCCCGTGTGGAGCAAAAGTTCCGATCATCGGTTTGATTGCTGCCGCGATGTTCGGAAATGCTTGGTGGGTTGCACCGTCGGCTTACTTTATAGGTATTGCCGCAATTATTATTTCCGGAATCATTTTGAAAAAAACAAAGATGTTTTCCGGAGATCCTGCACCGTTTGTTATGGAATTGCCGGAATATCACTTGCCGACTTTCGGTAATGTGATGCGTTCCATGTGGGAACGTGGTTGGTCGTTTATTAAAAAAGCCGGAACCATTATCTTGCTGTCCACCATTCTGATTTGGGCAGGATCTGCATTCGGAACCGTGGATGGTGCATTCGGTCTGTATTTGGAAGGTCCGGATACCAGTATTTTGGATATGATCGGAAATGCAATCTGTTGGATCTTTGCGCCTTTGGGATTTGCGGCTGCCGAAACCGCCTTGGCAACGATCATGGGCTTGGTTGCCAAGGAAGAAGTGGTTGCTGTGTTGGGCATTCTTGATTTTGAAGGAATGACGCAACTTGCCGCTTACAGTTTCATGATTTTCAATTTGCTGTGTGCGCCTTGCTTCGCGGCAATGGGGGCGATCAAACGCGAAATGAACAGTGCAAAATGGACTGCATTTGCCATCGGTTATCAGTGCGCGTTTGCATATGTCATCTCGTTGATCGTTTATCAGTTCGGCTCGTTGTTTACCGGAACATTTGCAGGCGGTTTGCAAATTCTGTGGCTTGTTTTGGCAATCGTTGCCTTCATCGGATTGATCTATATGCTGGTGCGTCCCTACAAGGAATCGAATAAATTGACAGTTCAAGTCAAATAAATTGTCCCACGATTGAAAGGAGGCTAAAGTCAGAACAATGTTAGAATGGATTGTTCAGAATATCGGTTCGTTGCTGATCGGTGCAATTTTGATTCTCTTGATCGGTGCAGTCCTCTTCATGATGCGAAAGGATAAACAAGCCGGCAAATCTTCTTGCGGTTCCTCTTGTGCCTCTTGCCCGATGAGCGGGCGATGTCACGAAAATGGGCAAAAGAAGTCCGTACAACGGAACGAAACCGATCTTTCAAACCGAAATTAAACAAAGCGGTGCAAACGGAATTTTCGTTTGTACCGCTTCTTTTCGGTTTTCGATATTTTTTCAAAAAAGAGAGGAGAAAATGGAAAAATGTTTTGATTATAACGGAACAAATTGTAGGATACTAATACCCGAATAAGGATTTTGAAAGGATTTTTATGAAGGTATTACATGTTATCAGTGATGAAAATATCGGAGGTGCCGGAGTTCTGCTGTTGAACTTATTGGATGCGTTTTCTTCAACATCGGTACAAAGTACGGTTGCGGTTCCATGCGGAAGTCGATTGACGGAACGCCTTTTGCAAAGACAGGTTCCCGTTTGGTTGTTACAGAATCCTTGTGATCGCCTTCATCCGGCATCCGTGATTGAGCTGACAACCCGAATCCGGGAAAATCCGGTTGATTTGATCCATACCAATGCCGCACTCTGCGCTCGGATTGCCGGAAGATTGTGTGGGGTTCCTGTCGTCTATACACGGCATTGCTGTTTTGAGCCGCACGGAATTTGGCGCGTGGATCCGATTCGCCGAATGTTCGGAATGTTGAACCGCATGATGACAGATCATGCCATTGCAACAGCAGAAGCGTCTGCCGAAAATTTGCGTTTTTACGGGATTCCATCACACAAGATTACAACGATAATCAACGGATCGCAACCTGTTCGCAGTGTAGATGAAACCGAATTGGCAACGGTTCGCAAACGGTTGGGCATTGGCAAACAAGATATGGTCATCGGAATTTGCGCACGGTTGGAACTTTACAAGGGACATGAAACTTTTTTACAAGCTGCCAAGCTTGTTCAATCACGGATGAAGAATTGTTCGTTTCGCTTTTTGATCGTTGGAAGCGGATCCATGGAACAACATATTCGGAAACGGATAGAGGATTTGGATTTGACAACATGCGTTTGCATGACCGGATTTGTGGAGGATATGGCACCTGTCTATCGTCTGATGCGTATCAATGTGAATTGTTCTACGGGTACGGAGACTTCATGTTTGGCTTTGTCGGAAGGAATGAGTGCAGGTGTGCCGATGATTGTCAGCGATTACGGGGGAAACCGTGCAATGGTGGGCGACGGAGGTGCCGGTCTCTTGTTTCCAAGCGGCAATTCTGTGGCATTGGCAGATGCAATCTGTCGGATTGCGTCGGATCGAAAATTGGAAGAACAAATGCGCCATGCGGCATTGGAACGATACCGACAATGTTATACCGCGCGTCGGATGGCTGATGAAGTGACAAAAGTTTATGAAAACGTATTGGAAAGCCACAAATCACGGTTGAAAAATGCTTTGCTTTGACTTGACTTTTTGAATGTTTTATGCTATAATAAAACCGTTCCGAAGGAACCATCATTATTCAAACGGAGGACCATGATTATGCAGTTGGAAGGAAAAGTGATTGATTTTTTAGGAGACAGCATTACGGAAGGTGTTGGTGTTTCGGATAGAGAAAACAACCGTTACGACCATGTTTTACAACGAGAATGTAACCTCAAGGCAGTTTATAACTATGGGATCGGAGGTACGCGACTGGCACACCAAAGCGTTCCGAGTGAAAAGGCAAGATTCGATCTTTGCTTTTGCGGCAGAGCCTATGACCTCAATCCGGAGGCTGATATTGTGATCGTCTATGGTGGCGTTAATGATTATCTTCACGGGGATGCTCCGTTTGGCAAGATGGGAGACCGCACGCCTGCCACTTTTTGTGGTGCAGTATGGTTTTTAATGAATTTTCTGAAGGAAACGTATCAACGTCAAACGATCGTATTTATGACTCCGGCACATTGTTGCCCCGGCGGTCACGCGACGGATCAACTTCCGAGTACCGATCCGCACAAGCGTTCGGATGCAAGAGCTGTGGTTGAATATGTGGACGTGATTTTGCAAACGGCAAAACAATTTGCCATTCCGGTATTGGATTTGTATCGTACATTGGGAATCGACCCGAATCGTGAAGAAGACCGGTTAAAATATACAGCCGACGGTCTGCATTTCAATGATGACGGACATCGCATTCTTGCACATTGTTTGAAAAACTTTTTGGAAATGCTTTGAATCCAATAAAAAGGGAAGAGAGAGCTTCATGCTGTTGCATCAAGCTCTCTCTTTTCATCTCAAAATGGATTTACTTCAAAATTTTTTTGATTGCACAGTTGGTGGCAAAAGCAACCAACATGGCGGCAGTTCCGGCAACCGCAAGCGCACGTGCCGAAAAACTTTTGACATCGGTCGTTTCATAGACATCGATCGGTGTTTCTTCATTGCAATTGCGATACACTTCCAATTTGTAAGTGCGCGTTTGCTTGAAATAGGGATTATAATCGCATTCCTTCAAATCTTTTGCAATTCGATCCGCAGTATTCCGGCAGGAATCTTTCAATTCTCCGCATTTACGAAGCAATTTTTCCTTTGCGGTTTCTACCGTTTCTTCTTCCTCCGATTCCGCTTCATCCTCCGATGCAATCGAATCGATAACTGTTGCGTCAAGTTCTTCTTCACAGCAGGGCTGTTCCGTCGTTTCAACAAATTCTTCATCGAGATTCATTGTTTCGTTTTCCATATTCGTTTCCTCCGTCATATATTGATAGATTATGCTGATTGCCGATCTTTTATTCTTGATCGATCGGTAAACTGCAATTGATCGTTACGATAAATCCGCTGTCATTATCACCGGAAACGGTGTAAGAATAATTTTCCGGGACTCGAATGGTTGTGATGTCACCGTCTGAAGCAGAGACATAATAAACTTCGTAGCGATTTCCGTCTGCACCGATGATTTGCAAATGCTTATTCATATCGTAGTTTGTGCGGAGAAGTGTTACATACTCCTCCAAACACAAATCGTTTGCCGTGATATAAGTTGCATGTGCAACCCCTACATATCGGAGACATTCTTCATATCCGGAAACGCCTGTCTGTTCGGATTTGTTATTCGGATAGCGGGTAATAAATCCGTATTTTGCACAATTTTCGTAGATCCAATCCGAAGCATCGGAATCCAAAGCCAAACAATAACCGGAATGATGGTCGGAATATCCTGCCTGCACCGAGGAGGAAGTCAAATGATCTTGATCGACATAACTACGATATGCCGATGTGATCGTGGTACTGCCGTCACCGTCCGAAATTTCATAATACTTTAACATCATCGTGTCAAATGCTTGAAAGGTTTCTTTATTTAGACGATAGGCTTCGGAAGACAACTGATAAATATTGGATCCGTTAACTTTACTTCTTTCCGCATAGACGGTAATCAAGGAACGTTCGGCGGAAGAAGGGAAGTTGTATTTGTGTGTTTGATTGATTAATGCCAATGTACCGTACCCCATATCCGATTTGGATTTGGTGATCTGTTGATACACAATAGAAGAAGACGGTTGATTCGGATGATTCTGATCCCCGGTGTCCGACTGATCTCCCCACGCATTACCGATCGCATTTGCAATGGAACAGATCAAGAGGATGATCAAAGCCAGAAAAATTAAGATAAGCGTTGCGCAGATGGCGAGCAACACAATGCGCCGATTTGTCTCTCGTTTGGCACGTTGTTTGCATTGGCTCTGCCGAATGGTATTAAAACTGCGCGGAGGTGTTGCTCGGTTTCCCATACTACAATCTCCTTTCAACTATGTTCGGAGAAGAGTCAGCCTTCAATTGCGTCTTTGATAGAAAAGTCCATGCGTCCCTTCTTATCAAGACCGATATATTTGACTTTTACCACGTCGCCGAGTTTTAAGACATCTTCCACTTTATCAATTCGTCTCGGAGCAATTTTGGAAATATGAACCATACCTTCCTTACCGGGGGCATATTCCACAAAGCATCCGAACTCTTTGATACCGGTAACGGTACCGGTGTAGATTGCACCGACGACCGGCTCAAAAACAATGGCATCAATACAAGCTTTTGCAGCATCGGCTTGTTCGCTGTTGATTGCGGCGATTCGGATGGTTCCGTCATCTTCAATGTCGATTTTGGCACCGGTATCGGCGACGATCTTTTGAATGACGGCACCGCCTTTTCCGATGACTTCACGAATCTTGTCGGGATCGATCTTCATCGTCGTCATTTTGGGGGCATATTTGGAAACTTCCGTTCTGGGCGAGGGAATCGCTTTGAGAAGCACTTCATCAATGATATAATCCCGTCCGGCATGCGTCATTTCAAACGCTCTTTTGATAATTTCCGGTGTCAAACCGTCAATTTTCAGATCCATTTGTATGGAAGTAATGCCTTTGTGAGTACCTGCAACTTTGAAGTCCATATCCCCGTAGAAATCTTCCAAGCCTTGAATATCCAGCATGGTGTCCCAAGAACCGTCTTCGGCGGTGATCAATCCGCAGGAAATTCCGGCAACGGGAGCTTTAATCGGAACTCCGGCATCCATCAATGCCAAAGTGGATCCGCAAACAGAGCCTTGCGAGGTTGAACCGTTGGAAGAAACCACATCGGAAACCAAACGAATGGCATAGGGGAATTCTTCCTCGGAGGGGAGAACGGGCACCAAGGAACGTTCTGCCAAAGCACCGTGACCGATTTCGCGGCGTCCGGGACTTCTGACCGGTTTTGCTTCTCCTGTTGAGAAACCGGGCATATTGTAATGGTGCATGTATCGTTTGGATGTTTCGCTGTCGATCCCGTCAAGCATTTGCGCTTCCGAAAGGGTACCGAGCGTTGCAACGGTCAATACTTGGGTTTGACCTCTTGTAAACAGTCCCGAACCATGTGCACGCGGCAAAATGCCGACTTCGCTTCCGAGCGGTCTGATCTGATTCATTGCTCGTCCGTCTACACGCTTTTTATCTACCAACAACCAACGACGAACGATCTTCTTTTGAATCTTATAGATCAACTCTTCCATTTGAGTGGGAAGGTCCGGATATTTTTCGGAGAATGTTTCCAAGATTGCATCTTTTACGGGAACCATTTTTGCATCTCTTACATTTTTATCATCGGTATCAAGAGCTTCCATCACGCGCTGTTCGCAGAATGCAAAAATTTCATCGAACATATCATGATCCAGCTCGCAAGAAGGATAGTCGAATTTCTTTTTGCCGACTTCATCAATAATGCCGTTAATAAATCCGAGCAGGTCTTTGATTTCGGTGTGTGCCTTCATAATGGCATTGTACATTGTATCGTCATCAACTTCATTGGCACCGGCTTCGATCATGACAACTTTGTCCATAGAAGCCGCCACCGTCAACTGCAGATCGCTCTTTTTCTGTTGTTCGGCAGTGGGGTTGAGAATAATCTGACCGTCTACCAAACCCATGAATGCGCCGCCGATCGGACCGTTCCACGGAATATCGGAAATTGCCAAAGCGGTAGACGCGCCGATCATGGCTGTAATTTCGGGAGAACAGTCGGGATCCACAGACATAACGACCAAAGTCAATGCCACATCATTCCTCAGATCTTTCGGAAAGAGCGGACGAATGGGACGGTCGATAACACGGGAGGTCAGTACAGCCTTTTCACTCGGTTTTCCTTCCCGTTTCAAATATCCACCGGGAATTTTACCTGCAGCATACATTCTTTCGTCAAAGTCGACGGACAGCGGGAGAAAATCAATGCCGTCACGGGGCTTTTCGGATGCGGTTGCGCAACAGAGAACCGCAGTATCTCCATAGCGACAGAGTACGGAACCGTTGGCAAGTCCCGCCATTTTTCCGGTTTCGATGACCAACGGTCTGCCGGCATAGGTGTATTTGAACACCTTGTAGTTCTTAAATTCCATGGGTTGACTTTTTGTGATGTTCATCATTTAACATCCTCCGTTTTTTAATTTTTTATTGTCTTACGGAGGTTTAGCACTTAACCACAATTCGGAACGAAGGGTTCCGCCACATGGTTAATTGCTAATCGACCGTAAGTAAGGACACAATGGAGCAATGGAAAAAACGACAGGGAGTGAGGGCAGTGACAGATTGCCGCTGCTCTTCACTCCCAAGATTTCGTTATTTTCTCAATCCGAGCTTGCTGACAATTGCACGGTAACGCTCAATGTCAGTCTTTTGCAGGTAGTTCAGAAGATTTCTTCTGTGACCGATCATCTTTTGCAGACCGCGGCGGCTATGGAAGTCTTTTTTGTTAGACTTCAAGTGCTCGGTCAAGTTACTGATGCGGCTGGAAAGAATTGCGATCTGAACTTCGGGAGAACCTGTGTCTCCTTCGTGAGTAGCGTACTGCTCGATAATGTTGAGCTTTTCTTCTTTCTGCATGATAGTTTCACCTTTCTAAAAAATTTGGCGTTTCACTCAGCACACGGTGGGTGAATAACTGCTGTACAGTCTCGTATCCGATCACCGAGCTCACGTCATACGTTTATATTATAGCATATCTTTTGCGTTTTGTAAATAGTTTTTTTGATTTTTTTATTCAAAAAAATGCAAAAATAATGTTTTTTTCAAAGAAAGTGCCTCCGTTTCAGTCAAATGAAGGCACTTTGAGCTTTATCTGTTATCCGTCAATCTTTTTCAGATCTGGCGGAAAGCACATTGGATTCATAATCTTTCACGGCTTGGAACCAACTCTCATCGCCGATCCGTCCGGCGCGGGAACAAAACTCATTCCAAACATCCCCCATCGGGTATAGCTTCAATTCTTCCTGAAGCATCATCAATTCGGTAAATTCGGAATGATCTTGAAGTGTTTTCAATTTTTCGTTCGGCAAGAGCATGGCGTTCAAAAGAGCTTTTTGAACGGAACGCATTCCGATGACCCATGCGGCAATCCGATTGATGGAAGCGTCAAAGTAATCCGTTGCGAGGATCACACGATCCAATGCATTGTTGCGAACGACTTCTTTCATCATTTCTTGCGTTTCATCATCATAGCGCACCACGTGATCGGAATCCCAACGGACACCGCGCGTGACATGTAAGGCAATTTTGGGATTGAAACAGAGCAGGGCAGAGATCTTGTCGGACACGACCTCTGTCGGATGGTAGTGTCCGTTATCCATCAACGGAACGATTCCGCGCGTCATGGCATAGGAGAGAGCAAATTCAGCCGAGCCGGCGGTATAGGATTCCACGCCGATTCCGAATACTTTGGATTCCAAGGTGACATAGACCAAATTCTTATCGTAACCGCATCCGAGAATCTGATCCAAAGAGTCAAGAAAACGCATCCGCGGTCCCAAGCGGTCAGCGGGAATGTCTTTCATTCCGTCCGGAATCCAAATGTTCATCAGACAGGGGAATCCGGTCTCGCGAGCGAAATACTCGGAAATGCGGATACAAGCGATTCCGTGGCGAATCCAAAATGCGCGAATGTCTTCGTTTGGATTGGTTAGTGTTCCGTTTTCGCTCAACGGATGAGAGAAAAATGTCGGGTTAAAATCCAAACCGATGCCGCGTTCTTTGGCAAAGTCCACCCATTTTTGAAAATGTTCCGGTTTGATTTGATCGCGCTCGGCAACCGCTCCGTTTTCATAGATGCCATAGCAGGCATGGACATTGACCTTGTGTTTGCCGGGAATCATGGAAAATGCCATGTCAATATCCTGCATGAGTTGTTCCGGAGTTTTTGCGGCACCCGGATAGCTTCCGGTTGCCTGGATACCGCCGGTCAATTCACCGGAATTTTCAAAACCTTTTACATCATCTCCCTGCCAACAGTGCATGGAGATGGGGAGGTTCATCAAGCGTTCGATTGCAGCCTCGGTATCCACGCCGATAGCGGCATAACGTTCTTTGGCAATTTGATACAGCTCTTTTTGTGTCATGAAAGATCCTCCCGATTATCTGTATTTGGGTTGGTTCAGTGTGCTGGAAGGATTTTTGGCGCGCTCTTCAACGGTTTTGTAACCGGGATGTTTTCCGGGAATCCCCATTTTGACGCGCAGATCCATCAATTTTTCCATTTGTTCTGCCGGAATTTCTTCAATCTTTCCAAGCTCCATTGCCATTTTCATAATATTGGCATTGAATTCCACTTCTTCCATGGTAAAGAATGCACGATTGAGCGTATTACCTACAGTCAATGCACCGTGGTTTTTCAGCATGAAAGCATCGTGTTCCTGAATATAGGGCATTAACGAATCGGGAATCTCCATGGTGGAAGGTGTACCGTATTCACAAGTGGGAATATCCCCAATCGTTAAGACGGCTTCCGGAAGGATATAGCGATCCAGCGGAATTCCCGCAACGGTAAAAGCGGTTGCAACGGGCGGATGTGCATGTACGACAGCGTTTACGTCGGGGCGTTCGCGATAGACACGTAAATGCATTTTGATTTCGGAGGAAGGATTCAGCTTCCCCTCCAACTTGTTGCCTTCGCCGTCGATTTTGATGATCATTTCGGGTGTTAAAGAGCCTTTGGAAACACCTGTCGGGGTGCAATAATACTCGTTTTCGTTTACCTTCACGGAAATATTCCCGTCATTGGCGGCAACAAAACCATGGTTGTAAAGGCGATGTCCGACTTCGCAAATTTCTTGTTTGATCTGTTCCGGTGTCATAATTGTTCTCCTGTTTGTAAAAATAAATGGTACATATCTCCATTTGTTTCATTATACATCTTTTCCTTGGAAAAGTCAATATCAATTCATGTGTTTTTTGAAAAATGTGCAAAAATCCCCCCTGTTTTGGAAAAAATCCCCCTTGACTTTCAAGAATGTCTGTTGTATAATATAGGCAGTTTGAGCATTCTGACAAAACTTAAATCGAATGTTTGGAATTGAGGGAGAATTTATGAATTATTGGACACAGAGTAAAAGCAACATTTTTGTTGCCGCGCATCGTGGTTGGGCTTCCGACTATCCGGAAAATACCATGCTTGCATTCCGTAAAGCAGCCGATTTACAGGTTGATCAGATTGAAACGGATGTGCGTCTCACGGCGGATGAAGAGCTGATCATTATGCACGATGATTTTGTCGATCGTACCACAAACGGTACCGGAAAAGCGAATGAAATGACACTTGCCGAAATTCGAGAATTGGATGCCGGAAGTTGGAAAGGGACTGAATTCGCCGGTGAGAAAGTTCCGACCTTTACGGAATTTCTGCAGTTTGCGCAAACACTTCCGACGATGACTTTTGACATTGAAATCAAAGAGTACCCGACGGAAGGACGTGAAGAAATTGCCTATTCCGCTTGTGACAAGATTCTTGCTTTGGTGGATGAGTACGGAATTGCCGACCGCTGTGTGATCAATACCTTCAGCGGTAAGCTTCACGAATATATCTACCGCAAGCACGATGAAAAGTATAAGTTGCATGTTTTTTATCCGATCAGATTTTTAGGAACGGATCTGACACTTTTTCCTTACCGATACGCTTATTGTTGCTGTATTTTCAGTGATGACAAATCCGATTGGGAATACATTGAACGTTGCGGTGTTCAGCCTTGGGCGGGAGCTTCGGTTCGGGATGAAGAAACCGTTGATCGTGCCATAGCCAACGGTGCCGAATTGATTACATGCAACAATCCGGATGTCGTATTGGATCTGCTGCGCAAAAAAGGATACCACAGATAATCTTTTAAGACTGTATTCTTCATAAGTATAAGTTCGTCTTTCGGAAGTGACCGGTTGCTTGGTGACTTCCGACTTTTTATGGATTTTTCAAGTTTTTTATGGATTTTTCATGGAATTTTTTTTTGCATTTTTGATATAATGGTATTGCACACAGAGACTATAAAAGACAATCATAACGTAACATAATTTGAAAGGATTTTTTGTCATGGCAGAAAGACCGTATGCTTTTCGAAAAAGATTATCGGAAGTACATCAAAAGAATCGCCGAGTACAAAAGTGGTTGGAGACGGGACAAATAGAGATCACTTCCGAATGGAAAATTGTCGTTCCTTCGAAAAATGATTTTTTGATTCGTTGCGGACGAGATCTGGAGGATTACTTTTTTGTTTCCATGGGAGTGGAAGTCCCGTTGACCGTTCGACCGAGGCAATCACAATATTTGATCCGATATGTTGTAGACAACGACCTGAAAACGGATGGCGCATACGGTATCGAAGTGGAAAAACACGAAATTCGTCTGATCGGAAAAGACGAGCGAGCAGCCGCACAAGCCGGATACTATTTGGAAGATTTGCTGAATTTGGAAGAATCGCCGTATATTTCCGTCGGCTCGCATATGCGCACCCCACGCTTTCATACGCGCATGGTACATTCCGGATTTTCATTGGATATTTTTCCGAATGAATATTTGAATCTGATTGCACATCAGGGAATCAACAGCATCCTGCTGTTTACCCGCGGTGTGGATCACACCAGCTACGGATATACGGATTTTAACGACATCATCGACCGCGCAAGCCTTTACGGAATTGATGTATATGCCTATAGCTATATGAAAAGTCGGAAACATCCGTCGGACGAAGGTGCGGAAGCGTTTTACGATAGCCTTTACGGCGATCTGTTCCGTCGCTGTCCAGGCTTCAAAGGAATTATTTTGGTCGGAGAGAGCGTGGAATTCCCAAGTCATGACGAACGTACCACCATGCGACTTCGTGAAGATAATTTGGATGAAAACGGCAAACGAATCATCAAAAATAAGCCGAATCCCGGTTGGTTTCCGTGTCGGGATTATCCGGAGTGGTTAAACATGGTCAAACGCATTATCCGAAAAGAGAAACCGGATGCCGATATTGTATTTTGGACATATAACTGGGGCAATGTTGATGAAAAATTGAGGGTGGAATTGATCGAGCATCTTCCGACGGATATTAGTTTGGAAGCCACCTTTGAAATGTTTGAATCCGTAGATCGCGACGGAGTTCCGGGAAGTGCCACCGATTATACTTTGTTTGTCCCGGAGGCGGGAAAGTATTTTTTGAGCGAGGCAGTGGCGGCAAAAAAACGTGGAATCCCGCTGTATTCCATGACCAATACGGGCGGTTTGACATGGGATGTCGGAACGGTTCCGTTTGAACCGGCACCGTACCAGTGGGAAAAACGATTTGAATCGGTTTTGTCAGCTGCAGATCGTTACGGGCTGTGCGGACTGATGGAGTCTCACCATTACGGATTCTATCCTTCCTTTATTTCCGAGTTGGCAAAATGGTATTTTTGCGAACCGGAATCGAACCGATCGGATATTCTGGATCGATTGATCATACGCGATTGGGGCAAAGAGCATTTGAAAACCGTACAAAACAGCTATCGGTTGTTCAGTGAAGCGATCAATGATTTGATTACGACGAATGAAGATCAGTATGGTCCCATGCGCATCGGTCCCTCTTATCCGTTGGTATTGTATCGCGATGTTGATTTGAAAATTCCGTTCGGATTGCATGCGATGCACGGTTCCAATACCATTTGTCTGCCCAACTATACCTATCCGTTCTTCCGCGACGGAATGAAAGAGAAAATGATCGGTGAAAGCCGACTTTACCGGCAAAGTGCAAAAAAACTGATTGACGGTGCCAAAGCGTTGCAAGAATTGCTCCCGTCTCTTCCGTTGCACAAGCGCGATGAGGCACAACGGATTGCCGGGATCGGGGAATTTATGGGACGTGCCGTTTTGACAACGCACCATACCAAGGAATGGTATTTGCGAAAAAATATGTTGTTGGAAGATCAAACCGCCGATTTTGAAACCGTCCTGAAGGAATTGGAAAGCATCGGACGCGCAGAGATTGAAAATGCAAAAGCGACGCTTCCGCTGGTTGATTTTGATTCTCGCCTCGGATACGAACCGAGTATGGATTATATGTGCCATCGTGAAGCCATCGAATGGAAAATTGCAATTCAAGAGCGTATTCTGAATGAAGATATACCGCAACTTCGACAGGACGGATACGTAAAAGATCGGAATCCGAAACATTTTCCGCGCGGTCTGTGGGATTGATTCCTTGACTTGGGATTCACGATGATGGAAATCAATATCTGAACGGCATAGTTGGATTTGAAAAGCATGTTTTCAAGAAAAGGAAACATGCTTTTTCTATAAATTTCCGTAAAACTCTTGACGGTACGATGAATTTTTGATATAATAATACCATGATAATTTATTCTTCTAAAGTGAAAGAGGGGAATCGGTCTGCAATGAGAGTGGTGGTAAAAATCGGTACGTCATCTTTGACGCATTCTACGGGAAATCTGAATATTCGGCGCGTGGAAGAACTATGTAAAGTGTTGAGTGATTTGAAAAATTTCGGTCATGAAGTCATTTTGGTTTCCTCCGGTGCCATCGCAATGGGCATTGGAAAATTATCCCTGAAGGAACGTCCGCACGATGTTCCGACCAAACAGGCAGCGGCAGCTGTCGGGCAATGTGAGCTGATGTACACCTATGACCGTTTGTTTCAAAAATATCATCATACCGTTGCACAACTCCTCTTGACGGGATCTGATTTTCGACAAGATGACAGGTATCATAATTTTCAAAATACCATGCAGCGGTTGTTGGAATTGAATGTTTTGCCGATCGTCAACGAAAACGATACCATCGCAACGGAAGAGATCAAAGTTGGGGATAACGATACCTTGTCGGCATTGGTGGCTGTCAGCATCCGTGCCGATCGATTGATCTTACTTTCCGATATTGATGGGTTATATACCGCCGACCCGCACAAATGTTCGGAGGCAGAACTGATCCACGAGGTCGAAAAAATAACAGACGATATTTTGGCTTTGGCAGGAGGGGAAGGATCACCTCTCGGCACCGGCGGTATGAAAACCAAATTGCACGCTGCGCAGATTTGCACGGATGCCGGATGTGAAATGGTGATTCTGAATGGTACGAAACCGAACCTATTGTATGACTTATTTGACGGTGTGGATGTCGGAACCAAATTCCTTGCAAAGGATCGAGGTTGATCATGAATACACTGGAAATACTGAAAGAAGCAAAAGCTGCGACGCAAACGATCGCACTGTTGTCATCGGAACAAAAAAATACAGCATTGTTTGCCATGGCAGATGCGCTGGAAACATCCGCCAAAGACATTTTGAAGGCCAATGGGCAAGATATTGATGCGGCTCGGACGGTCATGGGAGATGTCATGATCGACCGCTTGCGCTTGACAGAGGAGCGAATCCGTGCGATGGCTGACGGAATCCGTGCCGTGGCTTGGTTGCAGGATCCGATTGGTCGTATCCTGGATACATTTACTCGTCCCAACGGCATGCAAATTGTGAAAATGCGTGTTCCGCTCGGTGTTATTGCCATTATTTACGAAAGCCGTCCGAACGTTACATCGGATGCCGCGGCACTGGCTCTTAAAAGCGGCAATGTTTGCATATTGCGCGGCGGAAAAGAGGCATATTGTTCTTCACACGCCATCGTGCAAGCATTGCGCCGCGGATTGGAAGCTTGCGACCTTCCCCCGACGTTGATCAATATATTGGACGATACCACAAGAGCGGGGGCGAACGAATTGATGACTGCTACCGAATATGTTGATTTGTTGATCCCGCGCGGTGGGGCATGTTTGATTCGTGCCTGTGTGGAAAATGCCAAGGTTCCTTGTATTCAAACCGGAACCGGAATTTGTCATATCTACGTTGATCGTGATGCAGATCCGGATATGGCACTCAATATCATTGAAAACGCCAAAACAAGTCGTCCGTCCGTTTGTAATGCGGCTGAAGTTTGCTTAATCGACCGTTCGATTGCGGCAACCTTTTTACCGCGTTTGGCACAACGATTGATCACGGAACGAAAAGCGCACGGCCTTGTACCGGTAGAATTGCGATTGGATTCGGATGCTTTGCGTATCATTGACGGAACTCCTGCCGCATCTTCCGATTTTGACACCGAATTTTTGGATTACATTTTGGCAATCAAAACAGTATCCGATGTCAAGGAAGCGGTGGACCATATTGCCCGGCATTCTACCCATCACAGTGATGCAATTGTTACCGCAAATGAACAGACAGCCGCTTATTTCACATCGGCGGTTGACAGTGCGGCGGTTTATGTCAACGCTTCCACACGATTTACGGATGGCGGAGAGTTTGGACTTGGATGTGAAATCGGCATTTCAACACAAAAAATCCATGCACGAGGTCCCATGGGGTTGGAAGAATTGACTTCTTATAAGTATATTATTACCGGAAACGGTCAAATTCGTTGAATACAGAGAGCCAATATCCGTTGTTAAGCGAGAAAGGAAAGAGAAAAATGAAATATCAATTCGGTTTTATCGGTTGCGGAAATATGGGGGGCGCATTGGCGCAAGCAGTTTGCGGATCCATACAACCGACATCGATTGCTTTGTGCGATGCCGATACGGTCAAATCAACTTTGTTGGCACAACGTCTTGGTGCTGCCGCAGTCGATTTGAAAACTTTGGTTGTCGATTCGGACTTTATTTTCCTCGGCGTTAAGCCGCATGGAATGGCAAATTTATTATCCGACCTTCGACCGATTCTTCAAACCAAACATTCCCGCACGGTATTGATTAGCATGGCTGCCGGAATTTCGATTGAAATGATCGAACATTTGCTCGGCGATTCCATGCCCATCATCCGCATCATGCCGAATACACCGGTTGCGGTCGGAGAAGGCATGATCCTTTATACTTGCAATCGGGAAGTTACCGCAACAGAGCAGGCAACTTTTGTATCCGCACTGTCCTCTGCCGGAAAGATGGATCTGTTGGCAGAAGACAAGATCGACGCGGCAAGCGCATTGTCCGGATGCGGTCCGGCATTTTCTTACCTGTTTGCCGAGGGATTGGCTGACGGCGCGGTCGAATGTGGTTTGCCACGCGAAAAAGCGGCACTTTATGCCGCGCAAACCTTGCTCGGTGCCGCAAAAATGCTTTTGGAAAGCGGTCAGCATCCCGGCGCATTAAAAGATGCCGTATGCAGTCCCGGCGGCACAACGATTGCAGGGGTTCATGCCCTGGAACACGCGGCGTTCCGTTCTTCCGCCATGGATGCCGTTACGACGGCTTATGAAAAAACATTGCAAATGAAAACAGCGCGTTGATGAAAAATTCCAATTCGTTCGACTTGTTGTTTTAGTAGAATGGGATTGCAGAATTGTTACCTCTTTTTTATACAATTACATATGTTTTTATGGAAACGATCATGCTATAATATCCAAAAGATACGGATGCAACATCCGATTTTGAAAAATAAAAACGGAGATACGATATGAAAAAAATCAAAATTGCTCAAATCGGTGCCGGCCATGACCATGCCGGAGCGGCGATGACAACCTTAAAATTACAGAAGGATCTGTACGATGTAGTCGGATATACGGTCGTTCCGGAAGACTCTGATAATTTGCCGAGAATGGCATACGATGCCAATCTTTCCACTTATCAAGATGTCAAACGACTTTCCTTGGAAGAAATCTTAAGCATGCCCGATTTGGATGCGGTTTGTATTGAGACAGAGGATCGCGCTTTGACCAAATACGCGCGTATGGCTGCCGAAAGAGGTTTGCACATTCACATGGATAAGCCGGGCGGCATCGACGGTGCCGAATACGATCAACTCATTGATGCGGTCAAAAAGAACAACGTTATCTTCCATACGGGATATATGTATCGTTACAATCCCGCTGTTTTACAACTGAAAAAGGACATTGAAGAGGGAAAACTCGGTGAAATTTATGCGGTCGAAGCACAGATGAATTGCATTCACGAGGTTGACAAACGCACCTGGCTCGGAAATTATCCCGGCGGTATGTTGTATTATCTCGGCTGTCATTTGATTGATTTGGTTTATAGTATTTGCGGAATGCCGAATGAAGTGATCCCGCTCAGCACATCCATCGGTACGGACGGTGTTACCGCGGAAGATTTCGGTATGGCGGTGTTCAAATATAAAAACGGAGTATCGTTTGTAAAGAGTACAGCTGTTGAGATCGGCGGATTCGAGCGCCGACAATTGGTTGTATGCGGAACCAAAGGAACGGTCGAATTGAAGCCGTTTGAATGGTTATGCGGGGATGTCCCCGAGATCTTTTCGGCTCAAACAACCGGAATCAGAGAAGCTTATGATGCAAATTGGCACAAAAAAGCCGATTTTCACCAATCTCCCGTACATGGAAGATACGATGCGATGTTCCGTGCTTTTGCTTCTTATGTCAGCGGTGACAAGAAAAATCCGTTTGATTATGAATACGAACGAAATCTTCATCGGTTGATTCTGCAAGCATGCGGAAAACAAAATTGATAGCAGTTCGGTAAACAGACGGCGGAACGGTAACTGATATTAGGAGGTTAAAATGTATATCGGATTTTCAAA
>CAZUYA010000015.1:0-33154 GCA_964624685.1 uncultured Ruminococcus sp. | reverse complement strand
TACGCTACACCGTTCGGTAACACTTTTCAGCCTCCCTTGTAGTGGGAGAAGGCGCATCGCGCCGCACACGCAAGTGTGACGGAAGGTTTTCTCTTGGGGATAAAATACATCGGTAATAAAAATACCCCTCTCCCCGTGCCATAAAGCACGCGGCACAACGAAACAATCAAATTTTCTGATTTCGACTGTCATCTGTCGATTTTGAGTAAGAATCGGAGATTTCATGCGGCTCATCTTCCACCCGCGGAATAAATTGCTTGGCAATGTGTCCTTTACCGGAATGTCTCGCATAAAAATATCCGAACACACAAAACAAACATGCTCCGCAAAAATCAACGAACAAGTCTTTCATGGTATCCAGCAAACCAATATCCAAATATCCTGCTACTTCCCGCACCGTTCCGTCGGCGGTTGTAATGACCGTTTTTACAATATCGGTGATCACGGTCGGCTTTTGACCGTCCGGATTCAACTCGGCACTGTAAATATGTGTGATGATCGTATCTTTTTGCATATCCGTATGCAAGAAAATATCGGCACTAAACTCAAAAAACTCCCAGACCACGCCGACCGTTACGGCAAAACACAAGGCGACAATCGACAAAAAGATCGGGGACAAATGAAAATCAAATCTGGTGTTGCGATTAAAAATTCCAACCAATGAAAATCCGAATGCAGCAAAAATGAATCCACTCGTAAAATGCAACAAATCATCCCAAAACGGAATTTTGGTATAAAATTCACCGATCTCTCCCAAAATATTTGCGCAAAACACAAATAAAACTGCGATGATCTCCAAAGTCGTCGGCAATTCCACACGAAAATTCTTTTCCACAAACGTCGGCATCAAAAACAGGATCAAAGATATGACAGCGGTAAATGTACTTTCAAATTGTCGATTCAAAGCGGTCAACACAATTATGACGATGGTAATACAGGTCATGATCGTGTAAATGGCAAATGACAGTTTGTTGGCGTGAACATTTTTTGCGTAGGCACGGAAAAAATCCCGCACAATATGCTTCTTTTGCTGTTGTTTGCAACTCATTGTTTTTCCTCCGTAAACAACGGTGTGGAAAGATAGCGTTCTCCCGTATCCGGCAAGAATGCGACAATTCGCTTTCCCTGATTTTCCGTGCGTCCCGCCAATACGGTTGCCGCATGCAATGCCGCACCGGACGAAATACCGATCAAAATTCCTTCGGCACGTGCAAACCGTCGCGCCGCGCGGTAAGCCTCTTCATCCGATACAACCGACACTTCATCATAGATCTCACGATTGAGATTTTCCGGAATAAAATTTGCACCGATCCCCTGCAAGCCGTGCGCTCCCGCATACCCTTTGGAAAGCAAAGGAGATGTTAACGGCTCAACGGCGACTACGCGGCAAGCAGGATTCTGCTCCTTGAGATATGCACCGACACCGGACAGGGTTCCGCCCGTTCCGACTCCCGCAACAAATATGTCAACCCGTCCTTCGGCATCTTTCCAAATTTCAGGTCCCGTTGTTTTATAGTGCGCACGCGGATTGGCGGGATTATCAAATTGAGACGGAATCCAGCTGTTCGGAATTTGCGTTGCCAATTCCGTTGCCTTCTCCACAGCACCGCGCATTCCGTCCTTTCCGGGTGTCAAAACGATCTCGGCACCGTATGCCGCCAGCAATTTGCGACGCTCCAAACTCATACTATCCGGCATCGTTAAGATCAAACGGTATCCCCGTGCCGCCGACAATGCGGCAAGACCGATCCCCGTATTGCCGCTGGTCGGTTCAATCACCGTCGCTCCCGCTTTCAAGACACCTTTCGCCTCGGCATCATCAAGCATAGACAAAGCAACCCTGTCCTTAGCACTGCCCGCCGGATTGAAAGACTCCAGCTTGCAAAGCAATTCGCCTTCCTTACAATACAAACGATTGTAACGTTGCGGAACAAACAAAGGCGTATGTCCGATCAATTCTGACAAATCATGATATAGCATAAACGCTCTCCTCAA
Source organism: uncultured Ruminococcus sp. (assembly GCA_964624685.1). Taxonomy (GTDB): domain Bacteria; phylum Bacillota; class Clostridia; order Oscillospirales; family CAG-272; genus UMGS1865. The sequence continues at coordinate 31,159 of CAZUYA010000015.1, read as the reverse complement.
CATAGTTTCCTCTTGTTTGTACTATTTTATCATAGAACATGGATTTTGTCAATCAAAATCAAAAAAGGAATACAAAATCCATACAACGTATTCATAAAATTCAAAATCATTCCTCCACATCCGTTCCGAACATTGATTCACCGTTGCATAATCCCTTGGATATACAGAATTTCAACCCGTATTTTTTCGATTTTCACGATTTTGGCAAAAAAACAAATTGAATTATTCACAGACTTATGATATAATAAATATAAATTATCAATCCAAGAAAAGGAGTGTTCACTATGGCAAAAAAACAATTCAAAACAGAATCCAAAAAGTTATTGGATATGATGGTCAATTCCATTTACACCCACAAGGAAATTTTTTTACGCGAGTTGATCTCCAATGCCAGCGATGCAATTGACAAGCTGTATTTTCGTTCTTTAACCGACGATACGGTGCAACTGTCGCGTGAACAATTTGAGATCCGCATTACCCCTGACAAAACAGCGCGAACATTGACATTGGAAGATAACGGTTGCGGTATGACAAAAGAAGATTTGGAAAACAATTTGGGAACCATTGCAAAAAGCGGCTCTTATGATTTCAAGAATGATCCCGAACACAGCGATAACGAACAGATCGATATTATCGGTCAATTCGGCGTCGGTTTTTATTCGGCATTCATGGTAGCCGATCGCATCGTCGTGGAAACACGCGCCCACGGTTCGGAGGAAGCATACCGTTGGGAATCCGAAGGTGCGGATGGCTATACGGTCGAACCTTGCGAAAAAGAAAATGTGGGAACAGTTATCACATTATTTTTGAAAGCAGATACCGAAGATGAAAAATACAGTGATTATCTGGATGAATACCGTATCCGCTCTCTGGTAAAAAAATACAGCGATTATATTCGTTACCCCATTCGTATGCTGACGGAAACGCAACATCCGAAAGAGGATAACAACGAAGAATTTGAAACCGTTACCGAAGACGAAACGCTGAACAGCATGATCCCGCTTTGGAAAAAATCCCCTTCCGAAGTCACCGAAGAAGATTACAACAGCTTTTACCGTGAAAAATTTTACGACTGGGAAGCACCTTTGAAAGTCATTCGTCAAAAGACCGAAGGTGTCTCCAACTTTGAGGCATTGCTCTTTATCCCATCTCATGCCCCCTATGATTACTATAGCCGCGATTATGAAAAAGGTTTGCAATTGTATTCCGGCGGTGTGTTGATCATGGAAAAATGCAAAGATCTTCTGCCCGATTATTTCAGTTTTGTACGCGGTTTGGTGGACAGCTCTGATCTCTCCCTCAATATTTCGCGCGAGATGCTCCAACACGACCGCCAGCTAAAGAGTATCGCAAAAGCAGTCGAAAAGAAAATTGCCGGCGAACTTACCAAACTGTTGGAAAACGATCGTGAAACCTATGAAAAATTTTATGCTGCCTTTGGCGCACAATTAAAATGGGGAATCTACAGCGACTACGGAATGCACAAGGACATTCTGCAAGATTTGATCCTGTTCCGTTCTTCCAATGAAGGAAAACCGGTCACGTTGAAGGAATACGTTGCCCGCATGAAAGAGGACCAGAAAAAAATCTATTTCGCTTCCGGAGAAAGCGTGGAAAAAATTTCACTCTTACCGCAAGTGGAATCGGTCATCGCCCACGGATTTGAAGTTCTGTACCTAACCGAAGATGTGGATGAATTTGCACTGCAGATCCTCCGTACCTATGCCGAAAAGGAATTTTCCAACGTTTGCAAAGATGATTTGGATCTGGCAAGCGACGAGGAAAAAGAAAGCTTGAAAGCCGAAAATGAAGCATCCAAAGCTTTGTTTGACATCATTCGGGAGGCTCTGGGCGACAGTGTACATGCAGTCCGCTTCACCAATACATTGCAAAAACATGCCGCTTGCCTCTCCAGCGAAGGTGCCGTCTCGGCAAATATGGAAAAAGTCTTGAACAAAACGCCCGGCAATGAAGAAAACCGAGTCAAAGCGGAACTGGTATTGGAGATCAATCGCAATCATCCGATTGCCGATAAACTGAAATCCTTATCCGAATCCGATCCGGAAAAATTAAAGCAATACAGCAAGGTCCTTTATGCGCAAGCTCGCATGGTCAGCGGTCTTTCGATTGAAAATCCGGCTGAGGTCAGCGATTTGATCTGTAACTTAATGTTGCAGTAAACGATCAAATCGGAATTTTGCAAACAAAACAATATAAAATCAGCGCGGCAAATGCGAAAATCGCATTTGCCGCGCTGATTTTGCTAATCTTTCAAAAATGTTGTCAATCAAACACCGCTGTAAGCATTGAAGCCGCCGTCAACGGGCACAATGACGCCGGTAACAAATCCGCTTGCCTCATCACTTGCCAACCACAATAAAGTTCCGATCAGATCGGAAACCTCACCGAATCTCTTTTGCGGAGTTCCGCCCAGAATCTTACCCGTCCGTGCGGTCGGTGTTCCATCCTCATTGAAGAGGAGCGAACGGTTCTGATTGGTCACAAAAAATCCGGGTGCAATCGCATTCACACGAATGCCGCAAGGTGCAAAGTGAACTGCCAACCACTGCGTAAAGTTAGAAATTCCGGCTTTGGCTGCACTGTATGCGGGAATCTTGGTCAAAGGACGGAATGCGTTCATCGAAGAAATATTGATAATATTTCCTCCTGTCTTGACCATATCCTGTGCAAATGCCTGCGTTACCAAAAATGCCGATGTAATATTCAGGTCAAAAACGAATTTCAATCCGCTTTCTTCCAAATCAAAGAAGGTCTTTGCGCCTTCCAGATCGGGTGTCATATACTCATTATCACTGGACGCACGCGGATTGTTTCCGCCGGCACCGTTGATCAAAAAATTCACCTTTCCGAATTTTTCGTGCACCAAGTCACGCGCTGCCAAAATGCTGTCTTTTTCCAAGCAATTGGTTCCGATTGCCAAAGCATTCTCACCTATGGAAGCAGCAACTTCCTGTGCCGCTTTTTCATTGATATCCAATAAAGCCACTTTTGCGCCGCATGCCGCCAAAGCGCGTGCAAATTCGCTCATCAGAACACCGCCCGCACCGGTGACAACAACCACCTTATCGGACAAGTCGATTTGATACGGTAATTTCATATCCGAACTCTCCTTTATTATTTCTTCAAATCTTTTTCGATCGCTTCGAACAACCCGTAAAGATAGGTTGCCCCAAGCGCACGGTCATAAAGTCCGTAACCGGGTTTTCCGTCCTCGCCCCAAATGTTTCGTCCATGGTCGGGACGTACATAGCCGTCAAAGCCAGCCTCAACCAGTGCCTTGACAATTCCGTACATATCCAGACTTCCCGTTGCGGTCAAATGTCCGCTCTCACAGAAATCCAATTCGCCGGAATATTGAATCTGACGCAAATGCACAAAATACGATCTGGAAGCCAGCTCCGAAGCCATACTCACCATGTCGTTATTGCGACCTGCACCGAGAGATCCGGTACAAAGCGTGATCCCGTTGTGCGGATTCGGTACAGCCGCAAACAGTTTGCGATAGCTGTCCATACCGGTGATGATACGGGGCAACCCGAACATATCCCACGGCGGATCATCCGGATGAATCGCCATATTGATCCCTGCCTCATCACATGCGGGCATGATTCCGTTGAGGAAGTAAACTAAATTTTCAAACAATTTTTCATGACTCATACCGCTATAAGCATCCAACAACGTATTCAATTCATCGGAAGTATAGCTTTCATCCCAGCCCGGAAGGTGCAGATTATGCGGATCCAGTTGCATCAATTCAGCATGATTATAGGACAAAGAGTTGGAACCATCTTTCGCCTCGGTATGCAAATTGGTCCGCAACCAGTCAAATACAGGCATAAAATTGTAGCAAATGCACTTTACACCCGCTTTGCCGAGGTTACGAATGGTTGTGGCGTAATTGGAAATATAGCGATCTCTGGTCGGACGTCCCAATTTAATATCCTCATGAACGGGGACGCTTTCAATCACTTCCATTTCCAAGCCTTGCGCATCACACAGCGACTTGAGGTGTAAAATTTTATCCAATTCCCAAACTTCACCAACGGGAACTTCATACACGGCGGTAACAACGCCGCTCATTCCGGGAATCTGACGAATATAAGACAACGGAATGCTGTCTTTTTCGCCATACCAGCGAAATGTCATTTTCATATTGGTAGTATCCTTTCTTTAATCAATTATAATTATAAATTCAAAAAAGCTTTCACGTTTCCGTAACAAACGGCGTACATCAACTTTTTCGCACTCGCCAGATCGTATTCTCCTCTTTCCACATAGCCACCGACCATGTCTGCCAAAATACGGCGGAAAAAGTCAAACCGAACATAACTTGCAAGAGAGCGGCTATCCGTTAACATGCCGAGATTGGTTCCAAGCGCGGCATATTCAGCAACCGTTTCCAATTGTCGGCGGATTCCTTCCACCGTATCACTGAACCACCATGCTGCGCCAATGCGAACATTCGGAAACGCGCCGGACAAAGTTGCCAACGCGGGAACACAGGCAGGATTCAAAGAATACAGCACGGTTTTGGGAAGGGCGTCTCTTTGCGCCAAGGTATCAAAGAACGGAATGAGGCGATCGGTATCCACTGTTCCGCGCATAATATCAAATCCGGAATCCCGTCCGCACCGCTTGAACATCGCACCGTTGACATTGCGGAATGTTGCAAAGTGCATTTGCATCACCATACCGTTTTTGGCATACAAGCCTGCCATGAAATACATCAAGTGCGAGAACAGTTTTTGCTTTTCGTCAAAAGTCAATTCCGACCGACGTGCAAACAGTTCCTGCGCACATGCTTCGCCACAATCTTCTGTCGGAAGAAAATCCATTCCGTGGTCGGCAATACAACAACCCTTCGACAGGAAGTAGTTCAATCGTTGCTCCAAAGCCGTTTTGACATCCTGCAAACTCTTCAACGAGAACCCGACGGCACCTTCCAATCTCGCAATTGCCGCCTCGTCCATATTCAAAACGAAATCCGGACGGAAAGTGGGACATACGTTGGTCTGCCCACACATACCGTGTGCAGAAAGTTCCGATGTGGGATCATCCGTGGTTGCAACATATTCCACATGGAATTGTTTGAGAATTGCCGCAGCATCCAAGGTTTTGAGAACCTCATTTGCAGTCTTCCAGATTTTCTCGGCATTTTCGGAACACAGCGGATCGGTAATGCCAAACAACAGCTTCAATTCCAATTGTGTCCAATAATACAAAGGACCGCCGCAGAGCAACGGGAAGATCTCTGCATATTTCAAATATTTTTCATAATAATCGGCATCACCCGTGATGTATTTTTCATCCACGCCGCACAGACGCATCGCTCTCCACTTATAGTGATCACCAGCCAACCAAAGTTCGCCCAAATTCTCGAAGCGATGATTATTTCGCAACTCATTTTCATTCAGGTGGCAATGATAATCAATGATCGGCAAATCTTTTACTTCTTGGTACAGAGCCTCCGCCGCGGGCGTATTTAGCAACAAACGGTCTCCGAAAAATTCTTTCATTATTTTTTGTTCCTTTCATTGGAAGATGGATTTAACACAATGTTTTGATGCGGTTTCCATGTGAATGATACATGGAAAGGATCAATTGAACGACCTTTGCCCCCTCCGCGCCGGAAATGCGGAATTGTTCGCCTTCCCGCACGCAACGGTAAAACTCATTGATCAGAACGGCATGTCCCGTTCCCCACACGGCTTTTCCGACCATATTGGGATTTTGAGCAGATGTGGAATCGGAAACCGAAACCAATTGATCGTCAACGGTAATGATATTATTGGTGGCAAACACCTTTTTGTTATCATCGGTTACAAATTGCAATTGCACCGGCATATCGCCTGTGGCATTGGTCGTCGCATAGAAATGATACCGCACTCCGTCGGCACGTTCAAAATGCGCTACAGCCGTGTCTTCCACTTCGATATAATCCTTGTGAAAATCATTGAAGATATGGGCGGTTACATGCGTCGGCATATCGCAAATCTTTTGAAGCAGATCCAATGTATGCAGTGCTTGATTGATCATAACACCTCCGCCCTCCTCCAAAATCGTACCGCGCCAAGGACCGGAACGATAGTAGGCTTCATCCCGCTTCCAGTTCACAATCCCAAATGCCGAACGGATTCCATGCGCTCGAATGTAATCCTCCAACCAGATCATGTTTTTCTCAAACCGATTCTGTTGGCAAACGCCCAATTGAGCCGTACTCTCACGCTCCGCCTGCAATACGGCATGCAATTGATCCATATTGATTGAAAGCGGCTTTTCGCAAAGAACGTTGATATTCCGTTGCAATGCTTCCACACACATGGGGGCATGAAGATAGTGCGGCGTACAAATATGCACGGAATCCGGTTTTTCCTGTTCCAACATCTCCACATAATCGGTATAGATCGGAACATTGTCCAAGTGATATTTTTCAGCACTGTCCCGCGCATGCTCCGGAACAATATCGCAAAGTGCACAGATCGTTTGTCCGGCAGTTAAAATTCCGTTGATATGATTGCCGGAAATAGCACCGCAACCAATGACTGCAACACGAAGAGCTTTCATCATTATCAGCCTCTCTTTTCGGTTTTTATTTCGAGCCGTAGGTACCTTCCGTATTCAACACCACATCGGCAACTCCCTCTTTGGTGCGTCCGGTCGCGATCCGCTTGCTCAATTCAGCCAAATACAGATCATCGTCGATCGGCAGTGCAACCTCGTGTCCCAACCATTGAGAAAGCATCATGGAATCCATCAGTTCGACACCGTTGATTCCTTCCACGCCATTGACAAACAGCGGCTCCAATCCGAGAACCGCATTGGCAAAATTGTTCAGAATGCCCACATGCTGTTCATTCTTTCCGTCGGTCTCCACTGTGATTCCGCGCTCGCATTTCGGTGTTGCAAATCCCTTTGCGGTCTTGCAATGTTCGCGCTCGTCGATTTCCAACTTATCAAAGATCAGTTGTCCGTTCTCGCAAACCAAACGTCCGCGCGTACCCGTAATTTCAAAGCGATTGGTACCGGGAGCATCGGCGGTCGTGGTAACAAACACGCCGGTTGCACCGTTCGGAAACTCCATATATGCCGTTACATCATCTTCAACTTCAATATCATGCCATTTACCGAAGTGGCAGTGTGCCTGCATCTTATTCGGCATCATCCCGACAATCCACTGCAACAGATCCAACTGATGCGGGCACTGATTGAACAATACGCCGCCGCCTTCTCCTCTCCAGGTTGCACGCCAATCTCCGGAATCATAGTAATCCTGCGGACGATACCAATCGGTAATGATCCAGTTGACACGTTTAATGTCACCGACCTCGCCGTTTTGTACCATCTCGCGCATTTTACGGTACAAGCAGTTGGTTCTCTGATTAAACATCATGCCGAAGAGTTTATCCGACTTTTCGGCAACCGCGATCATCTCCTTGACCTGCTTCGTATAGACGCCCGCAGGTTTTTCGCTGATGGCATGAAGTCCCGCATTGAGTGCGTCAATAACCATCGGCGGATGGAAATAGTGCGGAACCGCAACGATCACAACATCAATCAGACCGCTGTGCAACATTTCCTTATAATCTTTGAACGTGGCAACATTTTCAGCCCCCGGAAGAGCCTTGATTGCCTCTAACTTGCTATCTTTAAGATCGCATATTGCGGTCAAAACTCCGTTTTCGATCTTTCCTTCCAACAAATTTTTGGAATGTCCGGAACCCATATTTCCGACACCGATAATACCGAATCTGACTTTTTCCATTTTCATTTACCCCTTATCAATATAATCATTTCATTGCACATCCGGTAGGAGCTTACCGTTTCCGGTAAGTTCAACCGAATGATATGGCAAAAATTACTTCAAAAAAGGAACAACACACACATTTTGTCATGATACGCGGTCACATCAACCGCGACCGTCTGTAATCGGATGTCCGATTTCAGCCAACATCTTCTTCAACGCATTCACCGCATAGTCGAATGCTTCTTCCGATGTCTCAAATACAAATTTATGCTTCAATTCTTTTCCGTCAAATTTCTTGTAGGACTCGGAAGTAAACAAGTGCGGCTCCACCGTCAAAACAACTTCACCGTCAAATAATTGATCAATCTTCTCCAGAGCCTCCTTGACATGACCTTCTCCTGCACCGGCGGGAACAATCACACTGCCCTCATAGAGGCAATCTTTCACATGCATGTATTCAAAATTGGGAAGCGTTACTTCCAATCCCTTTACAGCATCGTGCTGGCTGTGTACAAAGTTTGCGGGATCGTATATTCCGCGCAATTCCGGCAACGTCTTCAAAAGGTCTTCCACGCCCTCCGGACTCTCACCGTAAATCTTGCCTTCATTTTCATGGCACAACAGAATCCCGGCTGCCTTTGCTTCCTCTAACATCACATTCAGACGACGCATCACTTCATCGCGATAAGTCGCCAATTGATCCTGCGGAACATAGAAACTGAACATCCGCATCCGCTTGGTTCCCAACAACTTACAAACTTCCAATGCACGACGGAAATCAGCCAAATGCGGCTCAAAATCATCGGTAATCTGATATTTTCCGATGGGAGAACCGAACGAAGGTACCGTAATTCCCGCCGCATCCAATTGGCGACGAATCTCCTTCAATTCCTCGTCGGTCTTTTTCAAAACGGGACCGCCGTTCATATTTCTCGGCTCAATGCAAGATAAGCCGTTTCTTTTCAGGGCAGCAATCTGCCCCTCCAAGCTTTCACTCGATTCATCCGCAAATGCGGAAATCAAAAACTTTGCCATGTTCAAAATCCTCTTTTCTGTTATTTTCTGGTATTGAATTCGATTTCAAATCTCAATTATTCTTGGGCATCAACGGCAACAGATACTCAATACTTCTCTGCATTTCATTGAACGGATCCGGTTTTTCCGGTGCGTTGTCCTGCTCGACCAAAACATGCTGAACACCAACCTTTTGACAAGCGGCAATGATAGTCGGAAAATCGGAAAATCCTTCGCCGCACGGACAGATCGTACTCATATCGTTGGTCTTAAATTCCTTAAAGTGAACATCACGCAACCGTTCACCGCCGATTCGCTCAATGTATTCAACCACATTTTTGCCGGCAAAATTCACCCAACCGGTATCCAAAATGAAATGCCACGTGGGGCAACGCTCGATCATCAGATCCATTGCACAACCTTCTGCATCCGAAAAAGGTGCAAACTCGAAATGATGATTGTGATATGCAAAATGCAAGCCCGCCGCCTCAATTTTTTTAACGGGAGCTTCCATCACATCCAAAAATGCTTCCAGACCGGCAAGCGTTCCGCGATATTCGTTCGGCATACTGCCGATGCCGATAACGGAACAACCGAAGATCTTGTGTTCCTCAATCAATCGTTCGGTATCGTTCACGATGCGATCAAGAGAATTGTGAGTGCAAACGATCTCCATGCCCGTTTCCTTGGAAATATTCGCCCAAACTTCCGGCTCCATATAAGCAACACCGGAAAACTGTGCATTTTGGTAACCCATCTTTTTCAGTTTGAGTAACGTCTCCTTTAAGTCCTCCGGAGTTTGCGCAAAAGTGCGCAAAGAATACAATTGTGCGCCGATTTTCATAAGTTTATCATCCTTTCTGTGTAACGCAAACGGCATCCGTATGCCGCTCATAAAGATACATCATCATTATAACAATTTTTTCTCAAAAAGTCTATTGTTTTTTTTGCAAAATACATTGCAAATCTTGCTGTTTTGGTGTATAATATGGAAAAAGGAGGGATCACATGAACCCCAACCATATTTTTGAAAAGAATTTAAGCATAGAATACACACACAACACAAATCAAATGCCCGATTTGATTACGTTTGAACAACATTGCCACGATTTTTACGAATTGCTCTACATCTTGCAGGGAAGCGGAAAATACATTGTGGAAGGCATTGAATATCCGATCCATCCGCATGCACTGTTTTTGGTCCCCCCCTACGAATATCATTACGTCTACCCCAACGGCAATCGCACTTATGAACGCATTGTGATCCATTTTGACAAAGCGATACTGCCGGACACCGTCAAAGAATTGTCTTTGTTGCATCAAAAAAGCGGAACCTATTTTTCTTTGCAATCTACCGATACTCCTGTGCGCGCCTCGTTTGATATTTTACGGGTGCTGGAAGATTTTTCCGACGAAACTCGTTCCGCCCATCCGGAAAACAACATTCTGCTTTGCAGTACCCTTTCGCAAATTCTGTTACTCTTAACACACGAACACTCGATTCCGCCGGATACCGAAGACAGCGGAACAGTACGCCGCATCATTGAATATTTGAACCTGCACCTAACCGAAGAGCTTTCGTTGGATACCATCGCCAAAGAGTTTTTCGTCAGCAAATACCACCTTTGCCGCTTATTTCACAATCAAACCGGTGCATCCATCTTTACCTATTTCAACACCAAGCGCATGGCTCTTGCCAAACAGTTGCTCCACGACGGAAACAATGCCACCGCCGTTGCAGCAAAACTGGGGTACAAGGACTATTCGTCATTTTACCGCGCCTACCGCAAACAAACAGGAGAATCCCCCGTGCGATGCCTCACAAGCGAAAGGACGGTGCCTTGATTCCGAACCGATTCGGCTTCGGATCTCAGGCACCGTCCTTTTTACGGATGGATTCTGTCGTTTTTGCAAGCAGTCGGTTCCATCCATACGGGATCGCTTTACTGCTCCGGATATTGCTCCGTAAACATTTCTCTTGCCAAATTCAACCGATGGGCATTGTTCAACAAGGAATAGTAGTTAATATCCACTGTTGCCTGCAAGGGGCAGGTGTTGAATCCCAACAAATGTTCGTTGACATACCCATGTTCTATGTAAAGATAGACAAACTGCGCCATGTTTTGTTGAGATGTCCAATCGCTTCCCGTCGGGATTTGGTCATATCCCATCTCATAGGTCTCACGGCACGCCTCGTATGTCCGTCTCTTGGGATACTCGCCGCGTTCATTCAACACAATGCGTTCAAACCAGCAATGGGAGATCACGCAACTCTTGGGCAATCGCTCTGCCCAACCGTCCGGATGATCATAGTAATAATCCCCGTAAATCCACGGACGTGCGCCGTTCTTTTCCACACAGGCAATATAGTCGTGCAGATCCTTCCACCATGCCTCCTCGGTACGAGGAGCAACGTTTGCCTTGGTATAAGAATCCTGCCACCATAACCGCGCATGAGTCGGATCCAACAAATACTCGTCGTTCATGCCCAAATGGAAGAAGCGCGGATGATCGAACAACTCGCTCACCTCGTCGATCAAATCGGAGACAACCTTCCGATATGTCTCGGTGCCTTTCATTCTGCCGTATTCCCGCAACCAAGCGTCATGATAGGAAGAAAAATTCAGCATCGGAATCGGCTCCATGCCCAAAGCGCGCACATGTGCCAATTCTTCTTTTAATTCTGCCGTCGTCCATGCCCCCGGAACGGCAAGTTCCGGATGGCTCTTATATTGCACTCCCTCTCCCAGATCAATCACCAACAGATTGATATTGAAATCGGGCAATTGATCCACCACGCGACGCCATATGGCACGATCGGTCAGCAATTCTTTTTGATAATGTCCGGTGGATTGGCATTGAAACTCTCCGTTATTCTCCGGTTCGGACGTTTCGTCACGCCACATATTGAATCCCAATTGAATGGTATAACTCCAAATACGTTTCATTATTTATTTCCTACCCTTTCCGTGTTTTCATCCTGTCGGACGTGTTCCGACTCCAAACGTTCAAACAAGTCTTTCGCATATTTTAACCGATGGGCATCATTCAACAAAGTATAAAGATTCAAAGAAATCGTTTTTGCCCATGGAGCTACCATAAATCCTTTCAATCGCTCGTTGACAATGCCTTTTTCATGGAAAAACAATACCGTTTGCGCAATGTTTTGATGGCACGCCCACGTGCTGGCTGTCGGAATCTGGTCATATCCGCAATCCGCAAGTGCCGCATAGGTATCCATCTCCCGTTTCGAAGTGAACGTCCCGTCCTCATTTACAATCAAACGCTCGTACCACCAGTTGGAGATGAGGCATTCCTTCGGAATTTTTTGAACGAACACATCCTCATGCGCCCAATAAAAGTCGCCCCAGATCCACGGGCGCGCACCGTTTTTTTCCACACAATCCATGTAGTAATACAGGTCATGGCACCACAAATCGTTACAACGAATGATCGTCATACCCTTGCGATGATTGGGAATGTCCTCCTCATCCATACCAATGTGAAACAGGCTCGGACAATCAAACACACGGCAAACCTCATCAATCAGATCCTGGACGACCGTATAATAGGTCGAGGTTCCCTTCATCCAAGCATATTCCCTGAGCCATGTATCATGGCAAGCAGAAAAATTCAACTTTGGAATCGGTTCCAATCCCATTTTGCGCATCCGTGCCAGTTCGGCACGCAATTCTTCATGAGACCACGCCCCCGGAACGGACAGTTCCGGATGGGTTTCATATTGCATCCCTTCCCCAATGTCAATGACGACCGTGTTGATCCCGCAGGAAGGCAAAAAATCAATGACACGCCGCCAAACGGCACGATCGGTCTGCATGGTATCAAAGTACTGTCCGGTCACTTGCGTCTGCACGGGCCCGCGGAAGTCCGGCTTTGACCACTTGTCCCGCCACATGTTGCTCCCCAATTGAATAAAATAGCACCATCTTTGTTGCATAAAGACTTCCCCCTGTTACAAATTCGGAAAATGCCGCTCAAACATCTCTTTGGCATACTTCATCCGATAGGCATCATCCAACAACGTATAAAGATTCGTTTTTTCCGTCATTTGCCACGGTGCATCCAAAAATCCCAACAAATGCTCGTCCGTCAACCCCTCGTTCTCAAAAAGCAGAACCGTTTGCGCAAGATTCTGATGGCACGCCCAGGTCGAGGCGGTCGGAATTTGATCGTACCCCAAGCGCGACAACTCCACGAGAGAGCGCAATCCGGGATAGGCAAAACATCCGTTCGCATCGCGCGGAAGGAATCGCTCGTAACAGCATTCGGACTGAATGTAATCTTTTGGCATCTTTTGCGCAAAAGTATCGGAATGCGCCCGATAATAGTCACTCCACACCCACGGACGCGCACCGTGCTTCTCCACGCAATCGGCAAAATAATACAGATCGTGATACCACAAGTCATTGCAACGGATGATCGTCATTCCCTTGCGATGATTGGGGACGTCCTCCTCATCCATACCGACGTGAAACAGGCGCGGAGCATCGAACAACTCACACACCTCATCAATCAGCTCGCGCGTCACCTCGTAATATTTTGCAGTCGATTTCATGTTGGCATATTCGCCCAACCACGTATCGTGACATGCCGAAAAATTCAACTTCGGAACCGGTTCCAAACCCATCCCGCGCATCCGTGCAAGTTCGGCACGCAATTCCTCGCGCGTCCATGCACCGGGAACGGACAGTTCCGGATGCGTTTCATATTGCAACCCTTCCCCAATATCAATGACGACCGTGTTGATCCCGCAGAAAGGCAAAAAATCAATGACGTGCCGCCAAACATCACGCTCCGTCAACATCGTCTTTTGATACTGCCCCGTTGCCTGCGTTTGCAGCGGACCGTGAAAATCCGGTTTGGACAACTTGTCCCGCCACATATTGCTGCCCAATTGAATGAAATAGCTCCAAATTCGTTCCATTTTTATCCGATCTCCTTTCCGTTCCTCGTCATTCCGACTATATTGTACTACATTCAAAACGAAAATACCATGAAAAATCCATAAAAGATTTTGAAAATTCCATAAATGCACACCTCGCACAAACGGATCGGGCGGCTTGCATGCAAGCCGCCCGAAAAATATTGGATTTTACATTGTATCAAAGCCAAACTGCAAGGATGCAACGATCGTTCATGCAATTCCGGTCAATTTGCTACAATGATTTCCTTGAACGTTTGACCGCAAAATTCGGTACCGCTGGTCAGAGCGTTCTCCGTCGCAACCCACGTGCCGTCGCTCAATGTCATCACCTTTTGTCCGTTGGCAACCGTCAACGTGATATTTTCGGTTGTTAAGCCGAAAAGTGCCTTTTCATCCAGACTTGTAAGGGCACCGCCGAACGTAATTTCCTCCAAAGCTTCACTCCAACCAAACGCATAGTAACCGATGCTGGTAACGCTACTCGGAATCGTGATGCTCTTCAAGGAATCGCAACCATTGAACGTACCGTCTTCGATGCTTGTGATCTGGTTTGAAATCGTAATGTTCGTCAAAGCGGCACAGCTGCTGAACGCGCTTTTCCCCAGGCTTGTCACGCTATCCGGAATGACCACATTGTTCAATTGGGAACACCAGCAGAATGCAACCTCACCGATGCTCGTAACACTGCTCGGAATCGTGATGCTCGTCAAGGCTTTGCAACCGTAGAACATATATTCACCGATGCTTGTAATCTTGTTTGAAAGCGTAATATCCGTCAAAGCGACACATTTATAGAACGCGCCATTCCCAATACTTGTCACGGTGTTCGGAAGATCCACATGACTCAACTTGGAACAGCCGGAAAACACATAATTACCGATGCTCGTGATGTCACTTTGAATCGTCACGCTCTCCAAAGCGGTACAATCTTTGAATAGATATGAAGGAAGGCTCGTAATGCCGGTCGGGAGCGTGATGCTCGTCAAAGAGGTACATGTTTTGAATGCGTCCTTGCCGATGCTTGTGACGCTGTTCGGAATGGTGATTCCTTTCAAAGCGGCACAACCTTCAAACGCATCTTCGCCGATGCTTGTAACACTGTTCGGAATCGTCACGCTCTCCAAAGCTTTACAATTGTAAAACAGACTGTCTCCGATACTCGTAACGCCGTTCGGGATCGCGATGGTCGTCAAGGATCCACATCCTGTAAACGGAGTGCGACCGAAACTTGTAACGCTTGCCGGAATGTCAATCGTTTTCAATGTCTTACACTCGCCAAACGCACAATCGCCGATGCTTGTAACACCGTTCGGAATCTTCACGCTTTCCAAAGCTTTACACTCATAAAACATGTACTCTTCAAGAGTCGTAATACCGTTCGGAAGCTCGACGCTCTTCAGCGAAGTACACTCGTAGAATGTCTGCTCACCGATAAAAGTCACACTGTTCGAAATGGTGATGCTGTTCAGATTGGAACAATACTTGAATGCACTCTCACCGATGCTCTTCACCCCATCGCCGATGGTCACGGTCTTCAGTTTGGTATTTCCGCTGAATGCCTCAGAAGAAATCGTCTCAATTCCCGTAATGGTCAGGTGGATCGAACCGTCGGCAACTCCTTGGACTTGCAGTGCCTCGTTGAGTGCTTTCAAAGCCCCTTGACCGGCATTGGATGCCAAATGAATGGTCAAATACGTACATCCGTCCGCCATCGCGTTGCTTACGGCAGTTCCGATTTCATTCGCATTCATCGTGCCGGCGTCAATTGTTGTAGGAGCGATAAGAATCTCCTTGAACGTTCGACCGCAAAATTCGGTGGTACCGCCGGTCAGATCGTTCTCCGTCGCAATCCACGTGCCGTCATTCAATGTCATTTCCTTTTGTCCGCCGACAAGCATCAGCGTAATTTCGGAGTAATTCCAATTGATATATGCAGTAGAATGGATGCTTGTAATGGAACCGTGGAACGTGACGCTTGTCAATGCCTTACAATTGCTAAACACAGACTCGCCAAGGCTCGTAATGCCGCTGCCGATCTCCATGCTCGTCAGTGCGGTACAAGTGTTAAACGCAGCGGAACCGATGCTTGTGACATTTTCCGGGATATTCAAGCTCGTCAGTGCGGTACGGGCAAATGCATTTTCACCAATGCTTGTGACACCCGTGCCGATGGTCACGGTCTGCAGTGCACTGCAATTTGCAAACGCAAAATTGCCGATGCTCGTGACATTGTTCGGAATTGTGACGCTCTTCAAAGCTTCGCAACTGTTAAACAGATAGTTACCGATGCTCGTCAAGCCCGTTCCGATTGTCACGGTCTGCAATGCGTAGCAATTTTCGAACGCCCTTTGACCGATGCTCGTGACATTGTTCGGAATTGCAATGCCCGTCAAGGCTGCACAATCCTTAAACGCTATTTCACCGATGCTTGCCACACCCGTTCCGATTGTCACGGTCTGCAATGCACTGCAACTTTCAAACACCCGTTTTTCAATGCTCGTGACGCTGTTCGGAATTGTTACACTCGCCAACTTTGTACATCTTAGGAATGCCCCCATAGCAATGCTCGTCACGCCACTGCCGATTTGGACGCTTGTTAAGGCTGTACAATCGGAAAATACATATATAGGCAAACTTGTAACGCTGTCCGGAATCACAACGCTCGTCAGGGATGTGCACGAGGAAAACGCATTTTCGCCGATGCTCGTCACACCCGTTCCGATCTTGATGCTCTCCAGTGCGGAACAACCGTTAAACGCAGCGTCGCCGATGCTTGTAACGCTGTTCGGAATGGTGATGCCCGTCAAGGCTTTGCATTGGTAGAACACATTATCGCCGATGCTCTCCAATTGATTGCTCAACGTAATCTGCACCAAGTGATTACATTGATAGAAAGCTTCATTCGCGATCTTCTTCACGCTATCCCCAAGGAAAACAGTCTTCAGTTTGTTATTTCCACCAAATGCCTGCTGCGGGATTGTCGAAGCCCCCGTGATCGTCAGGTTGATCGAACCGTCCTGTACACTCTCATCTTGCAACGCGCTGTCGATTCTCGAAAAAGTCGAGGAACCGGCGTCGGAGGCAAGGTGGATGGACAGGTGCGTACATCCGCCCGCAACCGCCTCCCTCACAGCGATCAAAAGATCCTCGTCACTCATCGCGGTGGCGTCGATCTCTACACCAATGATAATTTCTTTGAACGTATTGCCGCAGAAATCGTTTCCGCCTGCCCAGCCGTTCGCCGTCACGGTGTATGTTGAGCCGGAAGCGACAGCCAATATCTTTTGCCCCGAGGTAAGCTTCAAAGTGATCTCCGAGCAATTACAAGTAGCAAACGCCGTCTCGTGCACGCTCGTCAACGCATTTCCGAACGTTACGTTCTGCAAAGCGGTACACATACCGAATGCCGAGTTTTCGATGGTCGTCACGCCCGTCCCAACCGTGACGGTCGTCAAAGCGTTGCAAGAGTAAAACAGCATTTGCGGGAGGGTTGTAACACCATTGCCGATGGTAGCCGTCTTGAGTGCCAAGCATTCGTCGAACGCAGCATCGGCGAGGCTTGTAACGCTGTCCGGAATGCGCACGTCGGTCAACGACGAACATTTGGCAAACGCATGATTGCCGATGCTCTGTACACCGGTACCGATCGTCACGCTCGTCATTCCGGAACAACCGTAAAACGCATAGTCGCCGATGCTTGTAACACTGTTCGGAATGTTCACGGCAGTCAACGACTTACATCCGTAAAACATACAACTGCCAATACTCGTCACGCCGGTACCGAGCGTTACGCTCGTCATTTTGGAACAAGCATAAAACGCATATTCACCGAGGCTTGTAACGCTGTTCGGGATCGTAATACTCGTCAAAACCGTGCAACCGTTAAACGCAGAATCGCCAATACTTGTCACACCGTTCGGGATTGTAATACTCGTCAAAGCCGTGCAATTGTAAAATGCCTTGTCGCCGATGCTCGTCACACCGTTGCCGAGCGTGACACTTGTCAGGGCTTTGCAACCGTAAAACGCATTGTCGCCGATGCTCGTCACATTGTTGCCGATGGTAACGGTCTTCAACGATTCACATTGGTAAAATGTATATTTGTAAATGTCCTTCACGCCGTCCGGAATCGTGACATCTGTCAGGGACGTGCAACAGTAAAATGCAAAAGCACCGAGTTCCGTCACACTGTTACCTAAAGTAACGCTCTTCAATTTTGTATTTTTCTCAAACGCACTTGCCGGAATGACTTTGGCACCGTTGATTGTCAGATTGAGGGAACCGTCGGCAACACTCTCAACATTCAACAGAGCATTCAAATCGGAAAGCAACCCGTTCATTCCGCCTGCATTGGAAGCAAAGGTGATGCCGAGATTCTTGGCTCCGCTTGCAATCACGTCGTTCACGGCAGTCTGGAACGCCTCTTTGCTCATCGCGCTCGCGTCGATCTGTGCAAAGAAGAGGATCTCTTTGAAGTCCATATTGCAGAATTTGGTCGTTCCTTCGGTCATGGTATTTTCCGTCGCCGTCCACACGTCGTCGGATTGTGCCAAAATTTTTTGTCCCGGGTACAACGTCAGGGTAATGTCCGTGGTCGTGCATTTGTTAAACACAGACGAATGGACGCTTGTAAGAGCACTGCAAAACGTCACATTTGTCAACGCGGTACACCAAGCAAATGTATTGGATCCGATGCTTGTCACGCCCACTCCGACCGTAACATCCGTCAGTGCGGTACAATAGTAAAATGCTTCCTCGCCGAGGCTCGTGACGCTGTTCGGAATCGTGACGCTCTTCAAAGCACAACTGCTGAACGCGCACTTACCGATACTTGTCACACTGTTCGGAATCGTGACGCTCTCCAAAGACACACAAGCGCTAAACGCCATTTCGCCGATGCTCGTGACACTGTTCGGAATCGTGATGCTCGCCAAGGCTTCACATTGGTAGAACACCTGATTACCGATCTTCTTCACACCGTTTTCAATCGTAACGGTTTTCAATCCTTCGCAGTTATAGAATGTCCGGGTGCCCATGCTTGTCACATTGGCAGGAATTGTAATACTCGTCAAAGATGAGCAGTTTTGGAATGCCTCATTGCCGATGCTCTTCAAACCGCTTCCGAACGTAACGGTTTTCAATCCGTTGCAGTTCATGAAAGCAGCGTTGTCAATGCTTGTAACACTGTTCGGAATCGTGACGCTGATCACCCCCGACGCCGAAAACGCTTTCTCACCAATGGTTTTCATACCATCCTTGAGCGGAAGCGTCGTCAGTGCCGCACAACCGCTAAACGCCACATCTCCGATGCTCGTCACATCGCCGTTGAACGTGACGCTCGTCAGAGCTGTGCATGATTGGAACATACCGTAACTAATCTCCGTCACACTCGTGCCCAACCGAACGCTCGACAGTTTTTCGCAATTAAAGAATGCACTCCTACCAATACTCGTCACATTGTTCGGAATGTCCACTTCCGTCAAAGCCGTACACGAGCAAAAAGCGTCTCTGCCAATGCTCTGCAATCCCGTGCCGAACCGGACGCTTGCCAAAGCGAAACAAGAGTGAAATGCACTCGTTTTAATCTCTTTCACACTGTCCGGAATCGTAATGCTTGCCAGTTTTTCACAACCGTAAAATGCAGATTCACAAATTTCGGTAACGGAATTCGGAATGGTCACGCTCGTCAAAGCCTTACACGTTCCGAACGCATTGTTGCCGATGCTCGCCACACCGTTCCCGATGGTAACGCTCTCCAAGGCATAGCAGTTTTTGAACAGATAATCGTCGACGTTCGTCAATCCGTTCGGAGTGGTTATGCTCTTGAGCGACTCACAACCATAGAACGCGTATTTGCCCAGATTGACATCGCTGTTCAGCTTGACCGTGACAAGTTTTGTGCAACCTTGGAATGCACTGGGCAAAATACTCTGCAAACTCTCACCAAGTGTCACGGACTTCAGTTTGGTATTGTCTAAAAAAGCCCCTCCCAAAATTGTCGTCATCCCGTTTAACGTCAGGTTGACCGAACCGTCCGGGGCGTTTGCAAGCCCCGCGACGATGGCACTGAACACAGAGCGTCCCGCATCGGAGGCAAGCTTGAGCGTAATGTTGACCGTACCGTCACTCTCCGGCAGATCAAGATAGTAGTTGACCATATAAGCAACAGCCGCTTGGATCATTTCGTCCGACATGGTTGTTGTATCTTTGAGGTCAATCTTGGCAATGCCGAGTGCATTTGACGTGTCAAATCTGGCAGCGATTACAAAATCATTATCCACCACATGGATGGATGTCTTTTTCTGTGTGGTTCCGCAATGCTTACAAACGAATGTCGCTTCACACACTTCAAAGGACGATGCCCACTGATACGTCGTTTGTTCGAGATCCCACACGTGAAGACCCTTCAGGCAGTTGATCTGATTCTTCAGAGTGATATTTTCCTTCTCCAGCTGGTTGAGCCGGCTGAGAATGTCGGCGATCTGATTGGCATTTTCGGTCACTTGCGATTGCAGATTGGTGATCGTTGCCTCAATCGCCGCAATTTTTGTGTTAAACTCCGATGTGATGTTATTGAATTTTGTCGTCATCGCGCCGTCATAATCGTTGATGGCTTCGATAATGGCGGCTTTGTAAGCATTGGTCAGATTCGTCTTTGCGGTCTCCAATGCCGCCGCCTGATTGTCGATTGCCGTCTGCAACCCGGAATCCCGATCACGCAAAGCTTGCAGTTTTTCGTCGATTTCGGCAATGGTGTAGTAACTTTCAGCCAACTTCGCGTTCACCCACGTTTGCATATTGGCTTCGCAAGTGGCAATCTGTGCGCGAATGAGTTCGGTATATGCCGTTTGGGTGTCTTTACTTGCCTTTTGAATTGCCGCGATGTAATCCGCGGTGACATTGGCGATTTGATCGGAAAGTTCCTGATCCTTTTCGGCAAGCGCCGTCAACGTTGCGTTGATCGAAGCGAGCTTGCTGTTGACATCTTGTTGGAATGTCTTCAAACTTCCCTCAATGGTCGCAACGGAAGTCTTCAAAGAAGACAGCTCGCTCTGCAAAGCTTGATACTGTTCCAAGGTTGCAAAGGTTGCTTCCGTCCACGTTTTGCTTGCCAGCGTTGCCACCAATGTCTCCAATGTCGAGATCTTGTTCGCCAAATTCTCGTCCGTCGCCGTAAGGTTCTCTATGCTCGTGCGAAGAACGGCAATCTCGGCTGTGGTCTGATCCCGCAGGTCGTTCAACGATTTTCTGAGTTCGGAAACGGCAGGATCGTTTTCCAATGCCGCAATTCTCGCGTCCAGAGCGTCGGCTTCATCCTCCAACGATTGGACGCTGTTCTTCAACGTGTCGATGTAATTTTTCAGGTTTGCATCGGCAGACTTCAAATCGGTAATGGACGATGTAATTGATGTGATTTGTTCCTCGACCGTTGCGATCTCTCCGAGAATATCCCGAATATCATTCTCGTTCTTGCTCACACGGTCGGAAAGCGTATTGAGGGCTTGTTGAATCTGTTCGATCTTGGCATTGCAATCGCTCTTTGCCTGATCGACCGTCTTTTGTATATCGGCTCTGATCTCGCCGTCATAGGAATTGATGGCATCTTTGATTGCCTGTTGATATGCCGCAGTCAGGGCATTTTGCGCGGCGGTCAAAGCCGTCTTTTGCGCCTCAATGCCGGCAGACAGGGTGGAATCGGTCGTTTTCAATGCGTTCAACTCGGCGTCGATCTGCGCCATGGTGTAATAATTCTGTGCCAGCTTTTCGTTAACCCACGTTTTCATTCCGGATTCGCTGGTGCTGATCGCGTCACGAATCTCCTGCGTATATGCCTCGGTGATCGTGTTCTGTGCCGTTTGGATCGCCGACGTGTAAGCCGCTGTGATCGCGGAAACCTCTTGTGCCAGTTCTTCCTTGCCGGCAAATGTTGAAAGTTGGTTGAGGACAAATTCAATTTTCTCATTTGTCTGCGTTTTCAGCGTTTCGATATTTGCATTGATCGTCTCAATGCTTGCCTTGATCGACGAAATACCGCTCTGCACGCTCTTGTACTGCTCCAGCGTTGCAAAGGTCGCCTCCGTCCACGCTCGGCTTGCAAGCGTTTCCGCCAAGGTCTCCAGATCGGCAATCTTTGCCGCCAGCTCGTTATCCTTAGCTTTGAGTGCGTTGATGCTCGTATTGAGCGCGGCGATTTGTAAGGTGGTCTCGTTCTTCAAAGCTTCCAATGAAGTTTTGAGAGACGACGCCGACGCATCGTTCTCCAATGCCGCAATTCTCGCATCCAGAGCATCTGCTTCCTCTTGCAGTGTGTTCAAACTGCCTTCCAGCGTGGCAATGTAAGAGATCAGTTTGACATCGGTCGCTTTCAGATCGTTCACGGACGATTGGATCGAGGCTGTTTGCTCTTCGACCGTTGCGATCTTCTCTTCCGTATCCAGGTTTGTTCCGCATGCGCTCAATCCGATTGCTATGGAAAGCAACACAAGCACAGCCAAAAATACGGTTGTAAACTTTCTTTTCATAAAATGACTCCTTTTCATTTTTTATATGGTAAAAGCCATCGAATTGGGAGTAAGATCCGTTCTGATGACTTCTGAAAAAGGATAGAACCGCGGCAACGGGACAACTGTCCGAAAGGCTACCGCTTTTTTAATCGTTAATCGTTTGCCAATAGATGATCGTGCTGTTCAAGATAGGTCAACAGATCGTTCACCACTCTTTTTGCCAATGTTTCAAAATCAAATTGCGAAACGAATGCAATCGCTTCCCGAATTTTTTCATCCGGCACGCGGTACAACAAAAACGTTGCTTCCAAAAAAGACTTGACTTTTCTGTCCATGGTAAAATACATATCGCACGGTACGGACATATAGTTTCGAATGACGCCTGCCGAAGCGATTTCCCGCTCGTAAAAATCTTTGGTCTTCCACTCCGGCAAAGTATCCCGAAAGATCCTTTCCAATTTTCCCGTGATCGTGTGATAGATAATTTCGGACGAGTTCGGCAACGAATACGCCACGTTGTACAGTTTGCGTACATGCTCGTTGGACTCAGCCATGTACAGTTGCAACGTCGTTTCAGCCGCATAGAACAGAATCTGATCGTCCGTTTTGTCCTGCAATAATTTTTCGGTGAATTCAAACTGCCCTTCCAAAACATAAGTCACAAGTTCGCAAACAACGTTCTCCTTGGTCTTGAACGCATACATGACAGAACCCAAATTGAGTTGCGTTGCGTCGGCAATTTTCCGAACGGTCGTCTTATCATATCCGATCGTTAAAAACATTTTTGCCGCCTCGTGTAAAATCTTGGCGCTTACAGCTTCCGAATCGTAATCTTTTTTTGCCATCTTCCTCCTCCGTCCATGTCACTGCACACATTGTATAACATGTTATACAGCGTGAAGATTATATCATAAACCACTTCAAAATGCAAGGGGGAAACCACAAAAAAATAAGAATAATTTGTAAACTATTTCAAAGGCATCCTCCGCACAAAACAGAGCCGAATCTCAATGCCGATACAATCATTCTATTCGCATTTCACGCCTTCGTTCACAATTCAAAGCGCGCACAAAGAAAAAGCAGTATGAACTGTTGTTTTCATACTGCTTTTTCTTACAAACCGTATTGAAGAATGGGTTTCTTCCCCGCACGCGGCTTATTGATTGATTGCATTAAGCTTTTTGGTAAATTGGCTCTTCTTATGAGCTGCTGCATTCTTATGGATGATTCCGTATGCGGCTGCCTGGTCAACCTTCTTCACAGCAGACTTGTAAGCTGCCTGTGCGGCTGCCATATCACCGGAAGCCAGAGCGGCATCATACTTTTTCATCTCCGTTTTGAGCGCACTGCGATACATTTTGTTCTGCATCGTTTTGGTCTGAATGACCTTAACTCTCTTCTTTGCTGATTTGATATTCGGCATGTTGTTCACCTCCCTTTGAAATTTGAAACACTGGTAACTGATATTTCAAAGCGGCGCCTGAGAGGGTGCGCACAGCTTTCTCCATATACTTTGCTTATTTTACCACATTTTTTTGCAAATTGCAATAGCTTTTTTGAAAGTTTTTCATTTTTTTCAAAATATAGGTCGGATTCACAAGTTCACCTTATTTTACCGCATCCAAAAACTTCAAAATGCACAATACAATGCCGATTACGCTGTACAGCTCCATCAAAGAACCGATCAGAGCAAATACGATGCCGATTACCGCAATTCCGGAAAGAATGCCGATCAACCATCCGACCACGGCACAGATCAACAAAAAAATGATCAATTGCACCAACAACGAGCCCAAATCTTTCGGCTTGACCTTAAAAGGCGTCGGCCAAAGCGTCTTCAAAAAATCCATCCAAAACACCTTCCCATCTCATTCAAAATTTGTATGCAATACGTAAGCATCTCGTATTGCTTTGCATATTTTATCACACTTGCCCAAACTTGTCAAGTGGTTTTTTCAAAAAATCGCAAACCCGAATGAAACATCCGAAAATACAAATTCCTGTGTCTTGACAAATACAAAAAAAGCTGATATAATATAAAGCGATGGATTTTTCATGGTTGAATCAAAATACGATGGGGGTATCGGCGAAAATGAGGCAAGCTTTGATGGATCTGGTCGGCAACGAGTCGTTACGCCAAAGGCTCTGCCGGGAAATCACGGCGGGAACGCTTTCTCACGCCTATTTGTTGGAAGGTGCACGCGGTTCCGGAAAACATAAGATCGCAACCGAAATTGCAGCTGCACTTGCCTGCGAGCATCGTCAGGACGACTCCTTCCCCCTTCCGTGCGGAACTTGTGCCGCATGTAAAAAAATTCTTTCCGGCAATTCTCCCGACGTAATCCCGGTCAATCGTGGCGACAAAGCAACGCTCGGTGTGGAAACAATTCGGGAGATTCGCAACGATTGTTTCATCGCACCGAATGATCTGTCCGTGAAACTGTATATAATCGAGGATGCACATTTGATGACGGTTCAAGCGCAAAACGCATTCCTTTTAACATTGGAAGAACCGCCGCCGTATGTCCTGTTTCTTTTGTTGTGCGAAACCACGGCAACCCTATTGGAAACGGTTCGCAGCCGCGCACCGACCTTGCGCACCGAACCCATTCCAACGGAACAGATCGGTCAATACTTGTTAAAGAATCATCCAAGTGCGGTCACACTGCAAAACAATGATCCGAATGCGTTTTCCGAAATCCTGACAACTGCCGACGGAAGCATCGGACGTGCAATCGCACTACTGGATCCAAAGTTGCATCAACCGATCCTCGAACGTCGCGCCAATGCAAGAGCGTTTGTCCGATTGTCCTTGCAAAAGCGAAACAGCGCATCGGCCATTCGTTTTCTCGGCGGATTGCCGCAAAAAAGAGAGGATCTCATCGAGCAATGCAATGAATTTTTGCTCTGTCTGCGCGATCTGTTGCTTTGCAAACAGACCGAACACGCACCACTCTGCTTTTTTGCCGATAGGACAGAAGCCTGTACTTTGGCATACAACTTTACAACACCTACATTGCTGTCATTTTGCAATCATGTTTTGGAAACCATCGACCGATTGCGTTCCAACGCCAATGTGCGGTTGACTCTAACAGCCATGTTCGTAAATTGCGGCTTCTTACAGTAACATAACCATCACTGCCGTTCCGATCGGATCAAACCGCATTTCAGTCCGACAAGCAAAAGAAAGGATAGAAACTATATTATGGATGAAAACAATCGTACCCCTCATCCTTCCGCACCCTCGGAAGGAAATAAAACCAATAAAAACCGCAACCATCGTCGCGGCGGACATCGCGGAAACAAAAACGATAACAAGCAACGTCGAGAACCGATAGTACCGCCCTCCGTCGACACGGGTGCCCCCACTCCATCCTCCTCCGTTGTCAACTCGGAAAAGGGACGGAACCCGAATACTCCTCAAAAAAATTCTCTTGATGCAAAAAAGAACGATGCCCGCTTCAAAAAGCTGATTCATCAAAAGCATGCGCGCAGACCGCAAGAGCAATTTACGACAACGGATGACCGATACGGAGATCCGAAGGCTGAAAAGGAGTTGGCAGAGTGGAGATCGAAAATCGTACTCAATGCCGCCGAAACAGCTCCGGCAGACGAGCCATCCGTCCCGACCGTCACTCTTGAGCAAACTACCGATGAAGAACCAATCAAGGAACAAATCGAAGTGGTTGGAATTCAATTCCGTTCTGCCGGAAAGCTCTACTATTTTGATCCGCAGGGCATTCATTTGAAACCGGGCGATTTCGCCATCGTGGAAACGGCACGCGGTGCCGAATTCGGAGATGTCTGCATGGAAAATACGATGATCGCTTCCGACAAAATCGTTTTGCCCTTGCGTCCCATTCTCCGTGCGGCAACGACCGACGACATTGCGCACAACGATGAAAATCGTACCAAAGAAACGGAAGCGATGGAAATCTGTCGGCAAAAGATCGCTCAGCATCGGTTGGATATGAAATTGATCGACGCACAATACGCATTTGACAATTCCAAATTGCTCTTTTACTTTGCCTCGGAAGGTCGCGTCGATTTTCGGGAATTGGTTAAAGACCTGGCATCCGTTTTTCGCACACGCATTGAATTGCGCCAGATCGGTATTCGTGACGAAGCAAAAATGTTGGGCGGACTGGGGGCTTGCGGTCGGAAGCTTTGCTGTTCCACATTTCTCCCGGACTTTGCCCAAGTCTCCATCAAAATGGCAAAAGAACAGGGATTGTCCTTGAATTCCACCAAAATTTCCGGATTGTGCGGGCGACTGATGTGTTGCCTTCGCTTTGAATCCGATGTTTACACGGAAGAGATCCGTTTGACGCCGGCTTTCAATTCCACCGTCAAAACGGAAGACGGCATCGGCACCGTCATCGGTACCAATCCTTTGGCGGGAACCGTGCGCGTTGTATTGAAAAACGCACCGGATGCACCGCCGAAACAATATCATCGAGACGACGTAACCGTTTTGACACGCGAAAAACAAGTTTCCGATGCGTCGGAAAGTGAAAATCCCGATTGATGTTTCCATTATTTCCCATTTGATTCATATTTTTCATTTCAAGAGGACTATATTATAAATTTTTTTTGAAAAATTTGCAAAAACAGTTGCAAAAACGAAAAAATGTGTTACAATATAAGTGTCCCATAAAAATGATAGGAGGTTCCGAAAATGGCATACAAAATCAGTGATGATTGCGTTGCTTGCGGTGCATGCAGTGAGTCTTGCCCCATGGGCGCAATTGCTGAAGGTGATGGCAAGTATGAGATCGACGCAGACAAATGCGTCTCTTGCGGTGCTTGTGCTGAGGCTTGCCCTGTTGGCGCTCCCCAGGAAGCATAATACATCCTTGCAACCAAAGAGCGCAGTGGGCGATCATCTCGCCGGCTGCGCTCTTGCAATTTTAATAATCAAGAATTCAAAAAAAGAACAGTTCGGCTTTTTACCGAAGTTGAACGGATAACTTATATGATAACAGAAACCAACAATCTTTCTCTTGCCGAACATGAGCGGTTGGACACAATCAACGAACAAATTCGGTTGATCCAACATCGAAACGGATTGACCTTTGGCACCGATGCCTATTTATTGGCAGCCTTTATTCGCTCCGCACCGCATGCACACGCTGTCGATCTCGGAAGCGGAACGGGCGTGATCCCGCTGCTTTTGCTTGCCAAAAACAAAGTCCGTTCCGTTACGGCAGTGGAAATTCAACCGGCTTTTGCCGATTTGATCGAACGAAATGCCGCACTGAATCATTTTCAAAACCGTCTCAAATCGCTTTGTTCCGATGTCAGTTGCTTAAAAGCCGATGACATCGGCGGAGAATCCGAATTGGTCTTTTCCAATCCTCCTTATATGAAGGTCAACACCGGAAAGCGGAACATTTATAATGAAAAATACATTGCCCGGCATGAAGTATGCGGTGATATTTTTACATTCTGCGCTTGTGCCGGTCGGCTTCTCAAATACGGAGGAAAATTCGTCTGCGTCTGGCGTCCGGATCGATTGACCGATCTATTGAATGCACTGCAACGTGCGCACCTGGAACCGAAGCGGATGTGCTTTGTTCATGCAGATGCAAATCAAGAGCCATGTTCCGTGCTGGTAGAAGCAATCAAGGGGGCATCCCCCTCTCTCCGAGTTTCCGCGCCACTGTGCCTATATCTGCCGCAAGAGAATCGACAGGATCGACGCATCTTGACGGAGGCGGCACAAAAAATTTATGCCACCTGCTCCTTTTCCGATTAAATCCGTCTGTTTTGACTCAAAATAAATAGAACCAAATTTGAATTGCAAAATCAAAAAATAAATACAAAGGAGATTTTGAAACATGAAAAAAAGTACCGTTGTCAAGTGGATTGTCCTTTCCACCGCCGTCACTGCCGCTGCCGCTTTTGCCGCCGGAGTTGCATATGAATTGCGCTCCATCAAAAAGCTGACCGTTGACATTGACGAGGATGATGAAATGAAATCGGACTCCGTCGATGAAAACGACGCCGAACCAAGCGCAACCTCCGAGGATGTTGCGGAAACATCGACAGAAGAATAAAAAAGGATTCAGGAGAGAGCCGCATAGGCTCTCTCCCACACACTCTATGGAACATATCAAACGAATTTTAAGTTATACGCGGCGAGCGTTAGACGATTATCAAATGATCCGAGCGGGAGATCGAATTGCCGTAGGTGTATCGGCAGGAAAAGATTCCCTGACTCTCCTGTGCGCGCTGGCTGAATTACGGCGGTTTTATCCGATTCCGTTTGAATTGATCGCCGTAACCGTCGATATGGGATTTGAAGGCGGAATGGATTTTACTCCCATTCAAACACTCTGCAACGACTTGAACGTTCCGTATCATATTCAAAAAACAGAAATTGCAACCATCGTCTTTCAAGAGCGAAAAGAAAAATCGCCCTGTTCTCTTTGTGCAAAAATGCGGCGCGGCGCGTTGCACCGTAGTGCCAAAGAGCTCGGGTGCAATGTTGTGGCACTCGGACATCATTTTGACGACGCGGTGGAAACCTTCATGTTAAACCTCTTTTTTGAAGGACGTATCGGCTGTTTTTCTCCCGTAACTTACCTATCCCGTGCCAACCTTCGCATGATCCGTCCCATGATCTATCTGCCTGAAAAGGATGTACGCTATTTTGCTTCCAAGGTCGAATTGCCCGTCATCCAATCCCCCTGCCCTGCCGACGGCAACACACAACGCGAGGAAATGAAGCAATTATTGGCACGCTTGGATCGCGAACATGACGGACTTCGATACCGCATTTTCGGTGCGATGCAACGCGGAGAGATCGACGGGTTCAAACCGGTACGCGGTATGCAGGGAATCAAGGCATACGAAATATCGGACTCCGAATAATATCCAACCAATCTCTATAATATAGAAACAGAACATATATCAGAAAAGGATCGCTCTTTATGGGATTTTTACCGCTTTGCAGAGCTGAAATGGAGCTTAAAGGCTGGGATCAGCCGGATTTTGTTTATGTAACGGGAGATGCGTATGTCGATCACCCGTCTTTTGGTGTTGCCATCATTTCTCGCGTTTTGGAGGATGCCGGTTACCGTGTGGCAATCCTATCGCAACCGGATTACAAGAGTTGTGAGGCTTTTCGCGAATACGGAAAACCGCGGTTGGGATTTTTGGTCACATCCGGCAACATCGACAGTATGGTAGCACATTATACCGCCTCCAAAAAGAAACGCAGTTTTGACTACTACTCCCCCGGCGGCGAAATGGGGCATCGTCCCGATCGTGCCGTCATTGTCTATTCCAACCGCATTCGGGAAGCTTACGGTGATGTTCCGATCGTTTTGGGCGGGCTGGAAGCATCTCTCCGCCGTTTTGCCCACTACGATTATTGGGACAATAAAGTCCGCCGTTCCGTTTTGGTAGACAGTACCGCCGATCTTTTGACTTACGGTATGGGAGAAAAGATCCTGTTGCGCATTGCCGAGTTGCTGAATAAAGGGGTTCCCGTCAAAAAAATTCACGATGTCCGCGGAACCGTCTATCTTGCCAAACCGGAAGAACCGATTCACTTTCCGGTAGCAGCAACGTTTGATTATAACCAACTGAAAACCGACAAACGAGCCTATGCCGAAGCATTCGGCGTACAATATAAAAATCAAGACGCACTCAACGGACAAGCAATTTGCGAACGCTATGACAACAAACTGTTGGTGCAAAATCCGCCAATGTATCCCTTGGAACAAGCCGAGTTGGATCATGTTTACGCACTGCCCTACATGAGAGACTATCACCCGTCCTACCGGGCAGTCGGCGGTGTTCCCAGCATTGAGGAAGTCAAATTTTCGATCACACAGAATCGCGGCTGTTTCGGAGGATGTAACTTTTGCGCACTCGCCTTTCATCAAGGACGTACCGTTCGTTCCAGAAGCATTCGAAGCGTGGTCGAAGAAGCACGCAAAATTACAAAACTTCCCGACTTTAAGGGATATATTCACGATGTCGGAGGTCCCACCGCCAATTTCCGCGCTCCCGCTTGCGAAAAACAATTGACAGCCGGTGTCTGTGCCAATCGTAAATGTTTGGCTCCGAAACCGTGTCCGAATCTAAAAGTCGATCACTCCGAATATCTGAAACTCTTGGAAGAAGTGGAAGCATTGCCCAACGTCAAAAAAGTCTTTATCCGAAGCGGCATTCGATTTGACTATCTTATGTTGGATCCAGACGATACCTTCTTCCGCAAATTGGTGAAAGACCACGTCAGCGGACAATTAAAAGTTGCCCCCGAACACTGTTCCAACGCGGTTCTTTCCTGCATGGGAAAACCGTCATTTGAAGTGTATGAAGCATTTCGAAGCAAGTTCTTTGCCATTACGAAAGAATTGGGAAAAGAACAATATCTTGTTCCTTATTTGATGTCCAGTCACCCCGGTTCCACCATCCGCGATGCCATTGAGCTTGCCGTTTGCCTGAAAAAAAACGGCTATGCGCCGGAACAAGTACAAGACTACTATCCGACGCCGGGAACGGCATCCACGGTCATGTACTACACGGGAATCCATCCGCTGACCATGAAACCCGTTTATGTGGCAACCGATTATCATGAAAAGCAACTGCAACGCGCTCTGTTGCAGTATAATCGCCCGCAAAATGCCGAACTTGTCCGCGAAGCCCTGTTGCGCGAAGGACGCGACGATTTGATCGGTTACGGTGCCGATTGCTTGGTTCGTCCCGCTACCGACCGCCGGGAACGGTCCTCTCAAAAAGCAACGCCGACACGAACAAACAAACAAAAGAGCAAATACAAAACGCCAAACAATCGTTCCGGAAAGCCGATCGTACACATGCAACCATGCCGTCCGAAAAATCAAATTTCTCAAAAACCTCTTTGCAAAAGAAACCGAACAAAGCCAAACGTCAACATCGTTAAGTTGTTTGGTCATG
>CAZUYA010000014.1:0-34836 GCA_964624685.1 uncultured Ruminococcus sp. | reverse complement strand
TCTCCACCATGTGTACCGGAATGCGGATGGTACGCGCCTGATCGGCAATGGCGCGAGTAATTGCTTGACGAATCCACCATGTTGCATACGTGGAAAATTTATATCCTTTTGTGTAATCAAACTTTTCCACTGCCTTCATCAATCCCAAATTTCCCTCCTGGATCAAATCCAAGAAGAACATTCCGCGACCGACGTAACGCTTGGCAATACTAACGACCAAACGCAAATTGGCTTCTACCAACTCGGTCTTCGCGGTTTCATCTCCCGCCATCATGCGTTCAGCCAAATCGTGTTCCCGCTCCGTCGTCAACAACGGCACTCGACCGATCTCTTTCAAATAGAGGCGCACCGGATCATCCACCGCAATGCCGTCCTGCTCCAAAATGCGTTCCATGTTTTCAGCCGCGCCAAACTCTTCGACTTCGCTCTCAATGGCATTCATCTCTTCATTGGAAAGACCGCTGTCGAAAGCAATGCCGTTATCCTCCAATGTCTCGTAAAGTTTGTCGATGCTGTCCACATCAAAATCCATTTCTTCCATTGCCTCGTCCAAATCGGATGCGGACAGTTTGCCTTCTTTGCCTTTCTCGATCAACAAACTGACGTCAAGCTTTTTTCCTTCCCCCTCCGTGGGATTCGACTCTCGATCGTTCTCCTCCGATTCTTTAAGCTCAACAACATTCTCTTGCATTTTTTCTGCTTCTTTCATTTTGTTTCAGCCTTTCCTTTATGTAATTTTGCTTGCTTCTCTCTTAAATATGCCAGGCGGGTGTGAAGATCCTCGTCCCGCAAGCGTTCCTTTTCACGTGCATCTTTGAGGACATCGACAGCCGACCTCAAAATCCCGGGACCGTTTTGAGTCAGTTGTTGTCGTGCGACCTCACATTGTTTGATCTTTCCAATCTCGTCGGGCGTAAATTCCATTCCGAGCAATTCAAAGCGAAATCCCCGATCCGATGCATGCAATCGCATGATTGCCTCGAAAACATGTCGTCCGAAGGAAGTGACAAAATCTTCCGGCGACAGCGCAACCTCACCGGATGCAATTGCCGTTCGATATTCCTCATAATTCAGCAACAGACCGATCACAGCCTCCTCAGCAGAAGCCGCACGCAGATCTTTTGCCGCTTCCGGATTGACACGATCTCCGAAATTCTTGACGGATGCCTGTGCCTCGCGACTTTCCCGCGCCGCTCGCTCACGCCGTTGCTTTCGCCGAATCTGTTCGATGGAATTGCGCAATACCTCTGCGGGAAGCTCCAACTTGGTTGCCGCCTCCGACAAATAAACCTCTCGCTCAATCGGCGATTCGTATTCCGAGATCAGAGTACACAGTTCACGGGAA
Organism: uncultured Ruminococcus sp.; assembly: GCA_964624685.1. GTDB lineage: Bacteria > Bacillota > Clostridia > Oscillospirales > CAG-272 > UMGS1865. Next base: position 33,491 of record CAZUYA010000014.1, on the reverse strand, counting down.
GCCTTAAGCTTGTCCGTACCGACCGTCAAATCGTACCCGGACAAAAGTTTTTCCAACCGATATTCGAATCCGGTCTTACTTTCCTCCAATGCGTTACGAAAAATATCTTTGCCGTAACGATTGATAAATTCATCCGGGTCCTTGGCACCCCGCAATTTAAGCACCCGTACATCCAACCCGACTTCTCCCAACAGTCGCATGGCTTTATTTGCCGCATTTTGTCCCGCCTCATCCGAATCATAAGAAATGATAACTTTTTGGGTATATTTAGCAAACACGCGCGCATGATCCGGTGTAATGGCGGTTCCCAATGTGGCAACCGCAAACGGGAACCCCGCCGCATGCAGAGCAATGACATCCATATATCCTTCACACAGAATCATCCGTTCGGAACAACAATTTTTTGCAAAATTCAAGGCAAACAAATGTTTGCGCTTGTTAAATGCGGGAGTATCCGACGAATTCAAATATTTCGGTTTGGAATCATCCAACACCCGACCTCCGAATGCAACCACATTGCCGGAAGGATCAATGATCGGAAAGATCACGCGATTTCGGAAAATATCGTAAACCGTATTGGTCTTTTGACTGCGTGCACACAAATACGCTGCAATCAATTCCTCGTCCCGATACCCTTTTGTCCGCATATGATCGCGCAATGCGGTGAACGCCGCCGGTGCAAATCCCAAACCGAAATGTTTGATGGTCGGCTCATCCAAACGACGTTCCCGCCGAAAATAGTCCATTCCGGATGCACCGATTGCGGGATCAAACAAGCATTGCCGAAAAAAGCGCGCCGCCTCCAAATTCATTTCCAATACCCGCTTACGCGAAACGCCGTCCTCACGCATCGGTACGTTGCTGTCATGCGGCAGAGGCAATCCTGCACGATTTGCTAAAAATTCCACCGCTTCGGCAAAATCCAAATTTTCCGCCTTTTGAACAAACGTGATGGCAGAACCGCCGGCATGACAACCGAAACAAAAGAACATTTTTTTGGTCGGCGAAACGGTAAAAGACGGCGTTTTTTCGCTGTGGAACGGGCACCTTCCGACCAAATTGGCACCCGCACGCTTGAGTGATACATATCTGCTCACCAGCTCCTCAATGTCCGTCCTATCCACAACTTCCTGGATAAAATTTTCAGAAAATCTCATACTGCCTTGATTTCCCCCATTTTTTCACCGCGCGTCAATTGCTCCATACGTGCGGAATAAACAGCTTTTTGTATGTCTCAATGGCATACCGATCGGTCATGCCGGAAATAAAATCGCAAACGCATCGCTCCACACCCTCACCTTCGACATTCCCAAAATACAATGCCGGCATCTGATCCGGATGTTTGACAAAATGTGTAAAGAGCTGTCCCAACAACTCTTTTGCTTTTCCTTCCTCCGATTTTGCCACGGGACTGGTATAAACGGTAGCAAACAAAAAATCTCGCAACCGATCGGTTGCTTCTTGAATCTCGGTTGTCATGCCGATCATCGGTCGATCGGTACTGGCGTGAATAACGGAAGTAACCATGGTGTTGATGCGTTTACTGTGCGTCTCGCCGAGGATTTCCCGCAACTCTTTCGGTATCTCCTCCGGATGCAGGATTCCCGCACGGCAAGCATCGTCAATATCATGGTTGATGTATGCGATCCGATCGGCAAATTTGACGATCACACCTTCCAAAGTGGATGCCATACATTTGCCCGTATGATTGACGATTCCGTCGCGTACCTCCCACGTCAGGTTCAAGCCGTCGCCGTTTCGTTCCAATTTTTCCACCACGCGCAAGCTTTGCTTATAGTGCGTAAACTCTTTGGAATAGAGTTCTCGCATCGCGTCCTCGCCGGAATGCCCGAACGGTGTATGCCCCAAATCATGTCCCAGTGCCGCTGCTTCCGTCAAATCTTCATTCAAACAAAGTGCGCGTGCGATGATCCGTGCAATCTGCGTCACTTCCAACGTGTGCGTCAATCGTGTGCGATAGTGATCCCCAGTCGGTGCCAAAAACACTTGCGTCTTGTTCATCAATCTCCGAAAAGACTGCGAATGGATGATTCTGTCGCGATCCCGTTGAAACTCGGTCCGTACATTGCACGGAGGATCGGGACGTTCCCGCCCGCGTGTCTCGGAAGTCAAAAAAGCATACGGCGAAAAAGTCGCACGCTCTCTTTCCAAAAAGATCTCACGTAACTCTTGCATCAAAACTACCTCCGTTCCGGATTCCGCTGAAAAATACAGATAAATGGATTCCTTTTCATTCAATTCTATTCTTAAAATACGCAAAAAAGCGCAAAAATACTTTTTTTATGGGAATTTTTTTCAAAAAAATGTCAGTTCGGCACCGATCAGCGAAAATCAAACCGATTTCCGATCACCGTCGGCAAATCGTTCCCGTTGCTGATTTCTCTCACGCGCGCAAAGAAAGCGTCTTGCACCGTTTCTTTGACCGCAAAGACAAGAGTAACGCGATCGGAAAACCGCGTATCATCGACAACGGCACCAAAACGCGGCAGTTCGGCAAGATAGCGTTGGTAATCCGAATAGGAGCAAGTCAGCTCCAACTCGGCATATCGTTCATAAGTAATGATGTGTGCAGCTTCCAAAGCCAATTTCGCGGTATGGGAATAGGCGCGTACCAAACCGCCCGCGCCGAGCAAAATTCCGCCGAAATAGCGCGTCACGACGACCACGGCATCGGTCACACCGTTTTTGCGAATGGTATCCAGTACGGGAACGCCGGCACTGCCCTGCGGTTCCCCGTCATCCGAATATCTTGCCACAATCTCCCCTTTTTGAAGATATGCCCAAACATTGTGGCGAGCATCGGAATAAGCGCGTTTTTGCCGTTTGATATACTCCATTGCCGCTTCCTCACTCGTGGCAGGCATCGCATGACCGATGAATACGGAACGTTTTTCCGTGTACTCGGCTTCACCTTCCTGTTCCAAAGTGGTATAAAGTACGGTCTCCATGTTCAACCTCCTTGGGGTTGCTATTCAAAAAGAATCCTCTGTCGGTTCTTGCCAAGTCGGATCATAATTTTTCAACATCCCGCGCGTTTTTTTGTCCACAACGGCAGTCACGATCATTTCGTCCGGACCGTATTCCACATCTTCTACCGCGGCGTCTCTGTATAAAATGTTCAAAGCTCCCGCCGCGGCATTCGGAATTCGAAAAACGATTCGCTGTTTACCTTCACGAAGAATTACCTGCAATTCAGCCTGCAACAGCTCCATGCCCTGTCCCGTTCGTGCCGATACCGTCACCGTATGCGCACGCGCCGACGGCGTTCCGACGGGAAACGGCTCCGATGCGCCCCGATCACATTTGTTCAAAACATACAACGTCGGTTTGTCGGAAGCTCCCAACTCTTTCAATAACTGCTCCGTGACTTCCAACTGCTCATCAAATTCCGGATCCGACAAATCGACAACAATCATCAATGCATCGGCATAGACCGCTTCATCCAAAGTGGAATGAAAGGCATGGATCAAATGATGGGGCAGTTTGCGAATAAATCCGACCGTATCGGTCAACAAAACCGATTCACCGCTTGGCAACGCATATTTCCGCGTGGTGGGATCCAGCGTGGCAAACAGTTTGTCCTCTGCCAGGATCCCGGCATCGGTCAGGGCATTGAGCAATGTAGATTTTCCGGCATTGGTATAACCGACAATGGCGACTTTCGGGATTCCGCTGCGATCACGGGCAACGCGCATCGTCTTACGATTGCGTTCCAAATTCTGCAGTTCTTCCTCCAAAGCAACCACACGACGATGCAAATGCCGTCGGTCGGTCTCCAACTGACTTTCGCCGGGACCTCTGGTACCGATGCCGCCGCCCAAACGGGAAAACTCGTTGCCGTGTCCCGTCAGGCGCGGTGCGGTATATTTGAGCTGTGCCAGTTCCACCTGCAATTTTCCCTCGCGGCTGACGGCATGCAGCGCGAAAATATCCAAAATAAGCATGGAACGGTCGATCACACGGACTTCTTCTCCGAGTGCGTCCTCCAAATTGCGTATCTGCGACGGTGCCAATTCTTCATCAAACACCACCAACTCGATGCGGTTGGCTGTGCACAACGCCTTTAATTCCAAAACTTTACCGGAACCGATCAACGTCCGCGGATCCGGTCGTTCTTTATTTTGCACGACCTTTGCAAAACAAACGCCACCCGCCGTTTCCAAAAGGCGTTCCAACTCACACAATGCCGATTCTGTTTGCCGTGCGCATCGGTCATCCGTACAGATCCCGACCAATATCGCCCGAATTGCTTGATATTCCATCAAAAACGACCTCCGTTTTTCAAAGAAAAAAGGCAAGCTGTACAGACAGCCCGCCCTTTTCCGTATCGGAACCGCTCTCCGAATTACTTCTGGAAGGACGCGATTCTCTTCTTGAACTTATCCACACGTCCGCCGGCATCGACAAACTTCTGTTTTCCTGTGAAGAAAGGATGGCATTTGGAGCAAATTTCAACCTTCATTTCGCCGCCCTTGGTGGACTTGGTTTCGACGACTTCGCCGCATGCGCATTTGATAATGCACGTCTCATAATTGGGATGGATACCGTCTTTCATTGAAAAAATCCTCGTTTCTTAAATTTGATGTTCTTTGACATCATTCCGCTCTTTGGCGGTGCCTAAACGGCATATAGATATATTATAGCATACTTTTTTGAAAAATGCAATAGTTTTTTCTTATTTTTTATTGTTTTTTTGAATTTTCTTTTCCAAACCGCGATTTCTGACGCACCTTGGTCAACTCAACTTTCCCGTATCCTGTTCGGCATAGTCGCTCGGCGCGATACCGGTCGCCCGCTTGAATACGCGCGAAAAATAACTGACATCATTGAAACCGACCATGGTGCAAATTTCCGTAACGGAATAATTGGAAATATTCCGTGCATTCAACAGTTTTTTTGCCGTCTTGATTCGTTGTTCAAACAGATACTCCTGCGGTGTTTTCCCAGTCTGGGAGCGAAACAGTCTGCGCATATGATCCGGGCAATAACCGCTTTCGGACAGGCACTCCTCCAGAGAAAACATCGGATCCTGAAAATGATGAATGATCTCGTTGGCAATCCTCTCCACTGCAGGATCCATTTTTTTGCTTGCCAAACGGGAAAGAATCAATTGTTGAACGGAATCCAACAGAACATCGGATACCATATTGTAATTCGGCACTTTGGCAAGGCGCACCGAGTACAAAACATGGATCAGAGCCGAAATGTTTCCGTCGGCATCATCGGTCAAAAAAGTCGGTTTTGTTTTTTCCGACAGCGGAAAATCCGACAATTGGATCCAAAGGTCGCGGAACCCTTCCTCAGAAAATTTCGCATGTACCACATGCGGCGGAATACAGACAACGGTTTTGGAATCAAACGGAACCGTTCCGTCTTCCAATTGAAAGCAACCGCTGCCCTCCACATTGGAAACGATTTCCCACGCCTCATGCGTATGTAACCCATGCTTTACGGTCAATGCGGATTTTCCGACCGCAAAAAGTTCCATTGTTTTATCTCCTTTGTTTTTTCTTTGCACAGTATATCATATCCATTGCAAAAAGTCAATCCCGAAATTGAATTTTTCTTTTTTCAAAATAACAAAATGTCGGAAAAATACAAATAAATATCGGAAAAGTATCTTGCTTTTTCCAACGCTTTGGTCTATACTGTAAGCACTTTGAAAAACCATTGCCGCAACACGAAACACGGGGAAACAGGAGAAACGATTATGGTAAAAGATCTGACAAAAGGGCAACCGCTGAAATTGATTGTCACTTTCATGCTTTCCATGCTGGTTGCAAGCATTATGAGTTATGTTTACAGCACAACGGACAGTTTGATGGCAAGCTGGTTCGTCAGCCCAGACGCTTTGGGTGCGATCAGTTCAGCCTCCCCCGCCTATGACCTGATCAGTGGATTCGCATCAACGACCATTTCCGGATTTTCCATTTTTGTCGGAAACATTTTCGGGGCGGGCGATCTGCGCAAATTGCGCAACGTCATAGCAAACGCCGTTTATTTGACTGTCATTCTGACCGGATTTGCGACTTTGATCTGCGTGATCTTTTGCCGCACGTTCGTACTTTGGATGAACACACCGGACAGCTTTGTCGATATGGCGACTTCCTATCTTTCCATCGTCATGTTCGGGATGCCCATCAGTGCCGTCTCCTGGTTATACGGCGGAATGTTCCGCGCTTTGGGAGACAGCAAAACGCCGGTCTATGTCTCGGCAATCAGCGGATTATCCAATGTTGTTTTCAACGCCCTGTTTATGGGTGTATTTCAACTGGGAATTGCCGGTGCCGCATACGGTACCGTTTGCGCCAATGCGGTCTCCGCCGTTTTGATGCTCCTGCTTTTGAAAAAGCGCATGAATCTGTTGATCTTCGGCAAATCCGATATGAAAGTTTCTTTTCCCACCATCAAAATTCTGCTCTCCAACGGTATCCCGTTGGGACTGATGACCTCCGTTGTTTCCATCGGTTCAATGATCCTGCAGATCGCGCTCAACGGTCACGGAGAAGCGGTCGTCACCGGCGTCTATGTGGGCGGACGTGTCCTGAGCTTGTTCTGGATGTTCTTTATCAATTTCGAGAATGCCATCGTCTATTTCGGCGCGCAAAACATGGGAGCAGGTCAAGTGAGCCGCATTCGAACAGGTGTCAGGCAGACACTTTTCCTCTGTTTGGGCATCGGTGCCGTCTGTACCGCGCTTGCCTTCCCGTTTGCAAAATACATCTTTATGCTCTTTGCCGGCAACGATGCCGCCATCCTGGATGTGGCACAACAATACCTCTTTACACAGATTGCCTTTTTCCCCTTTATGGTTACGTTGACAACTTGGCGCGGAGGACTGAAAGGGCTTGGAAATACGATTCCTGCCGTTTTGTGCGGCGTAATCGAGCTGATCTGCCGCGTGGTCGTCTCCTTCTGCTTCAGCGATAACAGGATGATCCTGTTCTTTGCAGGTCCCGCCGCTTGGGTGTTCGCCTCCGTATTTTTGGCAATCCTCTACCCGCGCACGTTGAAAAAGCGGGAACGGCAACATTCGGCGATTGAAAATCAGCAGAATCCCGTATCGAGCGAATCGGCAGTACCGGTCGTTGAAAAAGCCTGACTTGACAATAAAAAAGTAACTATCGTTATTGCTTTTTTCGGAATCCTACAGGAATTTACCCACAAACTTTGCTATAATTGTTTTGGTAACGGTAGCAGCCGTTTGACAACCGTTATCAAATCATAAAAATTAAAAGGAGATCTTATCCATGATCGTCGAACAACGCATCAAAGACTTTGAAAACATGGGATTCGGAATGTTCGTCCATTTCGGATTGTACAGCGTCCATGCACAGGGAGAATGGGCATATAATCAAAATATTACGCCGGAGGACTATGCCGACCTGTTTCATCAATTCTGCCCCGAATCCGATTGGGCAGAAAAATTGGTCAAGACCGCAAAAGCCGCAGGATGCCGCTATATTACATTGACGACGCGCCATCACGACGGTTTTTCGCTGTATGATACCTGCGGGCTGAACACTTATGACGCACCGCATTCAGCAGCCGGAAGGGACCTAATCCGCGAGTTTACGGATGCCTGCCGCGCCGAAGGCATTGTCCCGTTCTTCTATCATACAATGTTGGAGTGGCATGATCAGCGTTATAAGACAGATTTTAAGGCATACTTGCAGTATTTGCGGGACAGTGTGGAGATTCTCTGCACCAATTACGGAAAGATCGGCGGTCTGTGGTTTGACGGAATGTGGGATCCGAACAAACCGGATGCCGACTGGGAAGAGGACGCGTTGTACAGCATGATCCGTTCCCATCAACCGGATGCAATCATCATCAACAATGCCGGCATGGGGGCAAGAGGAGCCATCGGTCACAAAGAGTTGGATTCGACCGTTTTTGAGCGCGGACGTCCGAAGCCCATTGACTTGGAACATGCATCAAAATACGTGGCAAGTGAAATGTGCCAGATTTTCGGTGTTCACTGGGGATACGCAAAACAGGATTTTGAGATCAAATCCATGCGCGAGATCATTGAGGACTACTGCGTCTGTCGCAAATACGGCGCAAACTATCTTTTGAATGTCGGTCCCATGGGCAACGGTTATTTGAGCGATCTGGACAGTGCCATGCTCCGAAAATTGGGCGAATGGGTGAAGATCCAAGAGGAAGCTTTGTATCTTCCGCGTCCCACGGACATCGACATTGAAGGCAAAGAGAAAGATTTCCTCGTGCGCGGCACCGATTGCTATTACCTGTTCGTACATGACCTCCCGATGGGCGGAAGTCCGAACGTGGTTGAACGGATGCAGATGCCGAAATTTACCGAACATTTCCGCCTGTCGGAACCGATCAAAAAAATTCAATGGCTGGACTGCGACAACGAGTTGCCCTTTACACAGGATGGAGACAGCGTGACCGTTTGCACCGAACCGTTCCCCTACGGAAAACAGTTGGTCGTGCGCGTTGCGAAAATCTCCGTTTGACTTTTCACCGCTTTTGATTCTTTCCGCGCGCTTGAACAATCAATATCAAAAAAGCCGCCGTGCATCTTCAGCATTCGGAGCGTATCCGGAAGCCGCACGGCGGCACTTTTCTTTGCCGAATGAAAAAACTTGAAATTTCAATCAAATTTTCTTCACTTTTTTTGAAAACCCCCTTTTCAATTGCATTTTTTTATTGTATAATATATACGGATAATTGTATCACGCGCAACGCGTGAGCAAAAGAAAACGTTCGCGTGCGACGCTCCCGCGTCCCGTCGGCGAAAGAAAGGATTCATGGTCAAAGCTATGAAACAAAAGTACAGTATTACCGTTGCAGATATGGATCTGAACATCATCAGCGATGCCTCCCCCGATGAAGTGGAAAACATTGTCGGCATGTTGGACCGTCGGATGAGAGACATCAACCTCAAGAGTCCCCGTTGTACAAAAAACGAGGCGGCAATTCTCTGTGCCTTGAGCTATTGTTCCGAACGGATCGCCATGCAAGAGGCATTCAAAAAAGTGGAGAAAGACGCTTTTCGCTTTGCGGGCGAAAACGAAAAATTGAAAAAGACCATTGAGGGTTTGCAAGAAGAGATCGACCATTTGCGCAAAGACGCCGATGTCATGCGCTCCATATTGGATCGTGCAGCTCTGACCGCAACACCGCAACCGACCGCACAAGCCGAGAAGCAAAAATATGTTCCGAAGCCCTTCAAAAAGCAAGAAGAACCTTCCACGGAACGGGAGTCGATTCCGGAAGAAGAGCCGGTCATCCAACAACCCGTTCAACCCAAGGGAACCGTTCCGGCGGCTGTTGCAACCGAACCTTCGACAACGACAACGACCGAGGACAAAAAGCCTGCCAAAGGAAAAAGTCACATCGGCAACATGTTCGATCTTCTGACATTCAGTGATGTTTGATTCAATGAATCCGAAATTACCGGAACTGCTTTGTCCGGCAGGCTCTCCGGAAGCATTGGACGCAGCGATCGACGGCGGCGCAGATGCCGTTTACCTCGGCGGCGCCTTGTTCAATGCACGAATGAATGCTAAAAACTTCGGCGGAGACGCTTTGCGTTCCGCCGTTTTGCGCGCACATCTGTACGGTGTAAAAGTTTATCTGACACTCAACACACTTGTTACCGACCGAGAACTGCCTGCCTTTGTGGAAGCCGCAACGGAAGCGGCTCGCGCAGGTGCAGACGCTTTGATCATCGCCGACCTCGGCGGTGCCGCTGCCGTCCATCGTGTAATCCCCTCTCTGGAACTGCATGCCAGTACGCAAATGTCCGGGCAAAATGCGCAAATGGCACACCTGTTGAAAAATCTCGGATACTCCCGCATGGTCATTGCGCGTGAAACGCCGGCGACTGATCTGGAACAAACCGTCCGCCGGTCACCGTTGGAGATCGAAGCGTTCGTCCACGGAGCGCTTTGCGTCAGTCATTCCGGACAATGCCTGTTTTCTTCCCTCGTCGGCGGAAGAAGCGGCAATCGCGGAGAATGCGCACAACCCTGCCGTCTTCCCTATTCATCGGCTTGCGGTTCCTGTTCCAAAAAAGAGACTGCCTATCCGTTATCTCTGAAAGACTTATCCCTGGCGGCGCATGTGCCGCAACTCATTGAAATGGGGATTGCGTCCTTCAAAATCGAAGGACGCATGAAGTCGCCGGAATATGTGCGTGATACGGCGCGAATCTGGAGACGCTTGTTGGACGAACGCCGTGCGGCAACACCGAAAGAATTACACGAGCTTGCCGAAATTTTTTCGCGCGGCGGTCTGACCGACGGCTATTATTGCGAACAGATCGATCGGCGGATGCTCGGTACCCGTTCCGACAACGACAAAGATCTTTCCCGCACACGGGAACCGTTCAGTGGGATCTCACGCAAAATTCCACTTACACTGACAGCGGTCTTGAAAGCCGATATGCCAGCCTCTTTGAGCCTTTCCGATGGACATCGAACCGTCACCGTGACGGGGGACACACCGCAAGTAGCACGAACAGCACCACTTTCCCGTGAAACATTGGAACGAAATTTAACCAAATTCGGCGGAACACCTTATACCGTCACTGCTTTGAACCTGACATTGGAAGATGGTTTGATGCTGCCGATTTCCCGTCTCAATGAGTTGCGCCGTCGCGCAGTTGTCGCCTGGGAATCGCAAACGCGCTCTTCGGTTGTACCGGATGTTCTTCCGTATGTACCGCAAAGGTCAAAACGAATCGGTACAAGTCGCTTAACGGCGCGTTTTTATTCGTCCGAACAAATTACACCCGTTGCAAGAGCTTTTTTCGAGCACGTCTATTTACCGCTTGGCAAAGAAACTTCCGAAACCGACGGCGTTGTCTTGCCGGCGGTCATCTTCGAACGAGACGTTCCGGCAGTACAAACTGCGCTTCGGCATGCAAGAGCCTCCGGCGTTCGGTATGCTTTGGTCGGAAATCTCGGTCACCTCGCGCTTGCACAGCAAGCCGATTTAATTCCGATCGGTGATTTTCGTCTGAACATCACCAACACAGAATCCCTGTTGCAAGCCGAACAACTGGGGATCACTTCTACCATTCTATCACCGGAACTGACTTTGCCGCAAGCACGTGACATCGGCGGAGATTCCACATTGATTGTTTACGGACGAATCCCTCTGATGACGTTGGAAAAATGCGTCATCAAAGAACTTGCCGATTGCAACATATGCAACGCCAACCGTGCCGCATTGTGTGACAGACGAGGCACTCGTTTTCCGATCCTGCGGGAATGGGAACACCGCAACATCATATATAACAGTCTGCCGACCTCCATGACCGATCGACGCACGGATTTGGAACGCGCACATCTCTCATCCCATCATTTTCTCTTTTCGACCGAATCGCCGCGGGAAGTCGATGCTGTTGTGAACGCATGGAAAAATGGCACCGTGCTCCCTTTCCCCGTGCGGCGCATCGGCGGATAACCGTTCCACCATCACAATCGGTAACATACCGCTCTTACGGAGGATTCTATGAAAACACCCGTTTTGGTCAGTGCTTGTTTGTTGGGAATGCCCTGCCGTTACGACGGAAAAAGCAAGCCTTGTCCCGCAGTCGAGGCACTGCGAGACCGATATGAATTGATCCCCGTCTGTCCCGAAGTGGCAGGCGGACTGCCGACTCCGCGTCTCCCTTCTGAAATACAGGGAGAACGGGTTCGCATGAAAGACGGACGCGATGTAACACAAAACTATCAAAACGGTGCCCTGTCGACTCTGCAAACCGCTCAAGCACATGGTTGTACCATCGCCGTTTTGAAGGAAAAAAGCCCTTCCTGCGGTTGCGGAATGATTTATGACGGTTCCTTTACGGGAACATTAATCGCCGGCGACGGCATCACCGCCGCTTTGCTGAAGCAGCACGGTATCCTCATATACGGAGAAACAAAAATCGAACAAGAAGGAATTTTGAATTCATGAAAACAAACAGTTTGACAAGCGGTCATCTGCCGAAACAGATCTTGTGGTTCAGTCTGCCGCTGATTGCCTCCAACCTGCTGCAAGTGCTTTTTCACATGTCGGATCTTGCAGTCGTCGGACGATTTTCCGAAGCCGGCTCCTCTGCCCTCGGTTCCGTCGGTTCAACCGCGACTTTGGTCGTTCTCTTTACCTCTTTCCTGATGGGAATCGGCAGCGGTGTCAACGTATTGATTGCCAATCACTTCGGTGCTGGAGAACACGAGCAACTTAGAAAAACCGTACATACCGCGCTCTTAATTTGTGCCCTGATCGGAGGCGTGATCCTGGTCGTCGGTCTGTTTGCGGCATATCCGATGTTCCGACTTCTCAATACCAAATCGGATCTGATCGACGGTGCCGCTCTCTATATTCACATCTACTTTTTGGGAATGCCCGCGCTTGCCATTTATAACTTCGGAAATGCGGTCTTCAGTGCAATCGGCGATACCAAACGTCCTTTATTTTATTTGCTCGCTTCCGGCATTCTCAACATCGTTCTCAATTTGTTTTTTGTCATCGTATTGCACATGGACGTAGATGGCGTTGCATGGGCAAGCGTTATTTCACAATATCTCTCAGCCGCACTCATCTTGTCGGCATTGTTTCGTTCCGACGGAGTACACAGCCTTCGCATGCGAGAGTTGCGGTTTCACAGAGACAGTGCCAAAAGAGTCCTTGCCATGGGACTGCCGGCGGGATTTCAGAATGCCGTTTTCCAAATTGCCAATCTCTTTATTCAATCCGGTGTCAACAGCTTTGATACCGTCATGGTAGAAGGAAATTCCGCAGCCGCCAATGCCGATTCTTTGGTCTATGATGTCATGGCGGCGTTCTATACCGCATGTTCCAGTTTCATCGGTCAAAATTTCGGTGCCGGAAAGAGGGACAGAATCTTGAAAAGTTACTTTCTCTGTCTCGGGTACGCCTTTGGCATCGCCGCAGTGATGAGTACCGGACTGGTGATCTTCGGGCGAACATTTCTATCCCTGTTTACCGCTGAATCAGCCGTCGTCGATGCCGGTATGAAACGATTGCTCATTATGGCATTCTCTTATCCTGTTTCAGCCTTTATGGACGCAACCATTGCCGCCTCGCGCGGTCTCGGAAAGACAGTCCTTCCGACCGTCATTGTCATCCTCGGCTCCTGTGTTTTCCGCGTGATCTGGATCTACACGATTTTCGCTTATTTCCACACGATCCCATCCTTGTACTTACTGTACATCTGTTCTTGGACTTTGACTGCAACAGCCGAGATTTTCTATTTTGTATTCATCTACAAGAAGCAATTCCCAAAAGAACAACTGCAGTGCTCCAATGTTGCCTAATGAACCGCATTTTCATCGAAAACAATCTTGACCGACAAAACAAAAAAGCCGGGGTACCGTTCCGAAAAGGACTCTATCTCCCACGTTCCGTCCGATTCAAAAATTCATTCAACATATAAATAAAAAGCCCCTGTGATTGGTGTGTTTTCACATCAATCACAGGGGCTTCCGTTTGTTATCCGTCCGAATGAATCGTCCGTACCTGTTGGTTTAAGAATTTTTGTTTTGGTCTTGCTGAGGATCGGTTGCTTCCTGCTCCGCCTCTGTTTCGGGTGCGGCAACCTTCTCGTCGGAAGATGAATCCGACTCCCGTTGTTCGGCTTGCTGACGTGCCAACCGCTCCTCATTATCACGACGGCTCTTTTCGGCTTTTTCTGCCGCAATGGCATCCAATTCCTCTTCGGTTGCATCCTCACGCATCGCTGCCGCAAACTGATCGCCGTCCATACTCTCGTGCTTTAACAAATATTGTGCCACAAAGTGCAACCGATCAATGTGTTCGCTCAAAATCCGTTTGGCTTCCTCGTAAGATGTGCCGATAATTTTTTGGATCTCGCCGTCAATATCTGCCGCTGTCTGCTCGGAATAGTTCTTTCCGGATCCGTAATCCCGACCGAGGAAGACCTCGCTTTCGGAATGTTCGGAACCGTACAAAACAGTCCCCATCTTGGCACTCATACCATAGCGCGTCACCATGTCCCGCGCCACTTTGGTCGCATGCTGAATATCCCCGGAAGCTCCCGTGGAAATATCGCCCATGATCAATTCCTCGGCAATTCGCCCGCCGAGGCTCATGCAAACATCGTCCAACATTGCACCGCGTGTCTTGTAGGAAACATCTTCCAACGGGACACTGACCGTCACGCCGCCCGCTCTGCCTGCCGGAATAATGGTAATGTGTTTGACGGGATCGGTATTTTTACAGTAGTAAGACACCACCGCGTGTCCGGCTTCATGATATGCTGTCAGTTTGTTATCCTGCTCTCGGCGCACTCGTGTTTTCTTTTGCGGTCCCAACAGTTCCTTCATGTAGGATTCTTCAATATCATCCATACCGATGAGGGATTTTCCTTTTTTTGCCGCTAACAGTGCCGCTTCATTCAACAGATTCGCCAAATCAGCACCGGTAAATCCGACCGTACTTTGCGCCACTTTATGAAAATCAACGTTTGATTCCAACGGTTTATTCCGCGCATGCACCTTCAAAATTTCTTCTCTGCCCTTCATATCCGGATAGTTGACCGTAATTTGACGGTCAAACCGTCCCGGACGCAAAAGAGCGGGATCCAAAATGTCGGGGCGGTTGGTCGCGGCGATCACAATGATACCGTCGTGCGAACCAAACCCGTCCATCTCCACCAACAATTGATTCAGCGTCTGCTCTCTCTCGTCATGACCGCCGCCCAGACCGGCACCGCGATGCCGACCGACCGCATCGATCTCATCAATGAAAATAATGGCTGCCGGAGATTTGCGTGCATTCTCAAACAGATCCCGCACACGGGACGCACCGACACCGACGTACATTTCCACAAAATCCGATCCGGAGATGGAATAGAAGGGTACACCCGCTTCTCCGGCAACTGCTTTTGCCAACAGCGTCTTACCGGTTCCGGGATGTCCCATTAACAACACACCGTGCGGAATCTTTGCTCCCAAACGGGTGAACTTGGCAGGATCTTTTAAGAACTCCACGATCTCCACAAGCTCTTCTTTTTCCTCATCGGCTCCGGCAACATCACGAAACAGTACGCGATTTTTATCATCCACATTCGGTGTTTTGACGCGCGCTTTTCCGAAGGAATTGAATTTTCCGCCTCCCCCGCTCATCTTTTTGAACGCAATAAAGTAGATCACCACAAACAGAATGATGATAAACACGGTCGGCAACAAACTCACCCACCAAGGAAGTGTTGTCGGCGGCTCGATTTCATAGGTAATATCCTTTTCCAAAATGATGCTGTCAAACTGACTTCTGAACCAATCGGAAGAGGCAACCGTATAGGTTTTGACATTGTTATCGGTCAATACCAACACCAACTGATTATCATTGTAAAGGGTAATTTGCTTGACCTGATCCGAAGTAATCAATTCATGCAATTCATCATAACTCTGAATCTCCGTACCTTTGGAACTATGATCCATTAAGGTGGAGAGCATTAAAACGATGATGGCAAAAATGATCACATAGAACAGGATCTGACGACCAAAATTGTTTTTCTTCATTAGATTCCTCCGTTCATCGGCGTTATGCCTTATTTCTGATATACGCTCGGCTTCAAGACACCGACGTAGGGAAGATTACGATATTTTTCATCATAATCCAAACCGTACCCCACAACAAATTCATCCGGAATGATCATCCCCGTGTAATCCACCCGCAAATCAACTTGACGGCGCGAAGGCTTATCCAACAGGGTACAGCATTTGACGCTGTGTGCGCCTCGATCGCACAACAAAGATTGCAGACGTTGCAAAGTCCGTCCGCTGTCTACAATATCCTCGATCACAATGACATCGGCATCGGTAATATCGCGCTTGAGGTCCAGATGTATCTGAATCTTTCCGGACGTTTCAGTCCCCGATCCGTAAGAGGAAACTTTCATAAACTCAATGCTGCACGGCAGAGGAATTCTCCGCATTAAATCAATGGCAAAAAAGACGGAGCCTTTCAACACGGTGACAAACACCAGTTCTTTGTCACTGTCTTGATAGTCCTTTGTAATCTGCTCCGCCAAGCGATCACAAATCTCGGCAATCTTGTTTTCATCAGCCAAAACGGACTGCACATCGTCATCCATACGATATTTCATAATACTGTCCTCTCAAATTCAATAAATTTTTATACATCCCATTCGGGTAAAATCAGCGCTATCAACGTATCTCCGTTTTCAGCCGCATGAAACTCCGTCCTACCGTCAATACCGTCTCGCAATCCGACAAACGGTGCCCAAAGAATTCCATCGGCATCACACAGCAACGGCAACTGTTCGCGCAAAAAAACGGGAACATGCGCTTCTGCTTGCAACTTTCGTAATTTTCGATGCATTCCGCCAAACAAAAAAGTTTCGCCGGGATGCCGCGTTCGCCAGTATGCACCGGATCTTATTATATCAAAATCCTTACTTAAAATTATATACGGGGCTGTTGATAAATTGTGAACTTTTATTCCATCCTGTATTTTTTCCGTGAAAACACGAATGTTCGTCACGCCGAATTCACATATTCCAAAGGTTGCCGGAAGGCAAACATCAACCGCATTGAAACCCGTAAAAGGCTTGATAAACAGGAATTCTCCGTTTGAACACGCCCGCCTACCGTGCGGCAAAGCAACTTCCGTTCGCAAACGAGGCGCGGCGCACAGGTTTAACAATGCGTCAACATGGACAGTCTCCGGCATTGCATCACATTGTTCCCGTATCCACAAAAACAATGCACGTCTGCGAACGGGAGGAGATGCCGCATTCAAGGCAGAGATGGCAATTCGTCTTCCGACGCTGCATGTTTGCAACAGATTCTCTGCCATGGAAAACAAAAATTCATCATCCTCGCGTAATCGTTCACACAAATGTACCGTTCGGCGTTGCACACCCGGATATAATTCTTCCAACACGGGAACAACCTCGGCACGAATGCGATTGCGGGCGTATGTGACATCGGCATTGGTGCTGTCGGTGACATACGGGACATCATGCATTGCACAATATTGCAACACATCCTCATGTGCAAGATGCAACAAAGGACGTACCAAATATCCATCGGCAAACGGACGCACCGGAGATATTCCGCTCAATCCTTTGGTTCCCGTACCACGGGACAGGTGAAAAAGGACGGTTTCCAAATTATCATCGGCATGATGCGCCGTCACCAGCAAAGGAATCCCTTTTTGTTTCATCAATTCGGAAAAAAAAGCATAACGTACCGCGCGCGCTTCTTCTTCCAATCCTCTTCCGCTTTGTCGCGCAAGCTCCGGAACATTAACTTCCGACACGCACAGTTCCAAACCGTAAAACGCGGCACGCGCACGGCAAAATTCCAGGTCACGCTTTGCTTCGGCACCGCGGATACCGTGATCGACATGTGCCAACAGCAGGGGAAATCCGTTTGCACGGCTTTGTTCTGCCAAACAATGCAATAATGCCGATGAATCGGCTCCTCCGGAAAAAGCCAACAGTACGGGAGCATTGGGAGGAGTTCCCGCCAATTCCTGAACGGAAGTCGTAAGCAATGCCCCGGTAGCGTGTGCCGTCATGAGGGCGCACCCTGCTCGTTGTCGATGGTAATAAACTTGGTAAACTGCCCGTTCCAGCCCATGTTAACCGTCCCCGTAGAACCGTGGCGGTTTTTGGCAATGATCACCTCGGCAATGCTGGTATCCTGATTGACCTCATCGGTTTTATAGTATTCACTCCGATACAGGAAAATGACCGTATCGGCATCCTGTTCGATCGCACCGGAATCACGTAAATCGGACAACATGGGTTTTTTATCCGTTCGTGACTCGGGTCCACGGGAAAGCTGTGCGCAACAGATTACGGGAACCATCAATTCCTTTGCCATGATTTTCAAAGATCTGGAAATTTCGGAAACCTCCTGCACACGGTTATCTGTATGCTTATCACCGCTCATCAACCCCAAGTAGTCGATCACAACCATTCCCAAATTTTTTACACGGCGCAATTTGGCTTTCATCGCCGTTACGGTCATACCGGACGTATCGTCGATCAAAATATCACATCCGGCAAGATCCCCTGCCGCCACGGCAAGATGCTCCCAATCCTCTGCCGACAATTCACCGGTGCGCAACGTATAGCTGTTCACCAATGCCTCACTGGACAGCACACGGTTCACCAACTGCTCGGCTGACATTTCCAATGAAAAAATGCAAACCGTCTTTTTGGTCTGTTTGGCAACATTGGTAGCGACGTTGAGAGCGAAGGAAGTTTTTCCCATACCGGGGCGCGCACCAACCAATACCAAATCGCTTTTTCCCATTCCCGCCAACACGCGGTCCAATGCCGAAAAGCCGGTCTGTGTCCCTTGCGTCGCCTCCTTATTTGTCACCAACTCGTGCAAATGGCTGTACACATCCCCCAACACCTCTTTGATGTGGCGGAAATTTTTTGTATCCCTGCCCTGCGCGATATGAAAAATCAAATTTTCGGCATGGTCGATGATCTCACCGACCGATTCCTGTTCGGAATATGCCGATTCCGAAATTTCTCCGCAAGCCTCGATCAATTGGCGCAACACGCTTTTTTCTTTCACGATGCGCGCATAATCTTTGATATTGAGTGCGTCCGGAACCGCCTCTGTCAAAGTCCGAATATAATCTTCACCGCCGGATTTGTCATAGATCCCCTTAGTCACCAACATATCGATTAACGTCACAACGTCAATCTCGCTGTTGGCAAGAAACAACTCGTGCATGGCAAGATAGATCTGCTTATGCTCGGAAAGATAGAAATCCTCGGAGGTAATCAGATCAGCCACCTCGTTCAACGAAGCGGGATCGATCAGGACGGAACCCAGCAACGACTGCTCTGCCGGCATGGAAAACGGCAATCGCCGAATCAATTCATCAGCCATACTTATTTCTCACAAACCAGAAGGAAAACCTTACCGGTCACTTCCGGATAGATTTTGACATCCACTTCGTATTTTCCGTACGCGCGGATCGGCTCGTTTACAATGAGTTTTCTCTTATCCAATACAATCCCGTGATCGGCTTCCAACCGCTCGGAAATATCTTTTGCGGTTACGGAACCGTATAATCTTCCGTCTGTTCCACCGGATGCCGGAATCTTTACCAATACCGTTTTTAAGCGTTCTGCCAATGCCTGCGCTTCCTTCTTTTCGGTCGCCAAACGATGCAATCTTGCTTCTTCGCGTACTTTGACATCGTTGAGCGACTGTGCATCTGCCGCTTTTGCCAACTTCCGCGGGATCAAAAAATTCTTTGCATAACCGTCGGACACCTCGATCACATCGTTTTTCTTTCCTTGTCCTTTTACATCGGACAGTAAAATCACCTTCATGATGTAGCTTCTCCGTTTCTTATTAAATTATTATTTCATCCGTTTTGAATCCGTCATGATTTTTTGGATCGGTTTTCGGACTCGTATTCATGATCCAAATAATCATCCAACGCCGCTTTCAGCTGGCGGCATGCTTCCTCAAGGGAAACGTGTTGCAATCTGGCACCCGCCATATCGTAATGTCCGCCGCCGCCCAATTTTTGCATAATGATCTGCACATTGATCTTATCATGTGAACGAGCCGAAATCGCAACCGTATTTTCGGCACGCAAAAGTGCAAACGACGCCTCGATGCCGTCAATATTCATCAATTTATCCGCCGCCTTGGCAACCGCAATATTGTCTTCCTCCGTTGCGGGACGATCCACACTCAACCATGTCAAAGCAATCTTTTCCCGATACGTTCTGGTACGGCTGTCAATATCGCTGGCAGCGAACAACGTCGCCATGGTTTCCGTAAAGAACCGTCTGACAACATTGGCATGCGCACCGCGCTCATACAAATAATGAACCGCAGAAAAAGTTTGCATACCGACTCCGGTAGTAAAATTCTTGGTATCCAACATCATACCCGCCAACATCAAATTAGCTTCCTCTTTGAGCAATCGATCATGGTGCGGGCTGAATTCCAACATTTCACTGACCAACTCACACGCCGAAGATACCCCCGGGCGGATATAGGTCATCAGCGGTTTGAACTCATAGAGCTGATCTTGACGACGGTGATGGTCAATGATTACCACATTACTGACGCATTTAAGCAATTTGGGCATTTCGGTATTGAAAATATTATTTACATCACTCATGATCAAAAGCGTATCGGTGCGAACAGCATCCACAGCCATATCCCCGCCGATGAACATGGAACGATATTCGGGCAATCCAGCCAATAAATCGTAACACATACGGAAATTGATGTGCTCCCGATTCACGACGACTCGAATCCGAGAAGGATCACCACCGCGTGCCGAAATCGCCAACCTTGCAAGACCGACACAAGATCCGATAGAGTCATAGTCCGGCGCGCGATGTCCCATGATCAACACATTCCCGGCATCCTTCATCAAGCGACACAGATGTTGGGAATTGACACGGGATGTCACCGTGGTAGAGCCCGCCATAGTATTGACACGTCCGCCGTAAGTGGTCACGCTTTTGCCGTCATTCACCGCCGCTTGGTCTCCGCCTTTTTGCAATGCAACATCCAAGGCATCTCCGGCCGCACGCTCTTTGTCCTCAAAACTGCCGTCAATGGCACCGACACCGATGGAAATCGTCACGGGAAAACTGTTATCCCCCAACCGAATACCGCGAATCGTATCCAAAATACGGAATTTTCCGCTCACGCAACGATCCAGTGCCGCACGCGTAAAGACCAACAAATATTTTTCTCGCTCATATTCACGCAACATTCCGCCAAAACTTGCCGCCCATTCTTTGAGCTTGGCTTCGATCTCATTGACTGCGGTTCGATAACTGACGCGAATATACTGTGCCAATTCCTGCAAACTGTCGATGACGATATAAGCCACCACCGGCTCATTCTCATACATGGTACGGCGAAGAGCCTCCAGATCCGTTACATCATTGAACACGATGAAATAATAATCTTTCCCGCGTGAGCGAAGAATATAGCATCGCAATCCGTACTTTTTGCCGTCAATATCGGTCATCATGGGTTTTGTATTGTCAATCGGAACGCCGTCTTCGTTAAACGTCACATCTCGCACCTGTCCCCCATTGTGGGCATATGCGATCACCTCCGACATGGGAACCGTACAAAATGAAGCAAGCGGAACATTGCAGACCGGGGTACGAAGCTGTAAAAGATCCTGCAGTGCGCCACTGACAATCTTGACCGTTCCGTCCTCACTGACAATGGCATACGGAATATCCACCACATAGCGAAACATATCGCTGATCTCCGTCGTCATCAATTCGGCGGCATCATCGGCTCTCCGAATACGAAGATACTTCCGCAGTTGCGTAATCAAGATCAACCCGACGGCAAACAGATAACCCCCCAAAAGCAAAATCACATACATTCGGATCCGTGCAATCTCCCGAACCATGCAAGTCGCCAACAACAAACAGATCAAAAACACCGCACCGATCACAGCACAAACCACCAACGGCGGTCGTAAATCACTGCGAATCGTCACACTTTTCTTTTTTTGCATAAAATCACTCTCCTAATCTGTTGGAATCCTCTCAACGGGACCCGATCATCGGTTGGATTCGTCATTCCCGTCATTCTCATCTGTCGGCATATTTTTCGACAAATGCGCATGCAGGGCTGTCGAACAGACATTGCCGGCTCCCCAAAGTGCCAACAAATATACGGAAAATATTCCGCTGCAGCAGATCATCGCCGCCAAAAACAAGCAGATCAACATTTTTTGAGCTTTTCCGGCATGATGAATTCCGGACAAAACCGCACCCCAACCCAAAACACAAAGCCCCGGCAACAGAATCAAACAAAGATTTTGCAATGCCGCACCGAGCAGAGAGGTACCGTCAAAAAACAACATTGCCAAAAAGCCGATCACATATAAAATTCCGGCAGGAACACTCATCGTAAACACGGTAGCGTGCAAAGTCAGCACCTGCTTCCAACCGCAATGCAAGTAGGCATGATTCAAAAACAATTGTGCTTCAAAAGAAAGTACATTGCATACGGTCACGATCAAAGCCGGCAACAATACAAAAAACATGGATACGGCAGACCGTATCGTTCCGTCCGAAAAATTCTGTTTTAACACATTGATCGTTTCGGAAATTTCGTCTGCGGTGTATCCGTCGATCAGCAACGAATCTGTCAAACGTTCAAAAAGCTCGTCCCGCGATGCAATCAAAACATCGCCCAGCTCACTACGCAATTGTGCCAACCGGGAAGGAAGATCGGAAAAAGCAGAAAGCGCACCGTAACGAGCCATCAAAAGGACAATCCCAATTCCAAGAGACAGCAAAAATCCGCCCGTTGCAAAACAGATTGCCGAAGTACGATGCCGATGCGTCACGGTCGCTGCCGCCAAAGCAACGGCAGACGGCAGAAATGCCAAAGCGAGCAATGCCTCATCCGGTCGTTGCGTCCATATCCATGAAGCAAGAAAAACAGCAAAAATCGGACACAGGGCAAACAGAAAATGATATGAACGCAATACGGTCAACAACCATGCAAGACTTCCCGTTCCGACGATCAAGGATAACACAATCACACTGCCGGAAAAGCCGGAAGTCAGAAAAAAGCCGAACAGCGCAGTCAACAGAAGGATCGCCACACTTCCGGGTGCGCGAACCGTCAGGATAACATCGACAAACAGAAGCAAAGAAAGGAAAAAAGAGATCTGCTCGTTCGGATACAAAATCAATCCCAGAGAACAAATCAGGACAGCAACCATTGCTATTATGATTTTTCTGTTTTCGACCTTCGAAAACGAGTTCTTTTCCCGCCACGGAAAATCCGATACAGGTTCAGTAACAGTCTTTTCGTTCATCCTTTCATCTCCTTTCGCAACGGTCATCGATCTCATCATTTTCGATTTATTATAATATTATAGCATATTTTTCGGAATTTGTAAACACTCCGCTGATAAATTCATGAATAAATCATCAATTTATTTTCATGCAAGCAACTTTTTCGCACGCTATAACTTCCAAGTCAAAATTGTCCCGCACAGTCACCCGTTTTCTCCCGTTTTTCACACAATGCATGCACAATCGCGCCTGCCATAACAAGCCCGGCAACCGGAGGGACAAACGGGAGGGAACCCGGAACGGCGCGCTGCCGATGCGATGGTTCTCCATCGGAAGTGTCTTCTCTTGAAGGACAGATCGCCGGTTCCGAAGAATAAACGACTTGCAAATGTCGGATTCCGCGTGCTTTCAATTCCCGTCTCATCACCCGTGCCAACGGGCAACCTTCCGTTTTTGCAAGATCCGTTACGCAAAATCGCGTCGGATCCGATTTGTTGCCGGTTCCCATAGCCGAGATCAGCGGAATACCGAGTGCAGAAGCTCGAACCGCCAATTCGATCTTGGCACTGACGGTATCAACGGCATCGGCAATATAATCATACCCTTCCAACGGATAATCATCGGCATTTTCCGGAAGATAAAAAATTTGATGCGTTCCGACGCAACATTCGGGGGCAATATCCAAAATGCGTTCCCGCATAACCTCCACTTTGGGACGTCCCACCGTAGAATGCAATGCAATCACCTGTCTGTTGATGTTGGAAAGAGAGATGACATCCCGATCAAACAGATCGATGGCACCGACGCCGGAGCGTGCCAACGCCTCACAAACATATCCGCCGACACCGCCGACGCCAAATACCGCTACACGGGCACGGGACAATCTTTGCATTGCCTCGTCCCCCAACAACATTGCCGTGCGGGAGTGCTCTTTCCGAATCAATACACCATCCATTTTCGTTCCTCCCTGTCCTCAAAAAACATCGGAAACACTCTCCGAATCTGTTTCCTTACCAGTATAACAGATTTTCGCGTTTTTTGCAAGAACTTCTTTACAAATCAAGAAGAAAAGAGTATAATGAAAGAAACAGTATCGGGCATATGGTAAAAACCTTGACTGCACCAAAAGGTTCCGATCCGTTTGTACCGCAAAAAACATTGTATTGAAAAGGAAAGCATCCATGTTTGAAAGTAAAGAAGTCATCGTTCAAATCCGAACCTTGCGCACAGAATTTCCGACCTCCCTGTTTGATTGTTCGGAAGAAGAAATCCAAAAAATATTCGATGAAAAAGGAACTCGCAACCACACCGCCGATATATCTTCCTCCACGGAAGACGAAATGATCGTGGAAGGACGTCTGCTATGTCCGGAAAACGGCGTCCGCCTGGAATATACCGAATGTGATCGTTCCGGGATGGAAGGCACAAAAACTTCGATCAGCACCTCCTTTGATCATCCGGAAGTGGTCTTTTTGAAGCGCACGGGAACCGTCAACACCTCGTTGATCTTTGAAACAGGAATCCGGCATTTTTGTAAATATCGGACTCCTTATTCCGACTTTGACATTTGTATTCACAGTTTTCAAGCCGAAAACAAACTGTTACAATCCGGAACCTTGCTGTTGGATTACGCCATTGAGATTCACGGTGTTCCTGCCGAACGATGCAAAATGGTCATCCGACTGCTTGACAAGCAGAATTGAAATCAACGGCATCATGCAACCGATTGACACCTCTATTCCGCATTCATATGGACATGAAAAAAGCGATTGCGATATTGTGTCGGTGTCAGATGGCGATGATATTTGAAAAACTTGATAAAAGCATTATCGTCCTCAAACCCGCTCAATATGGCCACTTCCTTGACAGGGGCATCGGTATTCAGCAGTTGCGATTCCATGTATAACAACCGTTGGCGTGTGATCCCTTCCTTCAGGTCACAACCGAACTCTCTTTTGTAAAGGCGTGACAAATGATCGGCAGAATATCCGAAAACAGCTGCTACCTCTTCCACTCGGATCGGCTCCCGCGCATGGATGCGGATATATTCCCGCACCTCATAGATCGCTTTTCCCTTGTATTCCCGCGTCATGCCGTATTCCATCAAAAATTTTGCAAACGTCAACTCCGTCAGATTTTTTTGTACCTGCCACAGATGCATCAATTCCCGAAAGATACGTTCTTCCCCGGATTTAAGCATTTCATGTTTCGGAATTTTCCACGCCGAAATATCATTGGTATCAAAATGCAACCAATAAAAGGAGGTGTGCCCGCGATTGACCGTAACCCCTCCGTGCTCGATACCCGGCTCCAAAAGCAACAGTTCTCCTGGGTGAACCGTATAACGGACATCACCCTCATAAATGCAAACATCCCCCGCCAGTACATAGATCAATTCCCATGTTTCAATCGTCACGGTCGGATGAATCCATTCAGACCGTGTATCAAACAGTCCGATGGCTTCAAATTTTAGTTTCAATTTTTCATCCAGCAGAATCATATCGGATTTTTCCACCTTATCAAGAGTTTTGTCATTGTATTCCCAATGCAATTATACTATAATATTCTTTGAAAATCAATTACTTTCAAAAATTTTTCGGAGGATTTATGAAAAAAAGCAATTTTATTCCGTTTACAAATGTTGAACTGAATGACGGATTTTGGAAGTCCCGTTACGATTTGAACAAAAACGTTTCTCTGGGCAACGTTCGTTTGCGATTTGAGGAAAGCGGACGGTTTGATGCTCTGCGCTTCAATTTTTTGAAAACCGGACATGCGCCGCATATCTTCTTTGATTCGGATGCCGCCAAATGGATGGAAGCAGTCGCCTATCTGATTGCCAAAGATCCGGACAGCATGAAAGAGCATGAGGCATTGTGCGACGAATTGATCGAATGTATGGAACAAGCACAACGACCTGACGGCTACCTGAATTCCACGCATCAACAAATCTGCCCGGACAAAATTTTTCGAGTTCGTGACGACCACGAGCTGTACTGTGCGGGACATTTGATTGAAGCGGCGATTGCATATCACAATGCAACCGGAAAAGACCGTTTCTTACACATTATGGAACGGTATTGCGATTGCATTGAGCGTGCATTTATCACAGAAAAAACAGCCGCTTTTTCCACACCCGGACACGAGGAGATCGAACTTGCACTCTTCAAGCTCTATCGCCATACCGGAAACGAAAAATACAAACGAATGGCTGAATTTTTCCTCTCCACCCGCGGAAAGAAAGACGCCGCACCGACCGGGCATTACAGTATTTATGCGGCACAGGACAACGCGGACATCGAACACTTGAAAGAAGCACACGGTCACAGTGTGCGCGCCCTGTATTTTTACAGCGGTATTGCCGATATGGCATTGGAAAACGGAAACGAAACACTTTACAACAATTTGGAAACCGTATTGGAAGATATTACGGAACGCAAAATGTACATCACCGCAGGAGTCGGTTCAACCAGAGTGTACGAAGGCTTCACCGTTCCGTATGACCTGCCCAATCACACTTCTTACAGCGAAAGTTGCTGTGCCATCGCCATGATGCTGTTTGCCGCACGGATGCGCCGCATGGCAAAAAAAGCGAAATACGGGCATTTGATGGAGCGAGTCCTTTACAATTCCATGCTGTCCTCCACATCTTTGGACGGAAAATCGTTTTTCTATGAGAATCCGCTGGAAATTTCCCTTCCGGAATATAACCGCGAAATCGGAACCACACCGGAACGTCGCGAACGTCTGCCGATCACGCAACGATTAGAAGTGTTCGGCTGTTCCTGCTGTCCCCCCAACATCAATCGTTTCTTTGCGGAATTCGGCAGTTATCTCTGCGTAGATGACGGCGACGGTCTTTGCGTGGAACAATACGTCTCGTCCGATATTCAAAGCCCGTACGGTCTGTTGCACATCTGCGAACAGTATGCCGTCACAGGACGGGTGGAGATCACATCCGAAAATTACTCGGCACAAACGCTCTCTTTGCGTGTTCCGGAATGGTGCAAAAAAGTTTCCGTAGCTATCAACGGGAAAGAAACCGAAGTAAAAATAGCAGACGGCTATATCACGCTCCCGGTTCCCGCGACATTTACCGTATCTCTCGACTTCCATATTACACCGTACTTTGTTGCCGCCAATCCAAAAGTACGCGCCGATACCGGCAGAATGGCTCTGTGCTACGGACCGGTGGTCTATTGTTTGGAAGGCGTTGATAACGGTCCCTACCTCAATCGAATCGAAATCGAGCCGACAGCCGTGACACAAGCAAACTTCACCGAAGATTTTCACCCGTTACGTTCCATTTCTTTGCCCGCACTTCGCGTCTCCGATTGTCAAAAACTCTACTTGGATGCGACGGAAGCAACAACCGAACCGTTTACTGCGAAATTCATTCCATACTTTGCTTTTGCCAATCGCGGGGAAAGCGATATGCTGGTTTGGGTAAGACGGCATTAAACCAATCCCAATTCAGCCAATCTTCCGAAAAAATCTAAAAAGAGGTCGAATATGTCTTCAGCACTCGTTTTTTCCATTGAAGAATTTTCCGTTTTCGATGGACCCGGTATTCGTACAACCGTTTTTTTGAAAGGCTGTCCCATGCATTGCGAATGGTGTCACAGTCCGGAAGGACAAACATTTGAAAACTCGATCATTCGTTCTCCGAACGGCTGTATTCAATGCGGCACTTGCCTGCAATATGCCATAAAAAGTGGGGAAAAACTCGCATTCACGGAAGAAAGCATCCGACATTGCCCGAACAATCTGTTGCGACATTGTGCCATCGAATATTCTGCCGAGGCACTGTGCGCAAAATTGGAAAAAAATCTTCCGATCTTAAACAGCTCCGGTGGCGGTGTGACCTTTTCCGGAGGAGAACCGACAGCACATGCCGCTTTTTTGACAGACTGCTGTTCCCTCCTGAGCGGCAAGACGAATCGTGCGATCCAAACTTGCGGCTTTTGTAATCCGGAACAGTTTGAACGCATTCTCGAACATTGCGATTATGTTCTGTTCGATATAAAATTAATCGACCAAGAGGCATCCGTAAAATACACAGGTGTTTCCAACGAGATCATCCTACAAAATTTCAAAACGCTTGCAAAAAGCAAAAAGGAATTTGTCGTCCGAACACCGCTCATACCGACGGTCACGGATACGGAACAAAATCTGCGGGGGATTGCAACTCTGTTGGCAGAGAACGGGATCCGATCCATCGAACTGCTCCCCTACAATAAATTGTCCGGAACAAAATATTCTCTGGCAGGAAAAACCTATCACCCGTCATTTGACGAAACAATCCCTTGCAAAATGCGAACGGAATTGTTTGCCGAATATGGTGTCACGGCAAAAAAAATCTAAAAGGAGCTACCTCATGACAGAACGCATTCAAAAGAAACTGGATTTTTTGAAAGACGGAAAGTATAAACAACAACGTCGAATGCCGGATCGACAAGAGATCGTATTTCCAAAAGGAACGGATGAATTTGCAATCAATACCGCTCTGTTGGAATATATGACGGAAAACGAAACACCTGTTTTGTTTGAAAACGATCGGTTCGGATTCAATCGAAGCATTGCCAAAATTCCGGTCGGCATCTTGGGGGAACGCAAGTTTGCCAGTAACATCGGAAATATTACGATCAATTATCCGTATGTTTTGGAAAACGGCATGGACACAATCCTCAAACGCATCCAACAAAAACAACAAACGTGTACCGATGCAAACAAAAACAATTTATATCATGCAATGTCCCGTTCCGTTTCTGCCTGCCTCGCATTGGCGGATCGGTATCGTGATTATGCAAAAGCCGCAAACGCCAAGGAACTTTACACGGCACTTTGCCAAGTTCCGCATCAAAAAGCGCGTTCCTTTTATGAAGCATGCGTCATGTTAAAATTTCTTCACTTCACGTTACGTCTAAATCGTAACTCACATCTGACATTCGGCAGGTTTGATCAATACATGTTTCCGTATTTTCAATCCGACCTGGCACGCGGAGTCAGTGAGAATGAGCTGTTTGAAATTTTGGAAGACTTTTTTATCACTTTGAATTTGGATTCCGATACTTATTTCGGAGTCCAACAAGGCGATAACGGGATGAGCATGGTTTTAGGCGGAAGATCGGCAGACGGAACGGATCAATACAACAGATTGTCCGAGTTGTGCATTCTCGCATCAAAGGATCTGTGCCTAATCGACCCGAAAATCAATCTTCGTGTGGACAAAAACACCCCTTTGGAACGATATGAATTTGCAACGCAATTGACAAAAAAGGGATTGGGATTCCCGCAATACTGCAATGACGATATTGTGATCCCCGGACTGATCCGATTGGGATATACACCGGAGGACGCACACAACTACGCCGTTGCGGCATGTTGGGAGTTCATTGTTCCGAATCGCGCATTCGATATTCCGAACATCAGCAAAGTCAATTTCCCGAAAGCAATAGCAAAGGCGGTCAACGAGTGCCTCTGCGATTGTAACAACTTTGACGAATTCTTAGAACAAGTGAAACGATGCGTGGAGGAAGAATGCCGCACCGTGGCAGTGGACTGCAAAGATCGGACGGAACAGGCGTCACCTTATTTATCCGTGTTTGTAGACGACTGCATCGAGCGTGGGCTGGATCTGTCTCATGGCGGTGCATTCTATAACAATTACGGTGCACACGGGGTTGGGCTGTCTAATGCCGCAGATGCGATCGCCGCAGTGAAACAAGCTGTCTTTACGGAGAAAAAATGCAGCGCGCAAGAGCTTGTCGCGGCAATCAAAGCAAACTTTGAAGGTACTGCCGAATTACGGAATTACCTGCTTTCCTGCCCGAAAGTCGGAAACGATGACGATGCCGTTGATGGCTACCTCGGAATGCTGACAGATATTTTCGCAACGATTTTTTCACAATACCGAACCGTTTTCGGCGGAAGATTGCGTCCTGGAACCGGAAGTGCAATGGAATATCTCTGGAGTGCCTCGGAAGTTGGTGCAACAGCAGACGGCAGACGAGCGGGAACACCGTTTGGATCCAGTTTCTCCCCTGCCCCAACAACTCGTCTCAACGGTCCGCTGTCCTGTATTCGTTCCTTTACCAAACGGGATCTGACCGATGTCATCAACGGAGGTCCCCTGACAATGGAATTGCACGATAATACCTTCCGCAACGAAGACAGCATTCAAAAGGTGGCAATGCTCGTAAAAGCCTTTATCGACCTTGGCGGACATCAATTGCAACTCAATTCCATCAACCGTGAAGTTTTGCTGGACGCACAAAAGCATCCGGAAAACCATCAAAATCTGATCGTCCGCGTATGGGGATGGAGCGGATATTTTAACGAGTTGGAGCTGGAATATCAAAACCACATCATCAGCCGAACGGAATTTACGGTATAAATCAAAAGCACAAACCGAAATCCTGCATTTTTGATTTGATTTTTTATTGTAAAACAAAACAGCAAAAAAGAGAAGTCCCGCGGACTTCTCTTTTTTTGCAATCTGTTATTTCAATCCAAAACATTTTACAACCGGACGGTGCTTTGCGTTTCCGATTTACAGTTCGACCGGCAAGCCGGTCTCGGCGGAACGAAATGCCGCCAAAATAATCTTGAGGTCGGTACGCATCTGTTCATACGTAACGTCCTGCTCTTTTCCTTCTCGAATCGCTGTGATAAAATGACGGTAGTAATCATGCACATCCGATGCCGGACGAGCCACGGTATAGGTATCCGTAGTCACCTCGTTGCGCGGTGCCATCGTCTTGGTCAAACCTGCCGCCGTCTTGACAGGCAAAACATCGTTCTCATGCCAATACTTGCATTTGACGACCTGAGCTTCCTCGCGCCAATCGGTGATCAAAGCACTACCTTTTTCGGCACGCATATAAAAGCGAGGCATTGCAATAAAGTTGTAGGTAGCGACTTCCACCAACGCACGCTGCCCGCTCCGGAACAATAAATCCAAGCGAAATCCGTCATCCACTTCCTGATTCGTAATATGATCGCATACACAATACACTTGCTTGACATCCTCCCAACCGAAGATCATCAAAATTTGGTCAATCAAATGGATGCCCCAGTCATAGATCATACCGCCGCCGTGTTCTTTTTCCCCTCTCCAGTCAGACGGGATCCCGCGGCTGCCGTGTATCCGAGATTCGATATTGATGACTTGACCGATCTCACCGGAATCATGAATCTGCTTCATGGCAAGATAGTCCACATCCCAACGACGGTTCTGATGCGTTGAGAATCGAACACCGTTCTTTTCAGCCACCGCGATCATGCGATTCAACGACTCCAAAGACAGGGCGACCGGCTTTTCGCAAATGACGTTCTTTCCAGCATTGAGTGCCGCAATGACGACCTCCTCGTGACTGTCATTCGGAACAGCAACCGTGATCAATTCAACGGAAGCATCGGACAAAAGGCTCTCATAAGTAGGATACGCATGGATGCCGCGGCTTTCAGCCAAATCCCGTCTTGCCGCCAGAATATCATAGATCCCGGCAAGTTCAGCCACATCACTTTTGAGCAAGTGTTCCGTATGCCAACCGCCCATACCGCCGTATCCGACAACGGCAACTTTCATTTTCTTCATAGTATCACAATCCTTCCTATATCGACAAGTTCTGTTTTTTCAATCGATCGTATAAAGTATAACCCATTTCGGCGCGTTTGTCAAGCTGTTTTTTGGCATTTTTGAGACAAAAATTGCTATCCGATGCGATTTTGCTAACCGATGTCACAAAAACGGGCGTTCCGGAACCGAAAACTCGGTTCCGGAACGCCCGCTTTCGCAATCAATCGCTATCGTTTGATTCCGGGAACAAAATCTTCCAAATTTGAGAGACCATACTGTTTGCCATGATCTTCATACCTTCGGCATTCAAATGCGGATTGTCGATGGCATATTTTGCAAACCAAGTCGCATCACTCATCTGCACGCCGGAAACTTCGGGATTGCCTGCATCAATCAGGTAAACCCGCTCGTTCTCGGCATACACTTCACTGCACAAGCGTTTCATCCCGTCGGATATGAAATCCATTCTTTTCGCACCGTCGCTTCGTGTTCCGGAAGTATGCCATGCCGTAACCAATACGATTTTTGCATTCGGATAATCGGTCAACAGTTTTTCAATCATCAATTTGAGTGCACCGAGATACGTGCTGCCGTCGGTATCTTCAACGGTTCCCAACGGAATTCCCCAACCGTAATCGTTCCAACCGCCTTCCAAAAAGATCACATCAACATCGGCGGCGGTATTTTGCGCAGCATTCCCCGTATTGTAATATTTTGTATTGCCATAGCGATAATCGCTATCGTTCAACAGATGATCGTACATGGAACTGCGCACTTGGGAGGGATCGGCATAAGCCGACGGATTGTATGCCACCGTCCAACCGTTCTGCCCGAGGTTGGTCAAATCCCAATTGCATTTTTCAGCCAGCAGTCCCAACCATTGTTGATCTCTCGTCAGCGTATGCCCGCCAAACAAACTGTCCCCAATGGCAAGGACACCCAAGCCCTGCAGATCTCTGACCTGCTGAGCCTCCTGCGACAAGGGCGGCAATTCACCCGCCGCAAAGGTCGTCAAGATTGCCCTCTCGGATTCATTCCAAGTATAGGATGTATCGTTCAAGGCACGTGTTGCCACATCCTTGACATTGGCACTGTGCGTCACATCGGAATACAGCGTCACTGTCTGTCCGCTGTACAACGTGACCGTAACATACCCGCGCCCAGAAAAATTCCGGGCAACATTCTTCTCATACAGGTTGACAATCGATCCGACAAAATGCGTTGTGTCCGCATCGTCATCAAATGCAAAATAGTCTTGATAGGTTGCCTCAACTTGCAAATACTTCTTTCCGGCACTCTTCAAAGCTTCCGCCGTCAACCCTGCCGTATCAAGGTAATCGGTCGGTGCGATCAAAGTACCGAATGTCACGCTCTTCAAAACGCCGTCCTCGCACATGGCGTACAAAGCATCCAATCGTTCGGTATCCACTTTGGTTGCGAATCGCAAGCCGGACGGCATGCGAATACGAACAGAGGACGCCTCCTCGGTTTGAACGATTCCTGCCCAATCGGCTGCTTTGAAATATACCGGCGTATAGGTTGTACCTGCCGCAACGTAAAACCGATTACTGAACACTTTCTCGCCTTCTACATCCACGTACAGCAAATTGTTCGCATCCACGTTGACCAATTCTTTGCCATGATACGAAACCACAAATTGATCGGCATCCATGTAATTTGCATTGCCGTAGTCACTTTCCAAATCGGCAATCGCGGTAAAATTGCCGGCACTGTTGCTGCTGCACACGGCAAACATCAGCACATTGGCGGGAACGGCAAATTCGGTCCCCGTGACCGGTGCTTGGCAATTGGCATACAGCACATCATTGATGTAAATATCAAAAGCTCCGTCCGACGGATCAAAGATCACCTCCACGGTGTTCCAAACGTCGGCTTTCAATCCGGATGCTCCGGTCTTGGTACCCTTCACACCGTTAAATGTCAACTCACCGGTCAACAGGTTGACATCAAAGAAACGATACCAACTCTGCTTTTGCGTGACACCGTTTCCGTCTTTATACGAAACATTCTGTAACCACACACCGATGTTCGGTGCGGATCCGCCCTTTCCGT
>CAZUYA010000013.1:30196-37378 GCA_964624685.1 uncultured Ruminococcus sp. | reverse complement strand
CAAGCGGTAAGGCAACGGACTCTGACTCCGTCATTACCTAGGTTCGAATCCTAGCACCGCAGCCATCTTCCGTACCGGAACAAATGCAGGTAAAAAGCTCGGAGCCAACAAGAGGCTTCCGAGCTTTTTTGTTCAAGAATATGGTTGAAAAAACAATTGATACCAATGGTGTGAGTTGTCAGCTGTTTGGAGTATTGCATAGATCAATGGATGTCCTTTATACACGGGAACCATGAAATGTTTGATACAGAGAGGGGGAGTATATGTGACAAATGAAACGGGATATGCCAAACAAGTTGGCGATGAACATATCAAATCATATGGGCAGTATTTTACTCCTAATTGTATTGCTGAATTTATGGTTGGATGGGCTTGTGAGGGTGCTTCTACTATGCTGGATCCTGCAGTAGGCAATAGCATTTTTTTCAAATATACTCAAAAACATAACCCTAAATGTAAAATGTTCGGCTATGAAAAGGATAAAAAAATAATTAACTTTTTTGGAAATCCATGCAATGCAACCGTATTTGAAAAAGATTATTTTGATGGAGATTGGGATATTCAGTACGATGCGATTGTTTGCAATCCTCCATACAGTAAATTTCAAGCAATATCCAATCGGGATCAAATTATTAAAAATATTTTCATACATACCGGAATGAAGTGCAGTGGATACACAAATTTATACTTATTATTCTTATATAAGAGTATTTTTCAACTTTCCGAAAACGGAAGATTAGCTTACATTATACCCAATGAATTTTTGAATTCCCAATACGGTACTAATATGAAGGAAATGTTGCTGGAACAAAAACTGATTCGTGCGATTATAAATTTTCAAAACAATGACATCTTTGAAAATGCGATTACAACCAGCTGCATTTTATTATTAGACAGGAAACCGAAAACGCACGTTGATTTTATGAGCTTAAAAAATATTGATGAAATAACAAAAATCAATCAAGGAAACCGTTTTGACAATTTGTTACAAGTTTCTTATGCTGATTTGAAGGCTAATGAAAAATGGCGAGAATATCTGAATTTTGAAAAGCCATTCAAAATTGATGACAATTTAACGGTAGATTTATCAACGTTTTGTCATGTGAGCAGAGGAATTGCAACAGGCGCAAATGATTACTTTTGCTTTTCTATAGATTCATCAAATCGCTTTGATATTCCACATCAATATTTGAAAAGATGTATCAGTCGATCTGCCGATGTAACGACACCGATTTTTACAGACGCGGATTTTTTGGAATTGGAAAAGCAAAATAAAAATGTTTATCTGTTGGATATTGTTGATGATAGAGATGATAGGATCAAATCCTATATAGAATACGGAATACAAAAAGATATTGCAAAAAAATATTTGCCATCTTGCAGAACTCCTTGGTATTCTATTGAACGCAAAAAAGAAGCACCGATTTGGATTTCCACTGCGTACAGAGAAAAAATTAAAGTTGTTAGAAATCTTGCCAATGTTTCCAATTTGACAACCTTTCACTCTGTTTATGTGAACGATTTATATAAGGAATATACCGACATCATATTTTGTTATTTGTTAACTCCCGTGGCTCAATCAATCTTACAAAGTAACAGAAAAGAGCTTGGTAACGGTTTGAAAAAATTTCAGCCCAATGATTTTAATTGTGCTAAAATGTTTGATTTAACACGATTAAAAGAATTTGATAAGGTTAGCATTTTGAATGTTTTTGAAGATATGAAGATATGTTTCGACGACAGCCAAGTTCAAAAACTAAATGAAATTTTTATATCATATATGTAAAAAGCAAACCCAGAATTTTTAATTCGGGGTTTGCTTTTCCTTTGCAGTCTTTTTGGCAAGTGCAATTTTATTTTCTTCAATCAGGCAATGTAAAAATTCTTCCGGGGTTCTTTTGATTGCTGTAGACAGATTCTTATATTGTGATGATTGCAAATTTCCGTTATTACTGGGATTGATATAAATATCCGGAATCCAAGCGGTTGGAAATACGATGCATTTTTCTAATCCAATGGTCATATTCGATTGGAAACGAATCATAAAGGTCGCAATATAGAGATTGGCTTTCGGGTTTTGCGAATAAAACTCAATCAATCCGTCTGCTTTTGAAATATCGTCTTTATTGATTTTACCATCTATGACCGAAGACTTAATATTGACAAATGATTCTTTGTTTCCGCCGTAACAAAATTTGAAATCATAAACGCCTACTTCGGAATCGGCAGGATGAACACTGTCAAACCCCAAGGCTACACCGTATTTTTCTAAATTTTGACTGATGACTTCTTCCACGATTCTCCATACTGTGCGACCTTTCGCTGCTTTTCGCCAACCATAGGGCATAATACGTGTATTGGCAATTGGTATATCGCCGATATTGTTTATAAGATCATGCAATTTTGCTTCTAAAAAAGAACGTTCGTTTTCCACATCTAAATATAATGCAGGATTCATTATCGCCGGAGCCTCCTATTATTATGTTATTCCATCAAATAAATCACTGATTGAAATGCCGAATCCATCGGTAATTTTTTTGATATTTTGGATTGAGATGTTTCTCTTTCCGGATTCAACGGAAGCAAAATAGGTTCTGTCCATCCCGATTTGTAAAGCAAATTTTTCTTGACTGATTCCTACTTCTTTTCTTAATTCCCGTATGCGTTTTCCTAAATCAATTGTTATCATAACATCCTCCAAAAGAACCTTCTGTTGATTATTATAGCAAATTGAAGATTATAAAACAACGGATTATAAGTAACAATTTGAGATGGCATCTATGAAGACGATTAATCCTATCAAATCGATGCTCTTCCGTTTTTTTGAAGGGGGCTGAATCCTTTCTTTTCGGATTCAGGCAGATGCACGACTGTTGCATGACAGAATCCTGTCAGCTTTGTGCATACTTGCATAAAACGTATAAATATTCAATCAAAATCGGTTAAATATTCATAAAAATTGAATTTTTTCAAAAAAAATGAAAAAATATTTGAAAAAGTACTTGACAAATGGATTTTTATGCAGTATAATATGTGCATACAAAATTTCATGACAAAAAAATAAAAAACGGAGGAACATTATCATGAAAAAAATTGTTAGTTTGGTACTCGTTGTTTTGATGCTTTGCATGCCGCTTGCTCTTGCCTCTTGCGGAACATCCGGCAGCAACAAGGTAAAGGTCATTGATATTGCCTTGACCGAGGAACAATACGGATTCGCCGTACAAAAAGGTGACAGTGAATTGCTTGCAAGTTTGAACAGCTTCTTAGCAGAGATCAAAGGCAACGGCAAGTTTACTGAAATTGTCAACAAATATTTCGGCGACGGTACGCCGACCGCGGTTACGTCAGCTTCCGAAATGAAGACCGACGGTTCCCAACTGATTGTTGCGACCAATGCGGCTTTTGAACCGTTTGAATATATGGTCGGCGAAAATTATTACGGACTTGACCTTGAAATCATGGCACTCTTCGCACAAAAGCTCGGAAAAGAACTTTACATCAGCAATATGGAGTTTGATGCGGTTTGTCTGGCGGTTTCGGCGGTAGGCGGTACTTATACGGACAAGAACGGAAACGTGCAGACTGTTAAGGGCGGAACCTGCAATATCGCCGCTTCCGGTTTGACGATTAGTGAAAAGCGTAAGGAAACGCTTGATTTTTCCGATTACTATTACAATGCTTCTCAAATGCTGATTGTTGCAGAGGATGATACCACGTTTGATAACTGCAAGACCGCTGCCGATGTGGAAGCGATTTTGAAAGGATTTGACAAGACGGTTAAAATCGGTGTACAGACGGCAACGACCGGTCAAAAGTACTGTGAAGGAGACGCTGACTGGGGCTTTGACGGTTTGAAGGTGACAACGGTCGGTTACAACACAGGCGCACTTGCCGTGCAGAATGTGATCAACGATGTTGTCAATTACGTCATCATTGACGAGGGACCCGCAAAGGCGATCGTTGAAAAGATCAACGCGGTAAATTAACGTTTTTGTTACAGGGTGCAAAACAGGGAGAGAACCTCTCCCTTGTTTTGCGTTTGAACACTCAAGAAAGGAATTGTATCTATGAAAAAGGTCAAGAACTTTTTCAAAAAGCATTGGATCGATGCACTTGTCATTTGCGGCGTTCTTGTTTTGCTGGGCGTTTTTGTGAACAATGTGTATCATCAATTTTATTTTGAAACGAGATGGGAGCTTTTCGCCGAGTACTTTTTTACCAACAACGGCTATAAAAAGCTTTTGGAGGGAATGAAAAATACCGGGCTGATTGCGGTATTGGGGCTTGCCATCGGAAGTGTTATCGGTACCTTGATTGCCATTGTCAAAGTCATTCCGCCATACAAGCGCATCACCCGTTATGCGCAAACGGTTTGCAATATTTACGTTGCGTTTTTCCGCGGTACTCCGTTGGTGGTGCAATTGTTGGTCGGATACTATATTTTGTTACCGTTGATGGGCGTGCAGCTTCCTGCGGTAACTGCCTGTATCGTCATTTTCGGATTGAACAGCGGAGCGTATATTTCGGAAATTATGCGCGGCGGTATCAAATCCGTGGATGTCGGACAGCTGGAAGCGGCACGAGCTTTGGGACTGCCGTTTTCCGTTTCCATGATTAAGGTCGTGGTTCCGCAAGCCATCAAGAATATTTTGCCGACCATGGGCAATGAATTTATTGCGTTGATTAAAGAGACCGCCATTGTCGGTTATGTCGGTGCAGTCGATATTACCAAGGCATTTCAGGATCAGGGTTCGAACTCGTATGAATACATGATGCCGTATTTGATCATGGCATTGCTGTATATCGTCATCGTAGCGGTGATAGCTTCATTGGTGAAACTGATGGAAAGGAGACTTGCAAAAAGTGAACGGCACTAATCAAACGAATTTTGGAACAGCTTCCTCTGCCATCGAGAATGCTGCTCCCATGATCGAGGTCAAAGGTTTGGTCAAACAATTCGGACAGTTGACCGTCCTCAACGGAATCGACGTTGTGATTCATAAAGGAGAAAAAGTTGCGGTCATCGGTCCGTCCGGTGGAGGAAAAAGTACGTTTTTGCGTTGCCTGAACTGTATGGAAGATCCGACCGCCGGTTCGATCTTTTACGGCGGTGAAGACATTGCGGATATGAAAGTTGACATCAACAAACATCGCGAAAGCATGGGCATGGTCTTCCAACAGTTTAATCTTTTCAATAATAAAACGGTGTTGCAAAATATTATGTTGGCACCGGTACACCTCCGCATCAAAAAGAACGGTGGCATGTTTGCAAAGGCATCGGTTAAAAAGCAGATTCGCGAGGAGGAAAAAGAACGTGCTTACGCATTGTTGCGCCGCATCGGATTGGAGGAGAAAGCCAACGTTTATCCGTCCACTCTGTCCGGCGGTCAAAAGCAACGGATTGCAATCATTCGGGCACTTGCCATGAATCCTCAGGTGATGCTGTTTGACGAACCGACCAGTGCATTGGACCCGGAGATGGTCGGAGAAGTTTTGGATCTGATCAAGGATCTTGCCAATGAAGGTATGACAATGGTGATCGTGACGCACGAGATGGGATTTGCGCGGGAAGTTGCCGACCGCATCCTGTTCATGGACGGCGGTCAAATTACGGAATCCGCACCTCCGGCAGAGTTCTTTTCGGCACCGAAAAATCCCCGTACCAAAGAGTTCCTCAGCAAGGTACTTTAAGTTTTTTGAATTGTTGTCCTGCGGTCAACGGAATGCAATCGTTGATCGCAGGCTTTTTTGTTTTACGGACACTTTGCAAAAGGGCGCGAATGAAATACGGTTACTTCCGGCATTCTTTTCGTGTTGAATGCCACAGCGGATGCGTAGGGAGATTTTTTTGGAAAAAAGTCGAGGAATGATTGACAGCGGAGGCAAAATAGGGTATAATAAAAAGGGAATTTCGGCATGTTCCGAAATTCCGAAAATTATAAGAGGGAGAGAAAACATGGTAGTAACAAAAAAGTCCGTGATCGGTGATGTTTTGGATCATGAGCCGGAGACGGCACAGTTCTTTTTTGCAATCGGCATGCATTGTTTGGGATGTCCCGCATCCCGCGGCGAGAGCATCGAGGATGCTTGCGCTGTCCACGGAACGGATGCCGATGCATTGGTAGAACAGATCAACCGATTCTTGGCAGAAAAGAATTGAGAGACACGCACCGAAGTTCGTTGACGGAACCCGTAACAGGATTCCGTCAACCTCTTTCCTTTTTGATGAATATGAATGATCAATATGGAGGAACCGTATGAAAAAAAATCATTCACCGGATGCCCGCTTGTGCAGTGCGGTTCCGTATTTGAAGCGTGGAGGTCGCATTGTTGATGTGGGGACGGATCATGCTTATCTTCCCATTTATTTGGTGCAGGAGGGGATCAGTGCCTGTGCTTTGGCATGTGACATCAACCGCGGTCCCATCGAGGTAGCTCGCGCCAACATTTCTGAGGCGGGATTGACGGAACAGATTTCCGTCAAACAAACCGACGGGTTACACGGTACGGAATCTTTTGCGCCGGACGATGTGTTGATATTCGGTATGGGCGGCGAGTTGATTGTACGTATTTTATCGGAAGCACCTTGGATTCAAACGCCGGACATCGGTCTGGTATTGCAACCGATGTCCCGCGCCAATATTTTGCGTCGGTGGTTGCTGGAAAACGGATTTGAGATTACAGACGAGGCGCTGACCTTTGACGGCAAATATTATCAAACCGTTGTCGCGCGCTTTGCGGCGAACCCACAATACGGACAGTGCGAGTACAGCGAGGAAGAACTTCTCCTCGGAAGAAAAAATCTTGAAAAAAAATCATCGCTCCTGTACGGGTTTGCGGCACATGAATTGCAGGTATGGGAAAATATTCTGCGCGGAAAACGTGTAGCCGGAACCGTTGATGTTACAATCGAGGAGCGCATGATTGCATGTTTGAAACAGAGATTGGAGGATTTACGATGACGGTAAGAGAATTGTATTGTTTTTTGGAAACCCGTATTCCAAAGGAGTTGTCCTGTGAGTGGGACAATGACGGATTGATGTGCTGTGCCGATGACCGTGCCGAAGTGCATCGGGTGTTGATTGCATTGGATGTGACGGAAGCTGCGGTTGACCGCGCACTGGCGTTGAAATGTGATTTGATCGTGTCGCACCATCCGCTCATCTTTCATCCGATCAA
>CAZUYA010000013.1:25351-30096 GCA_964624685.1 uncultured Ruminococcus sp. | reverse complement strand
GCCGAATTTGTGCAGATCAGTGATGCCGGATGTCCCGTGTCCCGTGTTGCCGTATTGGGCGGCGGAGGTGCCGACGATCTGGAGGCGGCGTATGCGGCGGGGGCTGACACGTATTTAACGGGAGAACTGAAACATCATCAATTGACCGAGGCACCTGAAAAAGGAATGAATCTGGTCATGGGAGGACATTTTTATACAGAAAATCCCGTATGCGAACGATTGAGAGAACTGTTGGCAGAAGCTGATGAGTCTATCGTCACTGTACTGTTTGACAGCAATCCGATTCGCTTTGTTTGATATTTGAATTGTAAACACAACCGATGATACCGAAAGGAAATCAAAAAATATGACCTATGTAATGTCCGATGTTCATGGAAATTATCAAAAATTTATTGCCATGCTGTCCGAAATATCGTTTGGCGAGGACGATCTGCTCTATATTTTAGGCGACAGCGTGGATGTCGGGGCTGCGCCGATGGAATTGCTTTCCGATTTGAGCATGCGTACCAACGTCTATTCGATTGCCGGCGAACATGACTATCTTGCCGCACGAATGCTGTACGGATTCGATAAAATGCTCAAGAGCGGTGCGGCTCCGGATGCCGATTATATTGCCGAAATGACCGCATGGGTGCAGGACGGCGGACAAACGACCTTGGACGGATTCCGCGGGTTGGATGCCGAACAACGGGAGGGAATTTTGGACTATCTTTCCGATATGACGTTGTTTGAAGAAGTGGAACTGAATCAAAAACGATATGTATTGGTTCATGCAGGGATTGCGGGATATGTGCCGGATAGCGATCTTGCCGATTATCCGCCCGAAGCGTTTTTCTCCGAGCCGCCCGAACCGTCCTATCCGATCATCAAAGATTGTATCGTGATCGTCGGACATGTCCCAACGAGGAGTGGACGGATTGAGTACGGCAACGGTACGATTTTTATCAATTGTGGTCTTGCTGAGGGCGGTTCACTTGCCTGCTTTTGCTTGGATAACGGTAAGGAGTTTTACGTCTGATGCAAAAAAATGAGATTGTAAGAGTGGAGATAGAAGAGATCAACAATCTTGGATTCGGTGTCGGGCATTTGCAGAACGGTACCGCATGCGGACAGGTAGTGTTCGTTCAAAACGGTGTGACCGGAGATGTGTTGGACGCACGCATCATCAAGGTAGCAAAATCCTATGCGGTGGCACGAATTGAGCAATTGCTCACCCCTTCCGAATATCGGCGTGAGAGAACCTGTTCGGCTTTGGGATGCGGCGGTTGTGTCTATCAAAACGTGCGGTATGCTTATGAACTGGAAATGAAGCGGCACTATGTGCAGAACGCATTCCGAAAGGCGGGACTTCCGAACGTCGAGGTTGAAGAAGTTCGCACGGTGACGCGTTTGAACGGATACCGCAACAAGGCACAGTTTCCCGTGCGTCGCGGCAAGAACGGGTTGCAAGCCGGATTTTTTGCATCCGGAACGCATCGTGTCGTTCCGGTCAACGATTGTTGCCTGCAACCTGCCGTATTCGGCAGAATTTTGCAGTACGTTTGTGCGCTTTGCGATCGTTTTGGAATTTCTTCCTATGATGAGGAGAGCGGACGTGGATTGTTACGCCACATTTGTTTGCGATACGGTGATGTGACCGGTGAGGTGATGGTATGTCTTGTTGTCAACGGCACTTCTTTACCGCATGAACGCAAGATCGCCGAGTTGATTGCACAGCAATTTCCGGAAGTCAGAAGTGTCATGCTCAATGCCAACTGCGAGAAGACCAACGTGGTATTGGGGGAAAAGTTTCGCCTGTTGTTCGGAAGGGATTGGATCGAAGATATTCTTTGCGGTTTGCGATTCCGAATTTCAGCCGGAGCATTTTATCAGGTTAATCACGAGGCATGTGAACTGCTTTACGAGATTGCGCGCGACAAGGCATCTGTCGGTGCGGGAGATACCGTATTGGATCTTTATTGCGGCATTGGCACCATTGGTCTTTCCATGGCGAAACAGGTGGGGCGTATCATCGGGATCGAGATCGTAGAGGAAGCGGTGGACTGTGCGCGCGAAAACGCACGGCGCAATGGAATCGGACACGCGTTTTTTTATTGCGGCGATGCTTCGGATACACAAAAATTGTTGGAAAAAGCCGAGCGCACGCACGGTGATATTTCCGATGCAACCGTCATCATGGATCCGCCGCGGAAGGGCAGCACGGCTGAACTGATTCGGTATCTTGCCGATCGAAAGTTTCGGCGAGTGGTTTATATTTCCTGTAATCCGGATACATTGGCACGGGATTGTGCCGTATTTGAAAAATTGGGCTATGAAATCGGAACAGTCACTCCCGTGGACATGTTCCCGCGTACAGGTCACGTCGAAACGGTAGTTCTTTTGTCGATGAAGAAAAATATCGGGATTACATTCTGAATGAAATACGCACCGATTACAAAAAGATGTTGGATGCCGGATCAACCACCGTTTGGGAAACATCGAAAGGTTCAGCCGATTTCGGGAATGCCGGCAGTCTGTGTCATGGTTGGAGCGCGATCCCAGTGTATATTTTTCACCGACTGAGGATCGCAAAACGGGAAGAGCCGATTCTTTCGTCTTGAATCAATGTACTGTTTAGGATGCTAAAATATATATTACAGGAGAATTTTTATGTATCGAATATCGGTTCCGATCTTCAGTAATCATCTCAAACAAAGTGAAAGAAACGAAATTGTCAAGCAGTTGAACCGCTTGAATGCCGAACGTGTATTTTTGGCTCTTGACCTTTATGAACAGGATCCGATCAAACAGAAAAATATGTTTGAAAAGCTTGCCGACAATTGCCGTTTTTTTAGGGAGAACGGATTTGAAGTCGGCGCATGGCTTTGGACGTTTTGGATGAAGGATAATAAAAGATTTCGCAATATGCGTTCCATTCAGGGGACGGAGATCAAAGAGTTTATATGTCCGACCGATGAGGAATTTGTCAAATTTGCTTCCGATTATGTTGAATCCGTGGCGCGTTGTGGCGTACAGCTGATACAGTTTGATGATGATTTTCGATACGGTTTCCTATCGGATTCTCCCGCTTGCTTATGTGATGCACATATCCGAGAAATCAATCGCATGACGGGAACGGTTTCCACACGGGAAGAATTGATGCGTGCAATCATATGCGGCGGTAAAAATCAATTCCGAAGCGCATATTTACAGGCGAACGGCGATGCGTTTCGCAAGTTTGCAAAAACCATTCGTCAAGCGGTCGATCGAGTTGATCCGACCATCCGCGTCGGTGCATGTGCCTGCATGACGTCATGGGATATTGACGGCACCAACGCAGTTGAGCTGGCATACATCCTCGCCGGTCAAACAAAACCGTTTCTTCGTTTGATTGGCGCACCCTATTGGGCGGTTGATAAGAGTTGGGGCAACTGTTTGCAGGATGTCGTTGAGTTGGAAAGAATGGAAGGTGCGTGGACAAAAAGCAATGACATAGAGATCATGGCAGAAGGTGATGTTTTCCCACGTCCCAGAACAACATGTCCGGCAAACTATTTGGAAGGATTCGATACGGCGATCCGTGTCTCCGGCTGTACCGACGGGATTTTGAAATACGGCATTGATTATTATTCCAACGCCGATTATGAGTGCGGATATGCGACGTTCCATGAAAGGAATCGCGAGTTGTATTCTCAAATCACGCAGATGTTCGGCTCCAAAGCCTCTTGCGGAGTTCGAGTCTATGAAACGATGAACAAAATCGAACATATGGTCATGCCGACCAAGGTGAATACCAAAGTGAACATAGAAGATTTGTTCTTCTCCAAGGCGGCGCGGACACTGGCGTATAATACGATTCCGACAGTCTATGAAGGAAGCGGAGTTTGCGGAATTGTTTTTGACGAAAATGCAAGGAATTTGCCCGCCGAAGCACTGGAACACGGGTTGATCCTCGATCTTGCCGCGGCTGAGATTTTAACCGAACGAGGGATCGATGTCGGAATCAAAACGATCGGTCGGGCGACCGGCGGGGAGTGTGAACGATTTATCCGCGATGATAATCACATTTTGACGAGAGATGCTGTGATTTACGAAGTGACGTTGAACAAGAAGGCAGAAATACTCAGCGATGCGGAAACCCCGGGCGGGACCTTCCCTGTCTCCTATCGCTATGAAAACGCCAACGGCAATCGCTTTTTGGTTTTGAATATCAATACTCGTTCCAAAAAGGACAATCTCTTAAAGCATTATGCCAGAAGCCGTCAATATGCTGAAATCATCCCGTGGC
This sequence comes from uncultured Ruminococcus sp., assembly GCA_964624685.1. Taxonomy (GTDB): domain Bacteria; phylum Bacillota; class Clostridia; order Oscillospirales; family CAG-272; genus UMGS1865. The sequence continues at coordinate 25,829 of CAZUYA010000013.1, read as the reverse complement.
TCGGCGGTCAAAAATTACCGGCGTACCTTTACGGAAATCCTGCTTTGTACATTCAATGCAAGCAAGACGAAACGGCTTTGGCTGTCGGGTTATGGAACTTTTTTGCCGATCCTGTTCTTTCACCGGTTGTTCAGTTAGTCGAAAGTTATTCCGAGGTGACCTGTATCAATTGTAACGGGCGGATCGAAAAGAACCAAGTGTTCCTATCGGAAATCCCGCCATTCGGCTTTGTCGGATTTGAAGTCAAAAAATAGAATTGGCAGGGTATCATTTTGAAATCGGTTTTTCTAAGCATTTTTGAAATATTCATAAAGAGATAAAGGCAGGATATAAATATGAAGCACGCCTCTTTTTGTTCCAACGGTACGCAATACATTATGCAGATGATTGAAGAAGCCGTTCAAAACGAAAGTCGTACCGCTGTCATCAGTGGTCATTGGCTCATTGGTTGGAGAGATCGGCGGATTGGTTTTGTACG
>CAZUYA010000013.1:0-25251 GCA_964624685.1 uncultured Ruminococcus sp. | reverse complement strand
TTATGAAAACTTGTGTTATTCAACCGCATTATTCTTTTCATTCGGAGGATTTGCAAACTTGTTTTGACGGATTGCTCGAACTGTTGGATCGCTGTGACGAGAGCATGGATCTCATCGTTTTGCCGGAGTACAGTGACGTTCTTGCCGATATCAAGGGAAAGGATGATTTTTATTCGGCTGTGCGGCAATATCAACCGTTGCTGTTGCAAAATGCACAGGAGACTGCACGGCGGTGTCATGCGCTCGTGTTTGTCAATGCGGGATTTGAAACGGAGAATGGGATTCGGAATACCACCCATGCCATTGACCGCAACGGGAACGTGATCGGCAGATATTTCAAGGCACATCCCGCACCAAGCGAGGTCAAAACCGCCGAGGAGGGCGGACACGAATTGGATGTGGCTTACAGTTATACCGAGACGGAACCGTACATTTTAACGGTCGAGGGGATCCGCTTTGGTTTTATGACCTGTTATGATTTTTATTTTTACGAGAATTTTGCGCGATTGGCACGGGAACGGGTGGATGTTATCATCGGTTGTTCGTTGCAACGAACGGATACGCACGAGGCACTGTCCGTCATCAACAAATTCTTGTGCTACAATACCAATGCCTATCTGGTTCGCGCATCGGTCTCGTTGGGAGAAACTTCCGCGGTTTGCGGATGCAGTATGGTGGTGTCCCCGACCGGAGAAGAATTGTTGAATTTGAAAAACGATGTCGGTCTTGGAATCTGTGACATCGATCCGAATCGAAAATATCTGAAGCCGGCAGGTTACAAAGGCGCGGCACACGCCCATTACGAATACATCGAGGAAGGACGCAGACCGTGGCTGTATCGCAACGGAGGCGCGTCCGTTGTTCCGTTTGACGATGTCATGCCGTATCCGCGCTTGTGTGCGCACCGCGGGTTCAATGCCGTTGCACCGGAGAACAGCATGCCGGCATTCGGCGCGGCGGTTGCACTCGGTGCCGAGGAAATCGAGTTTGATCTGTGGTCTACCAAGGACGGCGTATTGGTTTCCTGTCACGACGATACATTGGATCGCGTCAGTAACGGGAGCGGTCAAATTTGCGACCACACGTATGAAGAATTGTTGCAACTGGACTTTGGTATCAAGCACGGAGAAAAGTTCCAAGGGTTGCGGATTCCAACATTCGAGCAGATTTTGCAAAAATTTGCGGGGCGCGTGATTATGAACATTCACGTCAAAATCTGGGATTTCGATTTCAAAGATCCCATGATCGAGGAGATCGTCGCTTTGATCCGCAAATACGATTGTGAGCGACACATCTATTTTATGACGACCAACGATCGCATCATTCGCACGGTTCAAGCCTATGCACCCGATCTGAAGTGTTGCGTCGGTTGGGATGACAATCCGGATCCGATGTCCATGGTTGATCGTGCCATTGCATTGGGCGCATACAAAGTGCAATTGTTTAAGCCGTATTTTAATCAGGCAACGGTCGATAAGGCACATGCACACGGAATCCGTTGCAATGTGTTCTGGGCTGACGATCCGGAAGAAGCCCGGCAATATTTGGACATGGGCATCGACACTGTCTTGACCAATGATTATTTGAATATTTACAATGCGGTGAAAGAACGATTGGCAAAAAAATAACATCGGTGCACCTGTCCGATTCCTTCAATTGCCTCTATTCCGTTCGGCGAGTTTGTCTGCTGTTTGAATGAAATGATCGGAGATGGAATGATGACATGGATTTTTTGATTATTTTGACAATAACGATTTTGGCGGTGCTGTTCTTTTATCAGCTTATCACGCAATCTGTGGTGCAAAGCACGCGCCGATTTGTATCGGAACACAGCATCGCTATACGAAATTTGCGGGAACTGAACGGTCGTTATTGCTTTTACGGGATTTCGATGCTTGATGTAGCTGAATGTTATGACAACGAGCATTACTATGAAACGGTTTCCCCGCAGGATTGTTTGATTGCTCGATTGACGGTTGACGAATTCAAAAGTGCCGTTTTGCGTGCAATGGAACAGGTCGCTTTCAATCAAATGCTGTATTGTCGATACACGGAAGAAGCGGAAGGCATCCGTCACCTCGGCAATTATGATGCCGAACCGCAGTGGTTTCACCGATGGAAGCTGAAAGAGGTGGAAGCGTGTAGCTTTCAGTCTCTCCTGCAAACACCGATTGTGGAGTTGCTGATTCCGGTCGAGGTTCGATTGACAACAATCAATGGGTATCATCGCACAAGCAAGTATGAACGCTTTGCGCAACGACAAATTTGTGAATTGATGATGCGAGTAGAGCAAAAAAGCGGTCATTATTATACAGATCGGGCGATTTGGGACGCATTGGTTCGAGTGGAACGCGCGCGCGTGACCAATCGTATGCGGTTTGCCGTTTATCAACGTGACGGAAACCGTTGCAAACGATGCGGCAGGACGGTACAGTTGGAAATCGACCATATCATTCCGATCGCAAGAGGCGGAAAATCGGTTTTGGATAATTTACAAACCTTATGTCATGATTGTAATGTATCAAAATCCGACCATATTGACGTTTGTCCCGTATGCGGTGCTTCTCTCGCATTGCGTCACGGACGGTACGGTGATTTTTACGGCTGTACCGCTTATCCGAAGTGTTCTTTTACAACGCACAGAAAATAACGGAGGTTGAATAATGAGACAGTTTATTTTGGGAACCGATTGGTGGACGGACTGTGATGATGCCGTTGCCATACGGCTGTTGGTGCGTGCGCATTTGAAGGGTGAAATTTGTTTGAAGGGCGTTGCGATCAATGCCTGCCGTGCCGATTCCGTTCGCTCTTTGGATTGCTTTTTGCGCGCGGAAGGTTGTTGTGACCTTCCTATCGGAATCGATCGCGAGGCAACGGATTTTGGCGGTTGGGGGACGTTCCAAGAGCGACTCGCATCACAACACCCCGATCCGACTTGCTCCAATGCGTGTGCGGAGGATGCCGTTCACCTCTACCGACGGTTGTTGGCGCAAGCCGAGGACGGCAGCGTTGAATTGGTCGAGATCGGTTTTTTGCAGGTTGTTGCCGCATTGTTGGCAAGCGGAAGCGATGACGTGTCTCCGAAAACGGGCTTGGAATTGGTGCGGGAAAAGGTCAAACATTGCTGGATTATGGCAGGAAAATGGGATGTTCCGCACGGGCGGGAACATAATTTTGACAATAACGCGCGCGCACGGGCAGGCGGTCATGCAGTCTGTGCGACATGCCCCGTGCCGATCACCTTTTTGGGATGGGAAGTCGGTCACGATGTGGTGAGCGGCGGACTGTTGTCCCATGAGGACGTCCTGTGGCAGATCCTTCGGGATCACGGTTCTCCCAACGGCAGAAGCTCGTGGGATCCGATGCTCGCACTTTTGGCACTGACAGGAGATGTCGAACAGGCGGGGTACCGTCGCGTGATCGGGCGTGCGTATGTGGATCCGGAGAGCGGCAAAAATGAATTTGTTCCGGATGCCGACGGAATGCACGCTTACGTGGTCAAAAATCGTGAAAACAGCTGGTATGAACAAGCTATCAATGAGAAGATTCAAAGCTCTATTTGAAGATTACGGAGGAATCAAACAAATGTTTCAGGAAAATGGGATTGGAATCAGGAGAGCGGTCGCGAGCGATATTCCGCGCCTGGATGAATTGCTGTATCAGGTTCACAAAGTCCATTCAACGGGACGCCCCGACATTTTTCGCGCGGGAAACAAAAAATACACCGACGCGGAGTTGACGGAACTGTCGATGGATGATCGCACCCCCGTGTTTGTGGCGGTGGATGAGACCGATCACATTCTCGGTTACGCCTTTTGCGAGTACCGTCTGGTCGAACACAACCCGTCTTTAATGGATCGAAAGACCGTTTATATTGACGATCTCTGTGTGGATGAAACGGTTCGCGGCAGGCACATCGGGCAAACTTTGTATCGGTTTGTAACTGCCGAGGCAAAACGCAACGGGTGTGCCGCCGTCACTTTGAACGTTTGGTGCCTCAATGAGGGGGCAATGCGATTCTATGAAAAATGCGGCATGAAACCGCTGAAGATCGTCATGGAACAGTGTGTGGAGGATGTTGTGCAATGAATCGGATTCGTAAAATTTTGCAGGCAACCGCATTTCAATATTTTGTGTTGGTACTGTTGGCGATTTTGAGTGCGTTGAATTTTGAAATTTTTGTATTACCGAATCAGTTTGCCCCCGCCGGCATCAACGGCATTGCAACGATGGTGCAATACTTATTTGATTTCAGCATCGGTTATATGTCTTTGATCATCAATCTTCCCATGTTGCTTGTGGCGGCGCGAAAGCTCAAACGTTCTTATGCTGTTCGCACATTGATTTTTGTTGTCACGTTCTCGGTCACGGCAGTCTTTTTGAAGCAGTTTGATCTTTCTCCCATCGTGTTTTGTGCCGAGGACGGAGGCGGTGCCATTCTTGCGGCAATCGCCGGAGGTTTTTTCAGCGGCGTTCTTTACAGTCTTTCCGTTCGTGTGGGCGGTTCCACGGGAGGTACCGACATCGTGGCTGAATTTATCCATCACAAACGCCCCGAATTGGATACGGTTGGCATCATTTTTGCTTTGAACGTAGTTGTGGCAAGCATTTCGTTTTTTGTCTACGGTTTGTCCTATCAACCGGTCATTCTGTGTATCGTGTACAGCTTTGTCAGTAGCCGTGCCAGCGATAGTATTCTGAAAGGCGCACGGTCTGCCGCACGGTTTGAAGTTGTCACACAGCATCCGAATGAGTTGGGAAGTGAGCTGATGCAAAAATTGCATCACGGAGTGACCGTGATTCCGGCAACGGGATTATATACCGGTACCGATTGCGCCGTGTTGATTTGCATTGTCAACCGCAGGCAAGTTGTGGAATTTGAAGAGATCGTTCGGCATTACGACAATACGTTTGCCTCTGTTTCCACCGCAAACGGGATCATCGGAAATTTCAGCTATCATGCAAAATGAGCAGTTCAAAAAAGCGACATCCTCCGGATGAGGATGTCGCCAACTGCTATTGTATGGATTGCAGAGTTGAAAAGTGTTCCCATGGGGTGCCCGTCGGAAGCAATGCAAATTCCATGCGGGTACCTGTTTTCGGATGTGGGAATGATAAACGGGATGAAAACAGCGCGATAGGGCAATGATCGCCGACGGCACCGTATTTTCCGTCACCGAGAAGAACATGACCGCGGGATGCAAACTGAACTCGAATTTGGTGCGTTCTCCCGGTGTGCAATCGGATCCGCAGGAGAGACAACGTGCCATAACCGGCGCAGTCCGTGCTTTCTGCCACCTCATAGTCCAGGGATGCCTCTTTCACACCGGAACGTTTTCGCGTTACCGTAAAACTTTTATTTTGTTTCCGGTCGTGGAACAGCAGATCCCGAAGTGTATCCGCTTCCGGATGGGGAATCCCGTGAACCACGGCAAGGTATTCTTTTTGAAGGGTGTGCGTTCGCACCGCATCGGAAAGCGCGGCGGCTGATGTGCGATCTTTCGCATAGACCATAATGCCGCCTACGCCGCGATCCAATCGGTGTACAACACCAATGTAACCGCCGTTCTGCTCGGCAAGCAGATCTGCAAACCCCGTTTTGTCCGGCGTTTGTTCCGACAGTAACGAGACCGGCTTTTGACAGACGATAAGGAAATCGTCTTGATATAGAATCTTCATATTCATAAACCATCCTTTGAAACTATTTTTTGAAACGACAGGAGGAACTCTATGTTGTGTGGACAACAGACGGGCGGTTGGTCGGCAACCAATTTGAACCGCGCTTTGGGGAGGCTGACCGACCGGATCGATGTTCGCTTTTTTGATGTCATTGATTCTACCAATTCCGAGGCAAAACGAGTGGCAGCTGTCTGTCATCCGGTGCGTCCTTGTTTGTTGGCGGCTGTTCGCCAGACGGCGGGACGCGGCAGGTTGGGGAGGTGTTTCTATTCACCGACGGACACCGGTGCCTACTTCAGCTTGCTCTATACACCGACTGACGCTTTGGAGAATGCGGTCACGATCACAAGTGCGGCGGCGGTTGCCGTCATGCGTGCAATCCGTCGTTTGACCGCGTTGCAGGTGCAGATCAAATGGGTGAACGATTTGTACTTGAACGATAAAAAGGTTTGCGGCATTTTAACAGAGGCGGTGACTTGCGATCAAACGACGCACATCGTAATCGGAATCGGAGTCAATATCCGTACTGCCTGCTTTCCGGAAGAATTGTCCGATATTGCCGGTTCGTTACAATGCGATGCGCTGTCTCCGGCAACGTTGATTGCCGCTTGTGTTGAGGAATTGCTTCCGCTTTTATCGGCAACGGATCGGCAGATTTGGTTGGAGGAATACCGTCGGTATTCCATGGTATTACAGCGTTCGATTACTTGGACGGAGGGGGAACGCAAGATGGTCGGAATCGCTCGCCGAATTGATGACGACGGGGCGTTGCTCGCCGAGGATCCGAACGGAAAGATTCATCGCCTGTATAGCGGAGAAATTAGTGTAAAAATGCAATCAAAACAATGAATCGAATGGTTTTATGGCAAAAAAACAATTTATATTTTGAATAGAAACTAATTCTTACTATTATTGAAAAGAAGGTTAAAAAGGAAAGAAAAAAGAACACCGCAATGTGAGCAAACGATTGTTTTTCCGTTTCATTATAACATAAAAAAACGATTTTTTGTAGCGTTCATAAAAAATTAACATCAATTTCCGTCTAAAGGATTGAAATCTTGTCGGAAAAGGAATAAAATATATTGGTTATGGAAGATTCGGATTGTTGTGTTCGCCTTTTGTGCCAATACGATGCCGGATGACACTTTGCGAAGTCTGAAAAAAATCGGAACAAAATCAAAATAAAAGGAAGAATATGTTAGAATTTATCAATGTTTCTTATGAGACTGCCGAGCAGAAAGAAATTATCAGAAATATCAGTTTGCAAATCGACGATCGTTTTGTTGCGGTCACGGGACCGAACGGTAGCGGTAAATCCACGCTTGCAAAATTGATTGCCGGAATCTATCAACCGACATCCGGAAAGATTCTTTTGGACGGGGAAGACATCACCGCGCTTTCCATCACCGAGCGTGCGCGGCGGGGAATCAGTTTTGCATTCCAACAGCCGGTGCGGTTTAAGGGAATTACCGTAAAGGAGTTAATTTCCATTGCCTCCGGAAAGAATATTTCTGTTGCCGAAGCTTGCGAGTATCTGTCCGAGGTCGGTCTTTGCGCCAAGGATTATATTCATCGTGAGGTGGATGCGTCTTTATCAGGCGGGGAACTCAAACGCATCGAGATCGCCATGATCAATGCACGCGGGGCAAAACTTTCCGTATTTGATGAGCCGGAGGCTGGAATCGACCTGTGGAGCTTTAATCACTTGATTCGAGTGTTTCGCGATATGTACGAACGGACGCGGGGAACCATTTTGATTATTTCCCATCAAGAGCGTATTTTGGATATTGCCGATCGGATTATCGTCATTTCCGAAGGTCAGGTTGCCGCTTACGGTACAAAAAACGAAATTTTACCGGAACTTTTGAATGCGCAGGCGGGATGCCGGTTTACCAAGGAGGCGTGTAAGTAATGGATGCGATCCAAAAAACATTGTTGGAGCAAGTGGCGGGACTGCATGAGATCCCGCAGGGCGCATATTCTTTGCGCATTAACGGCAGCATGGTCGGCAAGAGCGATTCCGAACATGTAACCATTGTCAAAAAAGAAGATCTTCCGGGATTCGATATGTATATTCGTCCGGGGACAAAAAACGAGAGCGTGCATATTCCCGTCCTTTTGTCGCAGTCCGGATTGAAAGAGACGGTCTATAACGATTTTCACATCGGTGAAGATTGCGATGTGACCATTGTCGCGGGATGCGGAATTCACAACGGCGGAAATGATGAAAGCGCGCACAGTGGGATTCACAGTTTCTTTTTGGAACACGGCGCAAGAGTCAAATATGTGGAAAAGCATTATGCCGAGGGAGATGGAAACGGCAAGAACGTCATGAATCCGACGACCGTTGTTGTGATGGGGAAGGATTCCTACATGGAAATGGAAACGGCGCAGATCAAAGGTGTGGATTCCACACGGCGTGAGACACGAGCAACATTGGATGACGGCGCGATTTTGATTATACGGGAAAAAATTATGACGCATGGCGAGCAAACGGCAGAGACGCATTTTACCGTTGATCTCAACGGCGAGAACTGCGGTACCCATGTAGTCTCTCGTTCGGTTGCCAAGGATCGCAGTCATCAGGTATTTATTTCTCACGTCAACGGCAACAACAAGTGTTCCGGGCATACGGAGTGCGATGCGATCATCATGGATTCGGCACAAGTCAAGGCAATTCCGCAGATCGAAGCCAACCATGTGGATGCCGCTCTGATTCATGAAGCTGCGATCGGCAAGATCGCGGGAGAACAGCTGATCAAGTTGATGACGCTCGGACTCTCCGAAAAGGAAGCCGAAGAGCAGATCGTCAACGGGTTCCTCAAATAAAAATATAAAACCGTGCAGATCGAGTGAGACCGCACTTCAACGGCACTCGATTTGCACGGTCTGTTTTTCGGTTGCTTTTCTGTTGCAAACTGAAGGAAAAAACGGAAAAAACAGGAAAAATATCGTTGAAAAACAAGCCGATTTTGTTCCAATACCGAATTCGTGAATGTGTAGAAATTTTGATATGTTTTTTGTGCAAAATAAACAACTTCCGATTTTTGTTCGTTTCATCACAAAGATTTGACAGTAGCGAAAATATAGTAAATGTAATTTACTGCCAGAAATATTTTGTAAAAATCCGTAAAAAACGTTTGAAAAAATAGACAAAAATCGACTGTTTTTTCATTGGTTTCAACATTTTTAGGTAAATTGTGTTTACCACGACTTATATTCCAAATTAAACTCAAAAATGTCTCAATGGAATTGTAAATTTTTTGGCATGTTCTTTTGTCCGATCAATGAATTTTGGCGCGCGATGTTGTTCTCATCGAAAAATCTTTTTGGAAAGGAACCGCTTGACAGAATCGAGTTTTTGTGTTATGATATTATGGTACATATGGGAGAAGTCTGCCCAAATCCGACTGTCCGGGGGAGCTTTTCCATGAGGGGGGTATGCCGAAATTGACCGAAAACACGGGGATGCTTGTGCGGAAGGTTTGGAGTTTTGGCTCAACCTCGGCTGTTGCATGGCGCAATGCGGCATGGCAGTATGGTGAAACGGACAGTGGGATCTTAAAATTTTGCAGGAGGAAATGCAAATGAGAAACAAAACCTTCACAAGAATTGTTTGTCTGCTGTTGGCAGTCATGTGTCTTGTGAGCAGTGCGGCTGTTGCCGTCGGTGCTGCCGGAACCGAAAAAACGGTTCAAAGCAGTAATTTGACCGATAAGACGATTGCCGACTATGCGGACACGTTGGATACGATTTCGTATGAATCGTATCAAACGGCAAAATTCCCCAATGCTGCCACGGCGGCAAGCGATTTGAATTTCTCTTTGACGGAAAATTGGGTATTCGAGAACGGAGAAATCAAGATCGAGTGGGAAGAAAACGACGATCATTGGAAGATGACGGTCAGCGATAAGAACGGCACGACGATTTATGATACGTTGGAAGAAGCTGAAGCTGCCGGATATGAGAAAGAGGATCTTGCATACGTTTACGAGTGCGACGGCGTGCAAGCTCTTTACACTCCCTCCATCGGTTCCGTAACATGGACGTTGGATCTGGCAGAGAAGAATATCACGTCGGCAACTTTGTTCAGTATTGCGTTGAACTATTACCCCGTGATTGCAAAATCATCTTCTATCGAACGTGAATTCTATATCAACGGCAAGGCTCCTTTTTCGGAAGCACGTTCTTTGCGGTTGGTTAAGATTTGGTCTTCCTACCAACAGGGAAGTACAGTCGGTGAAGGCGGATCGGTCAAAAAATTGACGGCAACTTACACGTTGACCAAAAGCGATGATTTGGAAACGATTCGTTCGGAAGCGAGTGCGGCAAATTTGACCTATACGGTTTCGGAGGATCAAAAGAGCATTACGGTCGAACGTCCGGAAGTTTATACCGCGGCGATTTCGGCATTTATCGAAAAATACGGATTGCGTTTCTTCACAACGGATGTCAACCGGAACGAGTTGCGTCCCGCGCAACTTCAGGATCCGGACTGGGTACGGTACATTTTGAGTGACAGCGACGGATATACGCACAATTACGGTACATATGACAGCAACTATTTCGGATTTGTTCTCACCCCCGACGAAAACGGCGAAGTGAAATTGACTTTGACAAGTGTCAATGAGCCGATGGCAATTTCCGATATTGAATTATTGAAATATGAAGGAACGATCTCCTACGAGGATTATTACAAGCAGACGGTTGCGGCGGTCGGCAATGCGGCTGGAAGCGACAAAGTCCTGAAGATCGAGGCAGAGAACACAACGCATACTTCCACCAATGTTGTTTATCCGGTAGAGGATCGTGCGTCGGCTTATACCTCTCCTGCCGATACCACCCGTACCTTATTGAATACCATCGGTACGGAAAAGTGGGCGACCTCCGGACAATGGGCAGAGTATTCCTTCATGGTTGACAGCGACGGTTGGTATGATATTTACGCACGGTTCAAGCAGAGCTATTTGGACGGTATGTATGTCAACCGTGCCATGACCATTCGTACCGCGCTTTCGGCTGAAGCATTCCAAGCCAAGTTCCAAAACGCCTACGGCTACTATGACGGACTTCCTTTTGCCGAGGCATCCCAATTGCGTTATAATTACGGTACGGATTGGCAAGTTACCAAGCTGTCCTCCACGGGTAACCAGGATGAGTCCTATCAGGTGTATTTCCGTGCCGGCGTCGTTTACACCATTCGTTTTGAAGTGACGTTGGGAAGCATGAGTGATACGGTGCGTGAGATTGAACGCATTTTGAATGTTTTGAACCAAGCGTATTTGGATATTATCAAACTGACGGGAACCACTCCGGACGACTATCGTGATTACAGCTTCTACCGTCTGTTGCCCGATACCTTGAGCAACATGAACAGCGAAAAGAAATCTCTTCGCGCCATTTCCGATCAATTGCGGAACGATGCGAAAGTTGCCTCTACCTATACCGGTATTTGCGATAAATTGGTTGATTTGTTGGAGCGGATGCTGGTAGACGGCGGTTCTCCCATTGCAAAGAATCTGGATACTTACAAGAGTTATGTCGGCTCGTTGGGTACATTCCTCTCCGATGCCAAGACACAACCTCTGCAATTGGATTACATTACCATTCAGACTTCCGCTTCGGAAGCTCCCAAGGATAACCCCAATTTCTTCATTGCTTTTTGGCATGAATTGATGAGCTTTATTCAGAGTTTCTTCCGTGACTATAACAGCATGGGCGCGACGGAAACGGATACTGCCGGAACCGAAAGCGTCAGCGTTTGGGTACCTTACGGACGCGATCAGGCAAATGTTATTCGGAATCTTTCCACCAACGGATTTACGCAGGAATATGGCATTTCCGTCAATTTGAAATTGGTCAACGGCGGTACTTTGTTGCCTTCCATTTTGGCGGGTATGGGACCGGATGTTTACTTGGGATTGGATCAGGCGACCATTATCAACTATGCAATCCGTGGTGCGTTGAGCAATTTGGAAACCATGGAAGGGTTTGATGAGATCATGATGCTTGACAAACCGGAAAGCGAACGGATCTTCAACGAGGCGGCGACAACCGTCCTGAAGATTGCCGATGCCGACGGGGATGAGCATTATTACGGCTTGCCCGAAACACAGGGATTCTCCATGATGTTTGTGCGTCTCGATGTTTTGAACAGCCTGAACATTGAGATTCCGAAAACATGGGACGACATTTATGTGGCACAATCCGTGTTGCAGTCCAATAATATGGAGATCGGTGTATCGGCAGATTACAAGTTCTTCCTGTATCAAATGGGCGGTAACCTTTGGGCAGACGGCGGTATGCGAATCAATTTGGATTCCGAAGTCGGATTGTCCGCTTTCAACAAAATGTGTGATATGTTCACGCAGTATTCGTTCCCCTATCAGTACGATGCGGCAAACCGTTTCAGAACCGGTGAAATGCCGATTATCATTGCCGGATATACCGGTTTGTACAACCAATTAAAAGTGTTTGCAACCGAATTGGACGGTTGTTGGACGTTTGTTCCGGTTCCCGGCTGGGAGCATGAGGATGGCACGATCAATAACGACTCCATTTCTTCCGTCACCGCAGTGGTCATGATCAACGCGGCGAAGAATAAGTCGGCGGCATGGAAGTACATGTGTTGGTACACAGGTGCCGAGTGTCAGGCTGATTACGCCAACGAGATGGTTGCGATCATGGGTGATTCCGCAAAACACTCCACCGCAAACCGCGATGCTCTTATCAGTATGCCGTGGACTTATGACGAATACACCGAGGTGTTGCGTCAGTTTGACAATTTGGCTTCTATCGAAAACTATCCCGGTTATTACTTTGTGGATCGTTACACCAATTTTGCATTCCTTTCGGCTTACAACGACGGTGCCGATCCCAGCACGGAATTGTTGAGTTATATCAATACGATCAATACCGAAATTATCCGTAAGCGTGAAGAATTCGGATTGGAAACGTTGGAGTTGGGACAAAAGTTGCCGACAAAACGGATGAATCAGGTGACCGAGGCAATTCGTTATTTGAACGAGAAATACGACAATTCCGTTTATAAGGAAGCAATTGAATCCGCAAAGTATGCAATTGCCAATGCGAATGCGGATAAACCGAGTGAGAAAAACATTTTGCAAATCGAAGAAGCAGCTGCTTTGTTTGCCGAAATTCTGGATTCCAAGTGGGATAAGACCATGATCTCGGTCACCAAAGTTGACGGTCTGGTTGTCGAAAAGCCTTCCTATTATGTCAATGTCGGAAAACAGACGATGGAACAAAAGGACGGCGGATACCGAATTGACAGCTTGAATGAATTGCAATTGGTTTACTTTATCAGTGAAGCTTTGACCGATGCCGCCGAGGCGTTGGATTCCTATTTGCTCCATTGAAAAATTGATGAAGGAGATAAAATCGAATGGCTAAGCAAAATGCGGAATATAAAGCGGTTGCCAGAAAGGATATGACCTACCGTCAATGGATTTGGAAAGAGATGAAGCGTAACAAAATCGCATATCTGTTGATTGCGCCTTATGTTATCATCTTTACTCTGTTTACCATTGTTCCGGTCATTCTGTCCTTTTTGATCAGCTTTACTGATTTTAACATGCTTCAATGGCCGAATATCGTTTGGCTGGACAATTACATCAATCTTTTCTTTGCCGATGATATTTTCCTGATAGCATGTGTCAACACTTTAATCTTTGCGGCGATCGTTGGACCGGCATCGTATTTGATGTCTTTCTTGGTTGCATGGTTTATCAATGAGCTTCCGCCGCGGATTCGTTCCATTATTACATTGATCTTCTATGCACCTTCCATTTCCGGTCAGGTCTATATGATTTGGGGTACCCTGTTCTCCGGAGACTCTTACGGATGGGTAAACTCAACCCTGATTGAACTCGGAATGATAACGGAACCGATTCAGTTCTTTAAGGATGCGGATTATGTCATGCCGTTGTGTATCGTCGTTGCCTTGTGGACTTCTTTGGGACACGCATTCCTCTCGTTTATTGCAGGTTTGCAGGGCGTGGATCGCTCTTTGTATGAGGCAGGTGCCGTGGACGGTGTTAAAAACCGTTGGCAGGAGTTGTGGTACATTACATTGCCCAGCATGAAGCCGCAGTTGATGTTCGGTGCGGTCATGGCAATTACCAACTCGTTCGGTTTCGGCGGAGTTGTTACCGCACTGTGCGGATTCCCGTCTGTCGATTATGCGGCGCATACGATTATGCACCATTTGGAAGACTACGGCGGATCCCGTTACGAGATCGGTTATTCTTCGGCAATCGCGGTCGTATTGTTCGCCGTCATGATTGCGTCCAATATGCTGATTAAGAAACTTCTCTCAAAGGTAGGTTCGTGATATGGCAAAAAAATTAAGAACCAGAAAGCATAAGGTCGTCCTCTCCCGCTCCGCGGGAGGAGACGCCGGCATTACGGTTATTTTGACAATTTTGGGTATTTTCATGGTTTTGCCGATGGTATATGTCATATCACAGGCATTCAAGCCGTTGGATGAGTTGTGGATGTACCCGCCCCGATTCTTGGTGCAGAATCCGACCTTCAGTAACTTCCGGGATTTGTTTACGTTGATGAACGACTCATGGGTGCCGTTTTCTCGGTATATTTTCAACACTGTCTTTACGTCGGTGATGGGAACGTTCGGACATTTGTTCATCGCGTCCATGTGTGCGTATGCGTTGGCAAAAATTAAGTTTCCGGGCGGGAAGTTGATTTTTACGACGATTCAAAGTTCCTTGATGTTCCATTCCACCGTTACCTCCATCACCAGTTTCATTTTGATGAGTGCATTGCACATGATCGATACCTATTGGGCAATCATCATTCCCGCATGGGGATACACGTTGGGACTGTACTTGATGAAACAGTTTATGGATACAAACGTTCCGGATACGGTTTTGGAAAGTGCGAGATTGGACGGCGCAAGCGAAATTCGCACCTATTGGACGATTGCAATGCCGATGGTTAAGCCCGCATGGTTGACGTTGATCATTTACTCGTTCCAGTCGTTGTGGAATGCGGGATCTTCCATTTACATCTATTCCGAGCAGTTGAAATCTTTCAACTATGCGATCGGTCAGATCACAGCCGGCGGTATCAAGCGTGCCGGTGCATCCGCTGCCGCTACCGTGTTGATGATGTTGGTTCCGATCTTGGTATTCGTCATTACACAGTCCAATATCATTGAGACCATGGGATCCAGTGGTATGAAAGATTAAAGAAGGAGGACAATATGAAAAGAATTACATCTGTATTGCTGGTGATATTGTCTCTCGCAATGATCATTCCGGCAGCTGTTGTCGGGACTTCCGCTTCCTCGGCATATCAAACTTACACATATTCCATTGACGGCGAGGCACTCTACTCTCCGGATGCGTATTCTCCGGAAACTGCCGTGACCTCTGTCAAAATGGGATTGAGTGTGGCATTGAAAGAGCCGCAAGATCTGGAGACCGATGCTGACGGAAACGTCTATATTGCCGATACGGGAAATCACCGTATTGTGGTATTGAACCGGTATTATGAATATCAGTATTCCATTGATGCGTTTATCAACGGCGCAGGAAATAATGACAAATTGAATGCACCGCAAGGGGTATTTGTAACAGAGACATCCATTTGGGTGTGCGATACGAAGAACGCGCGGTTGGTTGAATTCGATAAGGAAACGCACGATTTCAAACGAATCGTAAACGCACCGGAAAGTCAATTGTTTGACGAGACTTCCAAATATACTCCTGTTGCCATGGCAATCGACCAGTACGGTCGAATCTACGTCGTATCCACTTCCACCAACCAAGGTATTATCGTGATGGATGCGAGCGGCGAGTTTGTCGGCTTTATCGGCGCACAGGCGGTTACGATTTCCGCATGGGAAATTTTGTGGAGAAATTTCCAAACCGATGAGCAGAAAAAACTCTCGGCTGTCAAAACGTCCGTGGCTTACAATAATATCGCAATTACCGATGACGGTTTCATCTATGTAACAACTTCCGCAATTGATGAAAGTTCCGTTTCCGGAGCGATTTCTTCCAAGGCAAAGGCAGGCACTTACATGCCGGTCAAGTTGCTCAATCCGGCAGGCGATGAGATCATGCGTCGAAACGGATTTTGGCCTCCGGCAGGTGAGATCGACATCTTCACCGTGAACACGGATCCCAATGCCAAGAATGCGACCGGTGTTTCGACCATTATTGACGTGGCGTGCGGTCCGGAGAAAACATGGTCGATCATTGATACCAAGCGGAATAAGATTTATACCTATGATTTCAACGGCAACCTGTTGTTTGCTTTTGGTGATACCGGATCGATTTTGGGAAATATTTTGAATATCCGCGCCATCGCATATCAAGGCGATAAAATGTTGATTTTGGATGCCGGATCCAATCAGATCAACACCAATTTGATTGTATATAACCGAACCGAATACGGCAATATGTTGATTGAAGCCATTGCCGCCGAAAACGATTTGGACTATACTTATGCGATTGAGTGTTGGGAAAAGATTCTTCAGCGAAATAACAACTTTGATGCCGCATACGTCGGAATCGGAAATGCGCTGTATCGTAGTGCGAGATATGAAGAGGCTTTGGATTATTTTGAAAAAGCATACGATACGGAAAACTGGTCTACTTCTTACAAAATGGTTCGTAAAGAGTGGATGTCCGATTGGTTTTTGTTGATGGTAGCCGTCATTATTGTTGTGATTGTATTGATCGGAAAATTCTTCTCATGGGCGGCAAAAGTCAACAAACGTGTGGCAACAGACGGACACGCAAGAAAAACGTTCGGTCAGGAGTTGCTGTACGGGTTCTATGTGATTTTCCATCCGTTTGACGGTTTTTACGATTTGAAACACGAACACCGCGGATCCGTCCGTGCGTCGCTTGTGTTTATTGCACTGACGATTGTGACGTTTTTCTATCAAACAATCGGGCAGGGCTATGTTTTGAATCCGACCGGGGAAGTTACAACCATTTGGATGCAAGCAATATCCGTCTTGGTGCCGTTGATTCTGTTTGTCGTGGCAAACTGGTGCTTGACGACCTTGTTTGAAGGGGAGGGAAGTTTTAAGGACATTTTCATTGCTTGTTCCTATTCTCTCTTGCCTGCAACGTTGTTGATTATTCCCGCAACGTTGATTTCCAACTGGGTTACCACGACCGAGGCGGGAATTGTTTCCATGGTCACGGTCATCGCTTTCATTTGGATCGGTCTGTTACTCTTCTTCGGTACCATGACGACGCATGATTATTCTATGTTCAAGAATTTTATTACGATTCTCGGTACGATCGTAGCAATGGCATTTATCGTGTTTATTGTTCTGTTGTTCAGTATGTTGCTGTCAAAACTGGTCGGTTTGGTTGCCAATATCGTAACGGAAATTCAGTATCGTATCTAAAGGCAGATAGGAGGTTATGAAATGAAAAAAATCAAAAGAATACTTTCGACACTCTTAGCTGTCACGCTTTTGTTGAGCGCACTTTCCTGCCTGTCCGTGTTGCAAGTCAGCGCGGCATCGACCACCGACATCGGAAGTACGGATCCGGCTGATATTGAAGATTATCCGGTTACCGTTTATAAAACGCCGGAAGAAAAGTTGGCGACCATGAAGGTCATGAGCGAGAACGCTTCCTACCGTTTGTATGTGGATTCCGCCAGTGGGGAAGTTGCCGCTTATGAAAAGGCAACGGGAAATATTCTCTTTACCAATCCGTATGATGTTGCAAGCGATAAGAGCCAAAGCACGGTCAAGGCACAATTACTGTCGCAGATCACCATCTCTTATAAGGATAAGACCGGTGCAACGTCGGATCTTTACAGTTATACCGACGCCGCATTGAACGATCAGATTTCCGTTCAAAAAATCAAGAACGGTGTTCGTGTCGAATATATCATCGGTCGTGAGGATACCCGAAAGATGGTGCCGAAACTGATTTTGGCAGACAGCTTTGAGCCAAACATTTTGGAGCCGCTTCAGGAGATGGTTGCCGTAGGGGAAATTACGGAGATTGATTACGAAATTTTCTTGAACAGGTGGCAAAAGTTGGATCTGAACGAAATGAGAAAGATCGTTCAGCTCAGCTATGTGCAGGCATATCCGTTTGTCAATGACTATAAGACGCAGAATGAAAACGGCGAAGATGTTTATCCCATCTTCTATGTATTCCGTGAGGAGAGCGTCAACGGGAGCCAGCTGTTGCAATGTGAAGAATATATCAAGAGCTACACGGATTATTCTTTCGAGCAGATGGATGCCGACCACGAAGCAACCGGTTATGAATCCACGGATGTAACGTATCCTGTTTTCCGCTTGGCTTTGGAGTACTATTTGGATGAGAACGGTATGTATGTACAAATGCCTTGTAACGGTTTGCGGTATGACATGGAAAAGTACACACTTGAAAACATTTCCATTTTGCCGTATATCGGTGCCGGTAGCAATGCCAATGCGGGTTATGTTTACAAAAACGGTGATACCACTCTCAAAACGGAAGGATATACATTCTTCCCGGATGGTGCCGGTGCATTGTTTGATTATGAAGAATTGAATACGACATCTGTGTTAAAGATTCCCGGAAAGCTTTACGGTGAGGACTATGCTTATCAAGAGTTGTTCGGAATCAAAAATCAAAAGATTTTACGTTATCCCGTTTACGGTTCCGTTTCCAGCGAGGTGATTCATGAATATACCTATTTGGATAAAAGCGGAGTCGAACAGACCGTGCGTGTTTCCAATACGGTAAAAACAGCCGATAAAGTCAAGGCTGAGATTCAAGCACTGAAGGAAAACGGCGCAACGATTTTGAACGAACAGATCGGTGAAAATGCCAATGTTTATCAACGTGGATATGCGGCATTTATCATGGAAGGAGATTCTTTTGCTGAATTGCAGTTGTTGCATGGCGGTTCCTTGCACGGTTACAATACCATTTTGAATTTCTTTAATCCGAAGCCGAATGATACGTACAATCTTTCCGATGCGATTTCCGTCGCCGGAAATACCAGTATGACGGTTGTTTCCGATCGAAAATATACCGGAAACATTTCCATTCGCTTTGTGATGCTGTGTGATGAAAACATCGCACAGGAAGCAAAATCAACGACTCCGACATACACCCATTACGGGACATCATGGCTCGGCATGGCTGAAGCATATCGTGATTATCTTTGCCGCAACGGTGTGTTGAGTCGTTTGGAAGAAGAGGATGTGGAAGAGAATATTCCATTGTACATCGAAGTGTTCGGTGCTTTGGAAACACAGCAGACCATTGCTACCATTCCCGTCAATTTGATGACTCCGTTGACAACTTTTGACAATATGATGGAAATGTATCAAAATCTGTCTCAAGCGGGCATTAAGAATATCAATTTCAAAATGACCGGATTTGCCAACGGCGGAATGTACTATACGGTTCCCTCGGCACTGAACTGGGAGAATGCGGTCGGCGGTAAAGACGGATTCAAGAATTTGGTCAATCAGGCAAATACAATCAACCAAGAGGGCAATGCCCATCTCGGATTGTATCCGGATTTTGATTTTGCCTATATCCAGAAAAATGAGTTGTTTGATGCCACCGTATTGAAGGATGACGCAGTTAAAACGGTCGATAACCGGTATTCCTCTTATCGTCAATACAGTGCAACGCAACAGACATTTGTCAGTCTGTATCAGTTGGCGATCTCACCGTCCCGGTACAGCAAATTCTATACCAAACTTCTTTCCAATTATGAGCAGTACGGATTAAAGAGCCTGTCCGTTGCTTCTTTGGGACATGCGTTGAATTCCGATTTTGATGAAGAAGATTCCTACACGCGTGAGGATAGCAAGGATTATACCATGCAGGCATTGTCCTACATCAAGAATCAGGGTTATTCCATCATGACGGATAGCGGGAACGCTTATACATGGGGCTATGTTGACCATATTTTGAATGTAGACTTGGATTCCAGCCGCTATTTGAAATCTTGCGCGTCGGTTCCGTTCATCGGCACCGTGTTGCACGGTTATGTCCAGTTTGCGGGAACACCTTTGAACGAGGAAGGGGATGCCGATTACGCGGTTTTGAGAGCCATTGAGAACGGTGCGGGCATGTATTTCCTGCTGTCCTATCAAAATACGGGTGAGCTGAAAAAAGACTCTTATCTCAGCCAGTACTATTCCATTCGTTATGATATTTGGATGGACGATGTCGTATCCTACTATAATCAACTCAACGGTTTGCTCAAAAATTTGCAAACATCGCTCATTGTCGATCATGCGTTCTTGATCGGCGAGCGTGTGTTGGAAATGGATGAATTGGCAGCCGACATTGCGGCAAAATTAGAGGCTGCAAAGAAGTTGGAGGATGCCGCACAGAAGGAAAAAGAAACTGCCGAGTTGATTGCGATTGCCGACGCATGGGCATTGGCTTATGGTGCAAACAGTACAATGGCAGAGTTGGTCAACGATATGAAGACCATCAATGCCGGTATTTCGGCATTTGGCGATCAGGCAACACTGCTTGAGTTTTCTGCCGAGATGACCGCTGTTTTGGAAGCTATCAAAACGGTAGCACCTTACAAGTCGGCTTTGGAAGCAAGTCAAGCGCAGTTGGATGCTCTGAAAGAGTCCGAAAATCCGAATGAAGACGAGATTGCGGCTTTGGAGGAACAGATCAGAACAGAGACGTCGGCATATGAGACTGCAAATCGCGGATTGACCAAAGCGCAGGCGGCTTTGACCGATAAGATCGGTACGTTGCGCGACTATACCGCCACAATGGTGAATTATGCGGTACAGGCAAAGAATTTGTATGAGAAAGCAAATCGCTTCTCACAAGAACTTGCCGAAGCTGTTCAACTGATTACCAACACATCCATCTATGATAATGACGAAGTGACACGTGCTGCTTTGTTGGATCAGATTTTGGAAGGCAAGAGCATCGTAGATGAAATTCTGCCGGAATTGCAATCGCTTTACAATGTGTACGGCGACCGCTTGAACACCGAATCTGATTCCTATGTCGGAACGGTTGCGGTCAATGCTCTGCATGCCGCATTCTATACCGCATTTGAAGAAGGCGGTAGCTATGTTGCTTATGCTGATTATCAAGAGACTCTGTTGGAGATGTATCAAACGATTCTCTTTGATGCCAAGGACGTTGAAAACATGATTGAGAGCGATTCCGAAGCAGATTCCGATGATGTAACTGCTGATGACAGCGAGGATGACACCTATGTAGTGGATAACAATCGAATCGTATTGGTTGTTTACGGTGATCGTGATGAGACCACGCACGAAAAGACCACTTCCGTCGGATTTATCCTCAACTACAATACGTTTGCGGTTCGTGTGACTTACGGAGATACGGTTTATACGATTCCGAGCGGCGGTTACGTTGTCATCGAGAATTTGAACGCTTAAGAAAGGGAGGTAAAGAATTGTGACGAATGATGTAAAAATCAATGCACCGGCGGCAGAGATGCCCGCACGGAAAAAGCGCAAAAAAATTGTCTCCCTGGATCGCCGTAAGGCGCGTGCGGGATGGATCTTTGTGTTACCGTTTATCATCGGATTTGTGTTGATCTACCTTCCTTTGATTTTCGAATCCATTCAGATCAGTTTCAGTGAAATGGTAATCGGCGGTGCAAACGGCTCTTACGAGTTCCGGTTTGTCGGATTGGAAAATTATAAGGACGCGCTGTTTACCGATCCCGACTTTGTTCAGGTCTTGTTGCAAGGCTTGACCTCGTTGGCATTCGATATTCCCGCAATTTTGATTTTTTCGCTGTTTATGGCGATCATGTTGAATCAGAATATGGCGGGACGCGGACTTTTCCGTGCAATCTTCTTTGTGCCTGTCATCCTTTCCACCGGTATTATGGAAACGATTATTGCCGGCGATACGTTGGGATCGTACATGGAAAGCGGGTCCATTGATGACGGCTCCGGATCCAATGCGGCTGATTCCTTGGTTTCCTCCATGGATTTGCAAATGTTATTTGCAAATATGAAGGTCGGTACCGAGTTGGTGGAATATGTTGTTGAAATTATCAACAATGTATATGACATTGTAAACCGCTCCGGTGTACAAATGTTGATCTTCCTCTCCGCTCTGCAATCCATATCGCCTGCGATTTACGAGTCTTGTAAGATCGACGGTGCAACCGCATGGGAAACGTTTTGGAAGATTACCTTCCCCATGATCAGTCCGATGATCTTGGTCAACGGTGTTTATACGGTGATTGACTCCTTCACCACCGAAAGTAACCCCGTAATGGTATTCGTAGCAAAGAAATACAGTGAAGGATACAGCGAGATGAGTACTGCAATGTCTTGGATTTACTTTGTCATCGTCATACTCTTTGTTGCGTTGATTGCGGCAATCTTCTCGGCATTTGTATTCTATCAGCGTAAGAATGATTAAGGAGGGAGGAAAATAGAATGAATGCTCAAAAAGTTGAAAGTAAGAGCGAAATGAGAAAAGCAGAGAAAAAGTCGCTCCGTGAGCAGTATGATATGCTCCCTCTCAAGGAAAGATTGAAGGCAAAATTTTTATCCTTCTATTTTCTCCAAAAACTCTGCCTTTGGATCTTTCGATTGGTCTTGATGATCGGTATTTCTTATATCGTCATCTACCCGTTCTTAACCAAGATCGCCGGATCCATTATGGCACCGGAAGACTTGATCGACGTTACGGTCCGATTGATTCCAAAGCACGTATCTTTTGATATTTATCGTGCAATCGTTGTTGACTTGAATTATTTCGGTGCTCTCGGAAATACGTTTTTGCTGTCCTTTATGTGTGCGATACTTCAGACATTCGTTTGTTGTTTTATCGGTTACGGATTTGCAAAATTCAAATTCCGCGGCAGAAATTTCGTTTTTCTGTTGGTTATGTTGACCATGATCATTCCGCACCAAACGTTGCAGCACTCCCTGTACTTGACCATTCGAAACTTTGATGTTTTGGGAATCGTTCGGCTTCTCAAGGGAGGCGGCATCGAGCTGTTCGGTTGGAATATCAAAGATTTGGGTGATGGTGTTGCCGCTTTCTTTGAAAGTCTCAACATTCTCCCGGATTCCATTCAATTGGGAACCGAGGCGGACGGTGAAGCGATTCTGATGAATATCAAGCAAAGCGGTATCAATTTGTCCAATACATATGTTCCGTTGGTCTTGCTTTCCATTACGGGATTGGCGTTTAAGAACGGATTGTATGTGTTCATGTTGCGGCAGTTCTTCCGCGGTATTCCGGATGAATTGGAAGAATCGGCTTATATGGATGGATGCGGTACGTTCCGTACCTTCTTCCAAATCATTCTCCCGCTGTCGATTCCGATGATGATTACCGTATTCTTGTTTGCATTCTGTTGGCAATGGACGGATGATTTTTACGTATCGTTGCTCAACACGGGTAGTGGGGATCGATTGTTATTGGTTGATTTGGTCAACAAGATTCCGACATCTCTGCAAGATGTCAGTGATCCTTCCGGATTGTACGAAACCTCTATTCGCAATACGTGCGGTCTGATGATTATTTTCCCGTTGGTGATTCTGTATGCCTTCTGCCAGAGATATATCGTGCAGGGTATCGAACACTCCGGTATTGCAAACTGATCGTTGCATCACGATCGAAAAACAAAAAAACAACAGGCACATCGTCAAGTGGCGATGTGCCTGTTGTTTTCGGTTCGGTTATTGATTTTTTGTTGATTTTCCAAATGTCCTGTTGTATTGTTCAATGGCATCTTGAATAATGGATTCGGCTTTTTCCCGCCCGAATAGGGAACGTACATCGGTCTCCTTATTTTCCAATTGTTTGTAGACTGTAAAAAAGTGCATAATTTCATCAAAAATATGCGGAGGCAACTCATCAATGGAGGTAATGCCGAGGTAAGTCGGATCGGAAAAAGGAACGGCAATGATTTTGTCATCCATTTTTCCGCCGTCCAACATTCGCATCACGCCAATCGGATATACCCGCATCAATGTCAAGGGATAGATGGCTTCGGAACACAGAACCAAAACATCCAACGGGTCCCCGTCGTCGGCATACGTGCGCGGAATAAATCCGTAGTTCGCCGGATAATGTGTAGATGTGTAAAGAATTCTGTCCAAACGCAACAGACCGGTGTATTTATCCAATTCATATTTGCATTTGCAACCTTTCGGAATTTCAATTACCGCGCTAAAATCGGTTGCGGTAATTTGTGCAGGATCTATATCATGCCAAATGTTCATAAAACCGATGCACCTCTTTGTTATAAAATATTATTTGATATAATCGAATTCAAAGTCATAGATTGAAACCGTGTGACCGTCACGACAGCCCTTTTGTTCCAGTGCTTCAAAGACACCGCTTTTTTGTAACACCCGTTGGAAGAAATTCAAGGATTCATAATCGTCAAAGTTGATTTGTCCCATCAAATTCTTCAACCAGTCTCCTTCCACATAGAACGTGTCGTTTTCACGGCGAATGACGGTTTCTTTGCCGCCGCCCACGTAAGCGTCTTCCGGCGCATATTCGGCTTCATAGATTTTCATCGGCGGCAGACTTTCCAATTCTTCGGCGACCAAGCGGATCATTTCCTCAATTCCTTCTCCGGTCACGGCGGAAAGATACAACAGCTTCCAACCGTTTGTCTGAACAAATTGTTCAAAAGCAGGGATGTCTACCTCCTGACGGTTCAACGCGTCGCATTTGTTGGCAAGAATGATTTGCGGACGTGTCGCCAGTTCGGCACTGTAACGTGCCAATTCACGATTGATGGCTTTTATATCATCGACAGGATTTCTTCCTTCAAAACAGGAAATATCTACCACATGCAGGAGCAAGCGGCAACGATCAATGTGGCGCAAAAAGGCATGTCCGAGACCGGCACCGTCGGCGGCACCGTCAATCAGTCCGGGAATGTCGGCGGCAACAAATCCGCGTTCTCCTCCGGTACGAACCACACCGAGATTCGGTGAAAGTGTCGTAAAGTGATAATCGGCGATCTTCGGTTTTGCAGACGAAATACGTGCAAGGATAGACGATTTTCCGACGCTGGGATAGCCGATCAAGCCGACATCTGCCAACATTTTCAATTCCAAAATGACTTCCTTTTCTTCTCCTGCCGTTCCGTTTTTTGCAAACATGGGAACCTGCCTGGTCGGGGTTGCAAAATGTCGGTTTCCCCAACCGCCGCGGCCGCCTTTGCAAGCCAAGTAATCGGCACCGTTGTTTTCGGACATATCGTGCAGGATCTTCCCGGTTTCGGCATCTTTAATCAATGTTCCGGGCGGTACCATGACGATCAGATCGTCTGCCGTTGCACCGTGAAATTTGGAGCCCTTACCGTCTCCGCCGCGTTGTGCCGCAAATTTGTGCTTATAGCGAAAGGCGAGCAGGGTATTGGTTCCTTCATCCACGCGGAAAACAACATTTCCGCCGTGTCCGCCGTCTCCACCGTCTGGACCGCCTGCCGCAACGTATTTTTCACGGCGAAAAGAGACGGCACCGTTGCCGCCGTCTCCGGCTTTAATATAAATTTTGACATTATCAACAAACATTGGACTGTGTACCTCTTTTCGGA
>CAZUYA010000012.1:0-38213 GCA_964624685.1 uncultured Ruminococcus sp. | reverse complement strand
TTCTGGCACAAATTCCTGTATGATTTGGGAGAAGTTCCGTTCAGTGAACCGTATGCCAAGAGAACCGCGCAGGGATTGATTTTGGGACCGGATGGAGAGAAAATGTCGAAATCCAAAGGGAACGTGGTAGATCCCAACGATGTTGTGGATGTTTTCGGTGCTGATGTTTTGCGTACTTACGTGCTGTTTATGGGAGATTACGGAAGCGCCGCACCGTGGAATGAAAGTTCCATGAAAGGATGCAAACGCTTTTTGGAGCGATTTGCCGATTTGACCGATTTGATTTGCGAAGGAACAGCTCCATCCAAGTTGGAATCCGCCGTTCATAAAACCGTCAAAAAGGTTTCTTTGGATATTGAAGATTTGAAATTCAATACCGCAATCGCTTCCATGATGGCACTGTTGAATGACATTTACGATGTCGGAAGCATTACAAAAAATGAATTGATGATGTTGGTGCGTTTGCTTTGTCCGTTTGCACCGCACTTGTGCGAAGAATTGTGGGAAACGCTTGGAGGCGACGGACTTTGTTCTTTGGCACCGTGGCCGGAATGGGATGAGGCAAAAACCGTTGACAGTACGGTCGAGGTTGCCGTTCAGGTAAACGGCAAAGTGCGTACAACCATTGAGTTGCCGTTGAATGCACCCGCAGCCGAAGCCATTGCAACAGCAAAATCCAATGAGCGCATTGCACCGCTGTTGGAGGGCAAGACATTGATCAAGGAAATCAATATTCCCAATAAGATCATCAATCTTGTTGTTCGATGAAATACCAACTTCTCATTTTGTCGGCTGATGCGATTTTTGCGCGTATGCTGGAATTGGAATTTCAAATGTCGGGGCTTTCCGTCAAAGTTTCCGACAATACAGACGGAGACGATGAAGGGCAAGTGACACTCATTGATTTAGACAGTCTCTTGCCTCCCGTTTCCGCACATTTCGGCAGAATGATCGGTTTTACTCGTAATTTTACCATCTCTTCCATGGATAGCGGCAGACGATGTTCCATGATCTTGCATCGCCCGTTTGAAATGCGACTGTTGCGCGAAGAAGTGCAAAAGAGCCTTGACGAAACGGCAACCGCTCAAGAAGAGTCTAAGACCAATGACGGTGTCGGTGTGCGTGCTGAACATCAACAGAATGTTTGGACGGACGAGCAAATTCTTCAGGTATTGAGTCCAAAGGAACGTGCCTTGTTGACTTGTTTGTACACACATCGCGGTGAGGTCGTTTCGCGAGAGATGTTGTCTGATGTGCTTGGCGATTCCGACAGAAATCAAGTTGAGGTGTACATCTGCTTCCTGCGGCGCAAATTGGCACGGTTTTCCGAACTGCCGGCGATCCGTACCGTGCGCGGCAAAGGGTATCTGCTATTGGATCGTCCCAATTTGTTTTGACGTTGCATTCAAAGAATTCGTTTTCCAAAAAAAGAATCCCCCGTGCCTGTCGGCTTTGCCGACAGGCACGGGGGCAGTTTTATTGTCGTGTGAGATTTGTGGAACGTCAACCGATCCTTGAAGCCATCGGTACTGTATTATCCATATACTTTGTATAAGATCATGCCGTCAATCACAATCGTTTCGGAATCCTGATATGCAAAATCACAAACGATTCCTTCAGATTCCCAATCGCTTCCATCCGGGTACAAATGAAGTATCCCTCTTTCCAGCTGATAGAATCCCGTTATAGGGGTATCCGATTCGGAACTGACGATGCAAAAACTTTTATCCGTATCATGAAATGTGAAACTAATGTTTCCGTCCGGGTCCTGATACGTTCCGAACAGTACCATCATCTCCACGTTTCCGTGAGAACCGAAAATATCGTTCAAATTATCGGCAATCGA
Source organism: uncultured Ruminococcus sp. (assembly GCA_964624685.1). GTDB lineage: Bacteria > Bacillota > Clostridia > Oscillospirales > CAG-272 > UMGS1865. The sequence continues at coordinate 36,367 of CAZUYA010000012.1, read as the reverse complement.
TTCGGCAATGATTGCAAGAGGACTGGATTCAATTGTATTGCCCAAAGCTCCCCATTGTTCACTCGTGTATTTTGTAACGTCGTCTGCCGTGGTCGGAAGATCCGGCGTTTCGGATTCGGTATGAAATGTAACAGAAATGCCCAAGTCGGAAATGGTGATATTGGCGTATTTGATTCGATCCAGCGTCCAGATCAACTTTGCGGGGGTTCCGTCTTGATCGTTGACGGTCTTCAACGTACCGAAGATTTGAACGGTGATGGAATCGCTCGCGGTATCCGTCGGAGGCGTGATGACTGCGGAAATGGTATAGTCACCCGTGGATTTCGTCAAAGTCACATCGATTTTTGCAATATCATTCCAAGTCATGTTCGTATTGCCACTCTCAATGGAAACGGACTCGCTGACGGAGAAGACCACTTGATCGTCTGTTTCGGTTTTGCTCAATGTCACGGTAACGGTTTCTTTGGTTTGGGAGCCTTGCATATCCATATCAAAGTCCATTGACAAGCAAAGCGCATTGTCGGAGAACGCCAACGACAGATCCAGTTCGAGCGTGAACAATACGGAATCGACGTCTTTTGCGGTCAGATGACAGAGGATGGACATGCGGAGCAACGCACCGTCCGTCGCAACCGATGCGGAAGGTTGCACGTTGAAAGTCGCATAGGCATCGAGCTGTTCAAAGAGGGTTTGCACGTATTGTTGCAAGTCGGTTTTGGTTATTTGCAGTCCATCCAAGGAGACGATCGTGTTCGCGATCATATCCCAAACAAACGTCGGACATTCGGTAATTGCACAGTTTGCAAAATCAGCCAACGTCTCATTGCTGAAGGTGTAGGTAATGGTGTAGGCGGTTGCACCGTCGATTGTTTCGCTTGTGACGGTCGGACACAACGTTTCCACACATGCGTTGATCCAAGCGACCAGAGCTTGCAAATCGCTTTCCTGTAACTCAAAGGAAGGCGTTTCAACGGTCTCTTCCTCGGCAGTGAAGACCATGGTGTACAGTTCCGAGAATGTATCGATCGCCTGATCGATCAGTGCGACACTTTCCGGATCCATATCGGAAATCACGGAAGCGAGCAATGTATCTTTCAGGAAAGACTTGAGATCGTCAATATTCAACTTCAAGGTCTTATCGATTCCCATCAAAGCTTGGTTTCCGCCGATTGCAAAAGCATCTTTGTTGGCAAAGATGTTTAATTTCATGGTTTCGCCATTCACAAGCATGCTCAATTCACTTGCAAACTTGTTGATGGTTGCACCTTTGGATTGCTTGAACAACGTCGCAGAAATCGTCGGTATGTTTTCGCTCCAACCGAATGCACCCGTGAAGAACCCTTCTCCGATCACCAAAGAAGCGGAACCGTTGTTCATCGCTTGATTTATGATTTGAAGAAGTTCCGCGTTTCCGAAGAAGTTGTCCGTGAATGTTTGGTAGCCGTTTGCAATGAGTTCGGAGGCCATGTTTTTGAACGATTCCTCGGTGATGATATCGTTATCGTCAGTATTGCCGCTGTCACCGCCGGGTGTCGGATTGCTGTCTGGAGGATTTACCGTGGTTTCGTCATCGTTGTTACCGGTCGTTCCGTTGTTCGCTTTGTTACCGGTTGTTTCCTTGTCGAGATTTGTACCGATTGTTCCGTCACAGGATGCCAACGTAAAGCAACCGGTTAAGAGCATACAAAGAACGAGCATCATGGATAGAAGCTTTTTCATTCTTTTTTACCTCACTTTTTCAAAATTTTTTGAAATGCTTCAATGGCTATTATAGCATAAACGGCAGAAGAAGTCAACCGTTCGGCAACAATTTGTGTCGAAAAAATCCAAAAAGAGCTTGCCGAAACAAGCTCTTTTCAAACCTTTGCGTAAAAAAGTTACCACTGTACCACCCACTGCGCAAACAGCATGATGAGGGGCAACGTTACCGTGGAAAGAATGGAGGTGATCCCGACCGTTTGCGATGCGTATCCGGGTTCGATGTCGTATAATTCCGCCAACATGGTAATGGTCGCCGCACTCGGTACGCCTGCCATTGCGGCAACCAGCAAGATGTAGATCTCCACCGTTTGCGACGAGAGTACGTTCGGCATTGCCGCGGCAAGCAGTGCAAAGACCGCTTTTGCGATCAGGCACAGTACAACGGGGAAGCCGATGAGCTTAATGGCGGAATGCAGATACAACTTGGCGTTGGTAAACATCTTCGGTAAGGAGATGGTGGCAAGCAGAGAACCGGTCACCAGTACCGAGATGGGGGTGCACAGATTTCCCAAGTACGTCAAAAACTGTCCGCACGCTTGCATGATCGGAGTGAGAAAGCTGTCGTCCGGGATCGTGATGATTCCTTTTAGAAAAAAGATGACCACACCGATGAGGCAGGGAATTGTTCCGTAATTGAGGAGTGCCTTTTTCGGTGTCAGTTTGATGTCTTCCCGACCGCGAGCCAAGATCATGATACCCCAGATCCAAAGAAAAATGTGAAAACTGATGACATAGAATGCCCCCATAAAACTACCGATCCCATCTCCGAAAATCGCATCCAAAATCGGAAATCCGATGAATCCGGCATTGGCAAATACCAAGGAAAATTCAAAAATTTTGTTTTCATTCGGATTTTTCTTCAACAGGCGACAGATCAAAAATGCCATGAGTGCCATCAATGTGTGCATGACGGTACTGATGATGACGACTTGCCATGCGGTAGTCACGTTTTCGGCATTGTACTCTGCTTTGGCAAGCGCGCCGATGATCATCATCGGCTGACCAACCGAAATAATCAATTGAGAAAGCCCTTTTGAGGAAGTTTGCGTGATGATGCTTTTTTTACGGCAAAAGTAACCGCAGATCATCAGGAAAAACAAGGTCAGGATGATGGTGAGAAGCGGGATAAAAAAGTCGTTCATACGTTTCTGTTCTCCGATTCATCCAGTTTTGCTTTGATGCGTTTCATGTCTTCCAACATATCCTCTTTCTTACGCGGATCGCGCAAGAGTGCTGCCGGGTGATAAACAGCGGTCATCCAAAATCCGCCTTTTTCAAACCACATTCCGTGTTCTTTTGTAATTTTGAAATCGGGCTTGATCAAACGCATGGCTGAGATTCTTCCCAAACAAACGATGATCTTCGGACGGATGAGACGTACTTGCTCCCGCAGGTAACCGATGCAAGCGTCTTCCTCTTGCGGTAAAGGATCCCGATTTTGCGGCGGACGACATTTCAAAATATTGGCGATGTAAACATCTTTGCGATCAATATCGACCGCAAACAGATATTTATCCAACAATTGTCCGGCGCGACCGACAAAAGGAATGCCGCTCAGATCCTCCTGTTCACCGGGAGCTTCACCGACAAACATCAAGTCGGCGTTTGCATTCCCGGTGCCGAATACCGATTTTGTTCTGGTTTCGCCGAGCGCGCATTGTCTGCATTCGGCGCATCGTTCGGCAAGCAAATCCAAATTCGTTTGTTCCATTTTATTGCCTCCGAACTTTAATATTTTGCCGGCATATCCGACAGTTGCTCCCGTTCGGCAACGGGACCCGCGCAGTGCAACATGCAGGAACCGGTTTTGATGATGTCACAAAGTTGTTGTTCATTGACGATCGGCGTATCGGTGATGATTCCGGCAATTCCGGTTTGGTGCGGGTGGTGGAAATCGGTTCCGGAAGTCCGTAAAAGTCCGTACTTCTTTGCCCACGCATCCGCGATTCGATTGCGGGAATCATGTCCGATATGCCCGTTGAAAACCTCAACGCCGTCCAAATATTTCGGATCGACGACCGTCATTCCGTTGCGGAACGGATGGGCTTGTACGATCAACAGTCCGTTTTCATGAGCCAACTCGGAAAAGCTCGGCAGATCCATTTTGTGCAGATCGGGGTGAGAAATCAAAAATTCTTCGGTCAATCCGAAAATCAAATAATCATTCCAACTGCCCACAAAGCGTAATTCACATCCCAGTAAGACATTCAAGCGACCTTTTGCATACTCCCGCATTTTACGGTAGCCGGAAAGATAGTGATTGATTTTTTCATCCCAAGTCGTACCTGCATTGTCGATGACATAATCACAATAATGGTTGGTGACGGAGATGGAGGTGTAACCATCGGCAATGTAACGTTCAGCCACGTCCTGTGCCGGCAGTTCGGCACAGGGGCTGACTTCGCAGGTATGCGCATGTAACTCTGTATAGTATTGCATTACCGAACCTCGATGATGGAATCATCCCACATGTCCGGTGCTTTGTAACCTAACAAATTGACGGTCGTTGCGGCAACGTTGGAGAGACCGAAAGAACCATCGGATTTGACGGTATAATGATTTTTTGCATCAGTATTGTCATACAGGATACAGGGAACAGGGTTCAAGGTGTGGCTGGTCTTTGCCTTGAATTTTCCGTTTTTATCTTGTTTGGGCATGCCGGTCTTCTTATCCATTTCATACATTTCATCGGCATTGCCGTGATCGGCTGTAATGATCGCAACACCGCCCAAAGCATCCACCACCGGTAAGATTCTGCCCAGTTGCAGATCCAAGGCTTCCATGGAGCAACGGGTTGCTGCAAGGGAACCGGTGTGTCCGACCATATCGCCGTTGGGGAAGTTGACACGTAAATATTGATATTTCCCGCTGTTGAGGCATTCGATCAATTTGTCCGTGATTTCGGCACACTTCATCCACGGGCGTTGCTCAAAAGGAACGACATCGGACGGAACTTCGATATAATCTTCCAATTTTTCGTCAAATTTTCCGGATTTGTTTCCGTTCCAGAAATAAGTGACATGACCGTATTTTTGTGTTTCGGAAATTGCCAACACATGCAGTCCCGTGTTTGCCATATATTCGCTCATCGTATTGGTGATTTCGGGAGGCGAAACCAAATATTTGTGGGGAATGTGCAAGTCGCCGTCATATTCCAACATACCGGCATAAACAACATTGGGAACACGCACACGGTCAAAACAGTCAAATTCGCCTTCTTTTGCGTCAAAGGCACGGGAGATTTCAATGGAACGGTCTCCGCGGAAGTTGAAGAAAATCACACTGTCTCTGTCTTCCACGGTACCGACGGGAGTTCCGTTTTCTGCAATGACAAATGCGGGAAGATCTTGATCGATGACTTTTAATTCTTCGCGATAGGTTTGAACCGCTTCGGCAGCCGATGCAAACTGTCTGCCTTCTCCCAAAACATGCGTTTTCCAACCTGCGGAAACCATTGCCCAGTTGGCTTCGTAACGATCCATCGTGATGGTCATACGACCGCCGCCGGATGCGATTTTAACATCGCAGGTATCATCACGCAAGGAGTTCAAGTATTCTTCAAACGGATTGATATAATCCAATGCCGAAGTTTCACCGACATCACGTCCGTCCAGCAGGATGTGAATGCGGATGCGCGCGACACCTTCCCGTTTTGCTTGGGCTAACATTGCTTTGAGATGGTCGATGTGTGAGTGAACATTTCCGTCGGAGAAAAGTCCGAGAAAGTGCAGGGTAGAGTGATTGGATTGAACGTTTGATATGAGTTCCTGCCATGTGGATGAGGTAAACATTTTTCCGGATTCGATGGAGTTGGAGACCAGTTTTGCACCTTGTGCAAAGACTTGACCCGCACCCAACGCATTGTGACCGACTTCGCTGTTTCCCATATCATCGTCCGACGGGAGTCCCACGGCGGTTCCGTGTGCTTTCAGGGGAACCATCGGATAGTTCTGCATCAGCGCGTCCAAATTGGGAGTGTAGGCACTTTTCACGGCGTTGGATACCGTATCGGGTGCCAGACCGACGCCATCCATGACGATGGTCAGTACAGGACCTTTGACACCTTCAAACGCATTCAGTTTTTCAAGTTTCTTCATGTTTCAAAATCCTCCGAAATGTATTGACAAAAATTGCCGTAATTCAACAGTATATATTATACCCCAATTTTTTGGAAATGCAAGTACCATTTCAAATCTTTTTCAATTTGGTTACATTTTTTCGTTTGGAAACGGATATGGTATGGAAGGGGTTCAAACCGCTTTTCGGTGTCGATTTGTACAATCCGATAATTTTTTTGCATTTTCCGTTTGTTTTTTACAATTTAACTTGACTTTTTGTTTTTTTTGGAGTATAATGGATGCGTTTGAATTTTTTTTGAAGGAAAGGGGTATCACCATGCAACAGACTGTTTTGCCGGATGAAAAAGATTTTTCTTCCTCGGCATACAAAAAATCACGAAGTGCCTATCTGTGGGAATGTGCATTTGAATATTTTGTCACACTTTTGGTTACCGAAACGTTTTTGGCAAACCTATTGAGCTATATGGGATTTGCAGAGCAGGAGATCGGTGTGATCTCGTCCTTGGTATCTTTGGCGTTTATTTTTCAGTTGCTTTCTTTGTTATTGGTGCAGACACCGTTCAGACGGAAGTCATTGGTCCTGGTGTTTGATGCATGCGGACAACTGTTCTTTCTCTGCCTTTACATCCTTCCTTTTTTGCCCGTGGATGCCATTGTACGCAAAGTGTTGGTCTTTGTTTTCATTTTGCTGGCTTACCTGTGTCAATATGTGGTGGCAAACATCAAGTACCAATGGGGAAACAGTTATGTTCATCCGACAAAGCGTGCTTCTTACTCTGCCACAAAAGAGATTGTTTCGTTGATTACGGGAATCCTGTTTTCACTTGCCATGGGGGCAATCTATGATGCGTTTGTGGCGGCTGAAAATTTGGTCGGCGGTTTCCTGTTTATTGCTGCCGTCATGTTGGTTGTCGATATTTGTAATTTCATCTGCCTCATATTGATTAAAAAAGATGAGCCGAAAGCAGAAACCTCGAATCAAAAAAGTTTCAAAGATATTTTCGACAATACGCTCAAGAACAAGAGCTTTTGCAAAGTTGTTTTGGTTGCCGTACTTTGGAAGTGCGCGTATTATTTCTCCCTTGGATTTATGGGAACATTTAAGATTGATTTGATCGGTTCGGTCGATTCGATACGGGAAGCGGGACAGATCATGTTGGTCGTTCAGATTATTAACATGTTGGGGAGTTTTGCGCGCATTGTAGCATCCAAACCGTTCGGACGCTATTCGGATCGTACATCCTTCACATCCGGATTCTACTTGGCATTGTTCTTTGCGGCGGCGGCTTTTGTGTGTATTATGCTTTCGTTCCGTGAACTTTGGTTTTTTATTATCCTCTATACCATTTTGACAGCAGTGGCTCAAGCGGGAATCAACCAAAATTCGTTTAATATGATCTACAGTTATGTAAATTCCGACTACATTGCCGAAGCAATGGCAGTGCAAAGCAGTATCAGTGGAGTATGCGGATTTTTGTGTTCTTTGATCGCGGGACAAATTTTGGCAGCTGTGAATGGTGCCGGTTGGACATTGTTCGGTACGACCGTGTTCGGTCAACAGGTGTTGGGAATGATTTCACTTCTCTTATGTGTTGCTTGTATTCTGTTTGTTCAGATTTTCCTGAAAAAGGATAAGGTCATGAAGCAATAATTTTGTATCGGACATGCAAATTTGATTTCATTTTTGTATGTCCGATCGTTTTTTCAAAGGAGATAAAAAGTTGATTATTTTTGCCGATGACCGCAGATGCCGTTCTCTTCCGTTCCATGTTTATTCGGCAGGAACCGATCATGCGCAGGAACCGGTTCGGCGTCCGAACGGTTATTTTACGCATCATATTTTTTGTGTGGAAAAGGGAACTTGTTTGTTTGAGACCGAAAGCGGCAATTCTGTTTTGGAAGAAGGGGCTGTTGTATTCATTCAAAAAGATTATCCGCTGAATTATCAAAAGGTCGGAGAGAAACTTTTGACCGGATTTGTAACGTTTGACGGCATCGGTGTGGAGGGATTGCTGAATTTTTACTGTGCCGAACCGTTTCTGTATGTGAAAAGCCCGGAGTTACAGGGAATGGTAAAAGAATGTTGTCGCTATGTGCAACGGAATGCCACGCCGGACTTCCTTTCACAAAAACTGTATGAATTGTTGATCCGTTTCTTTTCACAGACACGGAGTTCGGTTGAATCCGACAGCTTAAAACGTGCCAAAAATTTTATCGCAACACATTTTCAATCCGACCTTTCGGTTGAAGAGATCGCAACGGCTGTCGGAATTTCTCAATCATTGCTGTTTTTGCTGTTTCGAACAGAGGAACTCTGTACACCGATGGAGTTTTTGCGTCATACGCGCATCCGCCATGCCAAACAGATCTTGTTGCAAAATCCGAATGTTGCAATATCCGATCTGGCGGTTCAATGCGGCTTTTCGGATTGTTCCTATTTCTGCAAGGTATTTAAGGCTGAAACGGAATTGACACCAAAGGAATTTTCCGCGCTATATGCGCTGTATGCGCTGTGAGTTGCCGTGTTCCTTGAACGGATCAATGTCGAAAAAACATAAAAAATGTTACCGAATATCATAAAATTGTCACTTTACTCTTGACCGAATGACGATAATATGATATAATAAATCATCATACGATGTTCTGTTTGCCGATTGCGCATCCAGCAATCGGTTTCAAAAGCAAAGGAGTGATAGCATGTATTATGTAATTTGCAATCCCTTATCAGCCAACAAGCGCGGTGCGATCCTGTCTCAAAGTCTGGTCTCAAAATTACCGAATGAACACTTGAAGTTTGTGGATGTTCGTGATGTTGCCGATTATGCCGCTTTTTGGAATCAAATGGATTTTGAAGAGGATACCGTGATTGTTTCCGGCGGCGACGGAACGCTCAATCGTTTTATCAATGCCAACTGGGGACGGGAACTTCCGCGGAAGTTGTATTATTTTGCAACGGGTAGCGGGAATGATTTTCAACACGATGTTTCTCCGGATACGGATGAATTGATCCCGTTGCATGAATACATCAAAGATCTGCCGACCGTTACCGTCAACGGAAAAACGCAACGTTTTATCAATGGCATCGGATTCGGAATCGACGGATACTGTTGTGAGGTCGGTGACAAGAAAAAAGAAAAATCCGATCGTCCGGTCAATTATACCGCTATTGCCATCCGCGGGTTGTTGTTCGGGTTTCGCCCGGCAAACGCGCGTGTCACTGTGGACGGCGTAACATCGGAATATCGCCATGTTTGGATTGCACCGACTATGAAGGGGAAGTATTACGGCGGCGGAATGAAAGTGACACCGTTGCAAGATCGTTTTGACAAAGACGGAATGCTGTCGGTTGCCTTGATGTATGGGACGGGGAAGCTCAAAACGCTGATGGTCTTTCCGTCCATTTTCAAAGGGGAACATGTTCGACACACCGAAATGGTTCGGATTCTGCGCGGGCATGAGATCACGGTGGAGTTTGACCGCCCGACGGCATTGCAAATTGACGGAGAGACTGTTTTGAATGTCTCGTCTTATACGGTCAGTTCCGGCAGACATACAGTCGATGCGATGGAGAAAGCACCGATGGAAATTGGAGAATAAAGAATGCTTTGTTATATCTTTTTGGCACTTTCCGTTATCGGAAGCGGATGTTTGATCCTATGGACACCGTTGGCATGGTGGTGGATTTTTCCGATTGTTATCGGTATGTATGTATTTCTGAATCTGTTCTACCTCGGTATTTTGTTGATTTCATCATTCTTTTTGCCGAGCCAAAAGAAAACGATTGAGCAACCGCTTTCATGGGTTGCCAAGGTGATTTGGTTCAGCACGGATTGGTTGATGAAGTTGTTGCGCGTGCATGTGCGTTGGATCGGCGAAGAACAACTTCCAACAGAACCGTTTGTTCTTGTCAGTAATCATGTTTCCAATTTTGATCCGATTGCGGTTCTTTGCAAAATGAAAGATCGAAAGATCGCTTTTATATCCAAAGAGGAAAATTTTCACATTCCGATTGTGGGGGCATATATTCACAATGCCGGCTTTTTTGCAATCGACCGCGACAATGCCATGAGTGCCATGCGTACCATCAAGCGCGCTTCGGCGATGATGCAAAAGGAACAAATGATTTTGGGAATCTATCCGGAGGGGACGCGCAGTAAGACCGGAGAGCTGTTGGAATTTAAGGAAGGTGCTTTTCTCCTGGCAAAACGTTCGAATGCGCCCGTTGTGGTGATTTCCACAAAAGGGACCGAGTTGATCGGGAAGCAAATGTTCCGCAAATCGACGAATGTGGACTTAAAAGTGTTGGAAGTGATCGATCTTGATACGATTCGTTCGGAATCGCTTTCCGAGTTGGCATCTCATGTACGGACAACGATTGCTTCCGATCTTGGAAAATCGTAATGGAAGACTTGAACGTGCCGAGAATGCTCCGTTGTGACTTACACACACACACGACTTTTTGCGACGGAATGCATTCGCCGGAAGAAATGGTTTTGTCGGCAATTGAAAGGGGAATGGATGTCATCGGATTTTCCGGCCATTCTTATGTGCCGTGGCAACGATCTTGCATGTCGCGGGAGGGCAGTGTGCAATATTGCCGCGAGCTTCAACGTTTGCGTGACCTGTACGGTGAGAAAATCTTGATTTTAACGGGTTTGGAGGCAGATCTGCATGGCATCCGAACGGACGACGTTTTTGATTATGTGATCGGATCCGTACATGACGTGTTGTTGGACGGAGAGCCTTGCCCGATTGATTCTTCCGAGGCAGTTTTAACGGAAGTCGTGCGTACACATTGCCGAGGCGATTTCTATCGTTTGATTCGTGAATATTACAGAGCCGTGGCGACTGTTGTCGATGTGACAAAATGCGATATCATCGGACATTTTGATGTGATTTCCAAATTCAATGACGGCGGAAAGCTGTTTGACGAGAATGATCCGCGTTACTTAAAACCGGCGGTTGAAGCTTTGGATGTACTGCTGGAAAAAAATATTCGATTTGAATTGAATACCGGGGCGATGGCGCGCGGTTATCGCAAATATCCTTATCCCGCACCGCTCTTGCTCCGGAGGATTGCCGAAAAAGGTGGGCAGATCGTGTTGGGATCCGATGCACATTGCAAAGAGCATTTGCTTCACGCATTCCCGGTTGCGTTACAACTGGCGAAACATTGCGGTGTCGGTTCAGTGCAAGTGATAACGCGGCAAGGGTGGAAAAGTTGTACGATTGACGGAAGGATGCGTTCATAAAGGTTATCACGGATGATGACCGGTCGAAAAAGATTGAATCGTAATGATATTTTTGATAGGAGGGATTTACATGAATTTTTTTGATGAGCTTGCGAATTATGACAAAGAGGTTTACGATGCCTGTTCGTTGGAATTGAATCGTCAACGCGAAAACATTGAACTGATTGCATCCGAAAACATTGTTTCAAAAGCGGTTTTGCTTGCTGCCGGAACCGTTTTGACAAACAAGTATGCCGAAGGATTTCCCGGAAAACGGTATTACGGCGGTTGCCAATATGTGGATATTGTCGAAAATATCGCCAGGGAGCGGGCAAAGACATTGTTTGGTGCCGAACATGCCAATGTACAGCCGCATTGCGGTGCTTCGGCGAACCTGGCAACTTTCTTTGCTTTTTTGAATCCGGGCGATACGGTTATGGGATTGAATTTGGCGCACGGGGGACATTTGTCACATGGTTCTCCCGTCAATATCTCCGGAAAATATTTTCATGTTGTTCCGTACAGCGTTTCGGATGATACCGAACTGTTGGATTATGAAGAAATGCGCCGTGTCGCATTGGAATGCCGTCCGAAGATGATCATAGCAGGTGCCAGTGCCTACTCCAGAACCATTGATTTTGCCAAAATTCGTGACATTGCCGATGAAGTTGGGGCAATTTATATGGTAGATATGGCACATATTGCAGGGTTGGTTGCAGCCGGGTTGCATCCGAGTCCGGTTCCATATGCCGACGTTGTTACGACTACGACACACAAAACGTTGCGCGGACCGCGCGGCGGATTGATTCTCTGCAAAGAAAAATATGCCAAACAGATCGACAAAGCGGTTTTTCCGGGTACGCAAGGCGGACCTTTGATGCATATCATTGCCGCCAAGGCGGTTGCGCTTGGTGAAGCGATGACCGATGCGTTTAAGGACTATCAAAAACAGATTCTTCGCAATGCCAAAACTTTGTGTACTGCCATGAAAGAGAATGGATTTCGCGTGGTATCCGGGGATACCGATAACCATTTGATGCTGATTGACTTGCGTCCGTTTGGCATTACGGGAAAGGAAATGGAAAAACGCTTGGATGAGGTTCATATCACGGTCAATAAAAATGCCATCCCGAATGATCCGGAAACACCGTTTGTGACAAGCGGAATTCGGATCGGAACCCCTGCTGTAACATCCCGCGGTTTCCGAGAAGCCGAAATGATTCAAATTGCGCGATGGATGAAGGATGTGGCAGTAGATTTTGAAGGGACTCGTGCGCGCGTCGCTACCGAAGTTGCGGCATTGTGCAAACGCTTTCCCATCTATGATTGAAGGAACATCTTTCGAGGTTGTTCCGAAAAAATCGAAAAAAAGGATTGACAAGCGCGAAATTATATGCTATAATGTCAAATATGATAGAGGTGCGCCAAAAATCAGTACCGCCTGTGTCAAAATCGACCCGGATGTTGCAGACGGAAAAGGATTTGGTGCCGAAGGAGCAAAGCTGTGTACTGTGTTCCTGGCATTGCGGAGAATATCCGCCGTGCTGTCGCAGAAATGCGGAGAGCTATCTTCCTGTTTCCGATCTTGAATTTGAACGATAAAAGTGGGCAGAGAAGAGCATTTCCGTGCGATTCTCTGCTTTTTTGAATATAAAAACGTGAAAACGGAGGAAAATAAATTAGGATGAAACAAACAGTATTTACAGGTGCGGCAACTGCCATCGTTACACCGTTTCGGGAAAATCAGATCGATTACGAACAATTCGGTCGCCTGATCGATTGGCAAATTGCCGAAGGGATCGATGCCATCGTTGCCTGCGGAACAACCGGTGAAGGTTCGACTTTGACCGATGAAGAACACCGTGCCGCGATTCAATTTGTTGTCCGTCGAGTGAACGGACGAGTTCCCGTGATTGCCGGAACCGGTTCCAACGATACGGCATATGCTATGGAATTGACCGAGTTTGCGTGTGAGGTCGGTGCGGATGCCGTCCTTTTAGTCACTCCGTATTACAATAAAGCGACGCAGAAAGGGTTGATCCGTTCGTTTGAGGCACTTGCCGATGTCAGTACCAAACCGGTTATTTTGTATAATGTTCCATCGCGTACCGGATGCAATCTTTTGCCGGCGACTGCCGCAGAGTTGGCAGAACATCCGAATATTGTCGCAATCAAAGAAGCAAGCGGAAACATTTCACAGATTGCCGAGCTTGCGGCTCTGACGCGCGGAAAGTTGGATATTTATTCCGGAAACGACGATCAAATCGTTCCGATTTTGTCCTTGGGCGGCAAGGGTGTGATTTCCGTACTGTCCAACATTATGCCGCATGCCACAAGTGAGATGTGTCGTAAATTTATGCTGGGCGATATTTGCGGCAGTGCGAAAATGCAATTGGATCTGTTGCCGTTGGTTCATGCGCTGTTTTGCGAAGTCAATCCGATTCCGGTCAAAGCCGCTGTTTCGGCAATGGGATACGGGGAAAATTCTCTTCGCTTGCCGTTGACACCGATGGAATCGCAAAATGCAGACAAGCTGTTTGCATTGATGCGTGAGCAAGGGTTAATTTGATGGATGAAGCGGAAAGGATTGACACATGAAAATATTGATTTGCGGTGTTGGCGGTCGTATGGGGCGGGAAGTTGCCAAGTTGGCTTTGGAAGGGATGCGAGGTGCGGTTCCCGTAGCCGGATTGGATGTTATTCCCGTGGATACGCGCGAGTTCCCGACTTATACGAGTTGGGATGCCGTTGAAGAGGCGGTTGACTGTATCATTGATTTTTCTCACCATACCGCCACCAATGAATTATTACGGTTTGCCGTTGCGCACCGAATTCCCGTCGTTCTTGCTACTACCGGACACACAGAGGATGAGTTGAATCGAATCCAACAGGCATCGCGACAGATTCCCGTATTTCATTCTGCCAACATGTCTTTGGGGATTGCACTGTTGGTGGAGTTGGCAAAGATGACGGCGAAAACGTTTCCGGAAGCCGATATTGAAATTATCGAAACGCATCACAATCGAAAAGCCGATGCACCGAGCGGTACCGCATTGCTGTTGGCAAACGCTCTCCGCCGGATCCGTCATCAGGCAAACTTTGTATTTGGGCGTAGCGGTCAGGCAAAACGAACGCCGGAAGAAATCGGGATTCACGCCGTTCGTATGGGAAATGTCATCGGAACGCATGAAGTGATTGTCGGTACCGATACACAAACCATTACCTTAAAGCATGAGGCTCACAGCCGTGCTTTGTTTGCCGAGGGGGCATTGGCAGCGGCAGAATTTTTGCTGGAGAAACCGGCGGGACTTTACGATATGAACAGTATGATCAAAGCTGATTCGGCAGATGGAGATTCTGTATGATTTGTGAAAATCTTTCGGTAAACGAGTTGGGGCATTTGTGCTTGGGCGGTCAGGATACCGTTACGCTTGCGGCACAATACGGAACCCCGTTGTATTTGATGGATGAAGACCGAATTCGTGAACGTTGCAGACTGTACCGCTTTGCCATGCGCGAGGCTTTCGGTGCCGATGCGATGCCTTTGTATGCAAGCAAAGCTTGCTCATTTAAGCAAATGTATCGGATCATGCAGGAAGAAGAAATGGGAATTGATGTTGTTTCATCCGGAGAAATTTGTACGGCGGTTTCTGTTGGGTTTTCTATGGAACGTGCATATTTTCACAGTAACAATAAAACCGATGAGGATATTGCTTATGCGATGGAAAACGGGATCGGTTGCTTTGTGGTAGACAATCGCGAGGAATTGGATGCCATTGAACAGATCGCGTGTAAAAAAGGTATAACGCAAAAAGTCCTGTTGCGTTTGACTCCCGGCATTGATCCGCATACTTATGAGGCTGTTTCCACAGGACAGGTGGATTCCAAATTCGGCTCTGCCATTGAGACGGGACAAGCCGAGCAGATGACCTCGTATGCGCTGTCGCTCTCTCATGTTTGTTTGAACGGATATCACTGTCATGTCGGCTCTCAAGTGTTTGATTCTGATGTTTTTTTGCGTGCGGCGGCAATTCTGTTGCGCTTTTCGGCAGACATGCGCGAGCGTTATGAATTTTATCCGAAAGAATTGGATCTGGGTGGCGGATTCGGCGTTCGCTACCGTGAGGAGGATCCGATGTTGGATATTGTATCGAACATTCAAAGTATCGGAACGGCTGTCCGGTCGCAGTGTCAAGCGTTAGGCGTGCCGATGCCGGCAGTTCGGATGGAGCCGGGGCGGAGCATTGTTGCCGACGCGGGCTTAACACTGTATCGTGTCGGAACGGTAAAACGGATTCCGAGATATAAGAATTATGTTTCCGTGGATGGCGGGATGACCGATAACCCGCGTTTTGCACTCTATCATTCTGCTTACACGGTGTTGCTTGCCAATCGTGTGAATTCGGAGGTTTCCGATTTTCGTTGCTCCGTGGTTGGAAGATGTTGTGAAAGCGGCGATATTTTGCAAGAGAATGTTCCGATGCCACAGGATGTCTGCCGCGGTGATCTGTTGGCGATCCTGACGACAGGGGCATATAACTATTCCATGGCTTCGCACTACAATCGAATTCCGAATCCACCGGTCGTGATGTTGCGTGGTGGAAAGCATTTTGTTGCCGTTCATCGGGAAACGATTGAAGATCTTTGTCGCAAGGATGTTTAATGAAAGAGGCATCCGCTCGGATAGGACACTCCGAACGGATGCCTTTTCATTTGTGAATTTATTATCGAATCCCTCCGTCGTTCTGTAAAAAAGCTTGACATTTTGACCGAAATATTGTAAAATATAAAATAGATGGTTTCACACAAGGAGGTTTGGCATATGGGAAGAAATATCGGATACAGTCCCGAAGATCGGTATTCGGATTATCCGGATCTGAATCGCTGTCCGGATTGCGAAACTTTTTTTGCCGATGAAAAATGTCCTCTGTGCGGAAAAATTTGTCCGGAAGAATTTCGTGCAGGGCATCGCAAGCCGATGAAAAAGCGTAGAAAAAGCCGTCATTCTTCTTCCGAAAATGGCAGAGTGCGCTTTGTTCCATGGTATTACAGTGCTTGGGTTGTTTTACCGATGCTGTATTTTGTCCCGATTGTCGGTCTGATTTTACTTTGGAGTTCCGATTGGAAAAAATTATGGAAGATTCTGTTGACAATTCTTCTTGTGTTGAGCTATGTTGGTACGTATTTGTTGGCAATCGTTTTCGGCGTGATTTCTTCCATTTTCGGAAATGTTGTCCCTTTACCGGTCAATACGGAACTTGCACGCGAGGAATATGTGGCACAATGCGAAGTTGCGGATGCTGAACAACTGTATCGGGATGCTGACGCGCATAGCGGAGGCTATGTGCAACTGACGGCAACCGTCACGGATGTTTTATACGCCGACGGTAGCTTTTACGGAGAGGATTATCTTCAGTACTATATGGTGGAAGTTCGATGGAATGAGAGAGCATGGAATTTTTTGTTGCACGACTATCGTCAGGAAAATCGCTTTACACTTGCCGTTGGGGATGTGGTGACGATCTATGGTGAGGTGTCCGGAAGTGAAGAAGTTTTGTTTTCGGACGGAATGGCTTGTCGTGAGGCATGTATCAATGTGCTGTATATTTTGTTGCAACAATAACGGAAGGGAGTATAAAATGCCGAGATTTTTTGTCCATCCCAATCAAATTGAAAACGGAACGGTGACCATTGTCGGAGACGATGCGCACCATATCTCACGTTCTTTGCGCATGGCGATCGGAGAAACGATTTGTGTTTGCGACCTGCACAATGCGGAATATGGCTGTGTGCTGACCGATTTTTTGCCGGATCGCGTTCTGGCGCGAATCGTTGAGGTGCGTCCTTGCGAGGCTGAGCCACCGTATCGAGCACATGTTTATCAAGCGCTGCCCAAAGGCGACAAATTGGATAGCATCATTCAAAAAGCCGTGGAATGCGGTGCCGCGGAGTTGACAACATTTGAAAGCGAACGTTGTATCGTGCGGACGAAAGGCGGGGAACAGGAAGAAAAGAAAACGGAACGAAGACAACGAATCGCTTTGGAAGCGGCAAAACAAAGCGGTCGCGGTTGCATTCCGCAAGTTCATCCCACCGTTCCGTTCGCAACGGCAGTGCAACGTGCAAGCATGGCTGATATTGCGCTGTTTTGTTATGAAGGCGATACAACGGAGAGCCTCTATACGGTTTTGCGACAAGCAGGCAGAACGATGTCTGTTTCATCCGAGCCGCCGACGATTAGTTTCATGATAGGAAGTGAGGGCGGTTTTTCAAAGGAGGAAGCCGAGACAGCGCACAGAGCCGGATTGATCCCGGTCAGTCTTGGCAAACGGATTTTGCGAACCGAAACGGTGGCATCGTTTGTCTTGGCGTGTCTTGTATATGAATTGGAATTGCGCGGAGAGGATTGATCGAAAGACTGCATTTTTGAATCAAAGCCTCCATTTTGCACGAAAAGCGGATGAAAAAACGTCGTTTTTTCGGCGTGCCGTGCATTTTGCACGAAAAAAATGAAAAAATTTATAAAAAATATTCAAAAACCTATTGAAAAATCACAAAAAATGATGTAAAATATAATTGGTTTTTTACAAAGTGTATCCCAAAATCGGATAGAGGAGAATCGTTTTATGTCTAACAGGTTATTTCAAGGTGTCATTCATCAAATGAAAGATGCGATCGACCGTGTGATCGGTGTCGTCGATGAAAACGGTGTGATCATTGCTTGCTCGGAATTGATCAAGATCGGTGAAATTCGTCAGGGCATCCGAGATGAGATGAATTATACCGGAGATGTAATTACCGCTAACGGCTATACTTACCGTCCCATGACCAGCGGTCCGAAGACCGACTACATTGTTTTTGTCGAAGGTGAAGATAAGATGGCTGAGAAAATGTCCAAACTTTTGGCGATCTCGCTCGGCAACATCAAAAATCTTTATGATGAAAAATACGATAAGGGTTCATTTATTAAAAATATTATTTTGGATAATATTTTGCCGAGTGACATTTACATCAAATCCAAGGAACTGCATTTTAATACAGAAGAAATGCGCATCGTCTTTTTGATCAAGTTTTACGGAAAGACTGATGTGATGCCGTTTGAAATGTTGCAAAATATGTTTCCGGACAAGTCCAAGGATTATGTTATCAGCGTTGGCGAGCACGATATTGTGTTGGTCAAAGACATTAAACCGGACACGGAAACCAAAGAAATCGAAAAAATTGCAACCAACATATCGGATACACTGTCAGCCGAGTTTTACACAAAAGTCGCAATCGGTATTTCCACTGTTGTCGAAAACATCAAAGATCTTGCCAGGGCTTATAAAGAAGCACAGGTTGCTCTGGAGGTCGGCAAGGTATTTGAGACCGAAAAGAATATTATCAGTTATGAGAATTTAGGCATCGGTCGTTTGATTTACCAACTTCCGACCACATTGTGTGAAATGTTTTTGCAGGAAGTTTTTAAGAAAGGCAGTTTAGAGTCTTTGGATCGCGAAACGTTGCAAACCATTCAATGTTTCTTTGAGAATAACCTCAATGTTTCCGAGACATCCAGAAAACTCTTTGTGCATAGAAATACTTTGGTGTACCGCTTGGAGAAAATTCGTAAGATAACCGGGTTGGACTTGCGGGAATTCGAACATGCCATCACCTTTAAGGTTGCTTTGATGGTGAAAAAATATTTGAGTTCAAAGCCCATCAAATTTTGACAGAACGATCCCCATGATTTTGAAGCAATGAGAGCGAAATGCACGCCGGTGATGACCGTGCATTTCGCTTCTGTACTGTTTTTTGCATGCGTCGCATAAGCGTGTGCGTCTGTTCATAAAATAAAGATCGATATTTTATGTACCGAAAGGACTGGATATGGAACCAAACAGATTCAATGATTTTCCATGGAATCCCTCGCAACCTCCCACACCGAGAAAGCGGGAAAGCAAAATTTCCGTTGGCACTTTCATCAGTGTACTTTGTATTGTGATTGTTGTTACCATCATGTTGACCTATACTTTGACGTCGGCTCTCGTGCGCAGTGCCTATACGGAGGAGTTGCAACGGCAGGATCAGGTTATTGACGGTTATCGGCAACAGTTGGAGAATTTGCGGGAATTGTTGCAATCGACCGACGGAGATACCGATTCGGATTTCGGAAAATTGAAATTGCTCTCGATGTTGTTTGAGCAAGCGGGATATTACGCCGATCAAGTCAGCGAAGAAGATCGCTTGGAAGCTGTCTTGAAGGCATATATGGAAGCAACCGGAGATGATTATGCCGAATATTATACGGAAGAAGAGTATGCGGCATTGGTATCGGACAATACCGGTCACTATGAAGGCATCGGTGTTAGCGTCATACAAACAGAATTGACGGTAGAAGGGTATCGCTACAAAGTCTTTCAGGTGATCTCCATTTATCAAAATGCACCTGCCGCTGCCAGCGGTCTTCAGGTGGGAGATTATATTTTCGGAATTCGTTCATCGGATGAATCGTATGTGACGATCGACGGTTTGGGCGGTTATACGGCGGCTTTGAATGCAATGCGCGGGGAATCCGGGACACAAGTGGAGTTGGCGGTGTTTCGGCAAGAAGGGGAGTCTTATCGTACGGAGTCTTTTTCTATCACGCGATCCTCGTTTGTAACGGAATCTGTTGATTATACGGTTTCCGAGCAAGATCCGACCATCGGTATTGTGCGGATTCGTGAATTTGATATGACGACGCCAAAACAGCTCAAAGAGGCGGTTGATCGGCTGCTGGCAGATGGTGCGGAGCGGTTTGTTTTTGATTTGCGGAACAATCCCGGCGGAGATCTTCGTTCCATTCAAGCAGTCCTAACTTATTTTTTGAATGCGGGCGATGTGATTTTGAGTGCAATTGATCGTGACGGCAACAAGGTTGCGTCTTATTATGCCGAAACGTTGACTTTGAGTGGAGATTATGCTGCGTGTAATGTAACGGCTGATGAGATCGGAATGTATCGTGATTTGGACATGGTTGTCCTTTGTAACGAAAACACCGCCAGCGCGGCAGAAGTTTTTACCGCAACGATGCGGGATTACGGATTGGCTACCATCGTGGGAGAGACGACCTATGGAAAAGGTATTATGCAGTCCATTATTCCGCTGTCACAATACAGTTACGGTGTTTATGATGGATATATCAAAATGACGACTTATGCCTATGTGACAAAATGCGATGTTCCGTATCATCAGATCGGTATCGTGCCGGACGTTGAAGTTGAGTTGTCAAAGGAGGCTCGATCTTATAATATTTATACTTTGCCGCAATCTTTGGATGATCAGCTGATCGCGGCAATTGCACAGTTTGCTCGTTGAACGAAAAATATTTTTTATCATAAGGAGAACACATCATGGCAAAAGGAAAACAGATGCTTTATACACAACAAGGCTACCAAGATCTGGTAGATGAATTGCATCGCCGCACACATGAGGAAAGAGAAAAAATCAAAAACGACATTGCCGTTGCACGGTCTTTCGGAGATTTGTCCGAGAATGCCGAGTACGACGAGGCGAGAAACGATCAAGCCAAGAATGAGGCGCGCATCAAAGAATTGGAAGAATTGATCGAGAATGCCGTGATTTTGGATGAATCCAGCGTGGATACCGGTGTTGTCAGTCTTGGTTCCACCGTCAAGGTATTGAACATGGATGTGAATGCAGAATTTACCTATGCGTTGGTCGGTTCCAACGAATCCAATCCGATGGAAGGGAAAATCTCCGATCAATCGCCGATCGGTGCCGAATTGATCGGAAAAAGAGCCGGAGATGAGATCAGTGTGACAGTTCCGAACGGTACTGTACACCTCAAACTGTTGGAAGTTTATCGCGTATAAAGAAAGACGGCACGGACGGGCTAATACATGGTATTCAGCCCGTTCTTTCTTATATTGGAGGGAGGTTTAAGCATGGAAGAAAAAGAGTCTTTTCAATCATCGGGAGACATTGCGGTTCAAGGTCGTTTTTTGAAATGGTTAGATAATTTTTGGTACCATCATAAATGGACGGTGATTATTTCAGCATTTTTCTTGACGGTTTTTTTGGTCTGTTTTGTGCAATGTATGCAAACTGTTGAGACAGATATTCCCGTTGTTTTTGCGGGCGGTTACGTCCGGCAAGAAGGGACGGATGAATATACATGGTCTTCATCGGAACGATCGTTGATTGAAGATATTTTGCAAAATCTGTTTGAAAAGAACGGCGGATATGAAGGAAAAAAAGTCGGATTTCTTACTTATTCCGTATATACCGAAGAAGAATTGCGTGCCAAAGCGACGGATGAAGACGGCAATTTTTCGCAGTATGCGTTTACATCTGCCAAGCAAAATAATTTGAATGAATTGGATACTTTTTCGAATTATCGTATGACCGGGGAATGTTCCGTGTGGTTTGTCAGTCCTTATGTGTACGACGAAAAAAAGATTTCCGAAACTTCCGTTCCTCTTACCGAACTGTTTGAAACGTTACCGGAAAGTGCTTACGATGCATATGCGATCCGCCTTGGGGATACTGCTTTCTACCGATACTATGATGTTTTTCAAAGAATGCCCGCAGACACTTTGATCGTTTTATCACGCGGTTGGGTATTTGGGGCATCATCCGATTCCCAAACTTACGAGAATTATCGGACGCTTTATCGGGCAATTGTGGAATTCGAGGCACCGTAACGGACGGATGTTTTCGGTTTGCTGTTTTGTCAGCCGCATGGCAATTCGCTTTTTGGATTGCCATGCGTTTTTTGTTTCAAACAACTGATTTTGATTGCGAAACGAGTGATTTTAGCTGTCGGTATTGACAAAAAATGAGTTTTGTGTTATACTATTTAGGCTATAACGGTTTGGAACGGAAGGAGAAAAGCCGGTGACACAAGAAAAAAAAGAAGATTCAATGGAATATCCGCTTTTGAATCAAATTCACTCTCCGGATGATCTGAAACGATTATCTGCAGAGCAAATGGAACCGTTGGCGCAGGAAATTCGACAGTTTTTGATTCAACGTGTCACGGAGAACGGCGGACATTTGGCATCCAATTTGGGCGTGGTCGAGCTGACGTTGGCGATTCATCGTGTCTTTTCCACACCGCACGACCATGTGATTTTTGATGTGGGGCATCAAAGCTATGTTCATAAATTGTTGACCGGACGGCGCGAACAATTCGATACCTTACGAAAAGGCGGTGGGATCAGCGGATTTCCGAAACGCACGGAGAGTGCGCACGATTGTTTCGGAACCGGTCACAGCTCCACCTCCTTGTCGGCAGCTTTGGGATTTGCGGAGGCAGACAGGTTGGATGGTTCGGATGCTTATACGGTTTGTGTGTTCGGGGACGGTGCTTATACCGGCGGAATGATCCACGAGGCGTTGAATAACTGCAGAAAAAAGCTTCGATTGATTATTATTTTGAATGAAAACGAAATGTCCATATCCAAGAATATCGGTCGCTTCGCAAAAAATCTGTCGCGACTGCGTTCGTCGGATCGCTATTTTCGGACAAAAAATGCAACCGCTTCCTTTTTACAAAAAATTCCTTTTATCGGAAAAAAAATGTTTGCTTTGCTGTTAAAACTGAAGATCACGTTCAAAAACGCATTGTACGGCAGTAATTATTTTGAAAATCTCGGTTTATATTATTTGGGACCTGTGGACGGAAACAACGAGGAAGCCGTTGAAACTTTATTGCGTGAAGCAAAAAAAACGGGACAGAGTTGCATTTTACATTTGAAAACCAAAAAAGGAAAAGGGTATGCACCGGCTGAAGCTACGCCGGATGTTTTTCACGGAATGTCGCCGATGAATGCGGTTAAACCGAGTGTAAACAGTTTTTCGGAAGAAATGGGTGCATTTTTAACGGAAGCGGCAAATCGGAATGACAAAATTTGTGCGATTACTGCTGCAATGGCAAATGGGACGGGACTTCAACAATTCCGCATTGCACATCCGGAACGCTTTTTTGATGTCGGGATCGCCGAGGAACATGCGGTAACGTTTGCGGCGGGTTTGGCGGCAAACGGGTATCGTCCGGTTGTTGCAATCTATTCTACATTTTTGCAGCGCGCATATGATAATATTTTGCATGATGTGGCTTTGCAAAACTTGCCGGTCGTATTTTGTGTGGATCGAGCCGGATTGAATGCTTCCGACGGTGCAACGCACCACGGTATTTTTGATGTTGCGTATCTTTCTCAGATTCCGAATTTGAAAATCTATACGCCGGTGACACAAAATGCTCTGCGATGTGCCTTGTATGAGGCACTGCACAGTGACGGACCGTGTGCGATTCGGTATCCGAACGGTTATGAGTCGCAAGAAGTTATTGAAGCGTTTTACGGAAAAACGCCGATTCGTACCGTCGGTCTCCGCAACGATTATTTGCGGACGGTCGGTGCAACGGCGGAAGATGTCGATGCGGTTTTGATTACACACGGAAGAATTGTTTCGGAGGCGTTAAAAGCAAAAAAACAATTGGAGAAGCAAGGCTTTTCGCTTGGAATTTTGTTGTTGGAACAGTTAAAACCATATGCACTGACAGCCGAAGAAGTTGTACGGTGCTTGCCGGAAAAACCTTGTAAAGTTATCTTTTTGGAAGAAGAAATCCGAACGGGTGGGATGGGAATGCTCTTATCCGACGCACTGTCCGATTATCCGAAGATGAAAAACAAGACCGTCCGCATCATCGCTTTGGATGATCAGTTCGGAATTCAGACGCAAGATGAATCGATTTGGAAAAGTTTCGGGATGGATTGTGACGGGATAGTAAAAGTCATTTTGGATTGAGTTTGCTGTGTGAGATGTGGTGACGATCCGTCAAAGATCAAACAGCCAAAAGATAAAACCGCTTTTTATGGAGGTGAGGCAATGAATTTATGGCTTGAAGATGCGTATATTCCGGGAACCAAATTAAAAAAATCCGATATGGACAATTTGACAGGATTGGATTTCTTGAAAAAAGTATTTTTTGTCAGTGACAGTGTGATGTTGTCACAAATTCGTGATATTTCCGGTATTGACAGTTCCACGTTGCAAAATTGGACAAAACGCGGATGGGTGACCACAGCAAAGTTGAAAAAATATGACATCGATCAAGTCGCACATATTTTGATTATCAACATGCTTCGGTCTTGCATGCAGTTGGATCACATTGCTTTTTTACTGCAGTACATCAACGGGGATATCGAAGATACGGATGATGACATTATCAATGATTCGGTTTTATATGATTATATTTGCCGTATTTTGACCGAAATGACACAAAACGAACATAGCTCTTTGGATTCTATTGGGGAGGCTGTCAAAGAAGTGACCGCAGAATACCAAGAACCTTTTTCCGGTGCAAAAGAACGATTGGATCGTGCATTGGAAGTGATTGTCGTAACATATTATTCAGCGTTGATGAAGCATCATGCAACCCGCTTGCTGGAAAATTTGGAAAACGGCAACCAAACGGATGACGATTGATCGTTGCGCTCTTTATAAAAATATTTAAAGCCGATAGATTCAAGATCAAATCTATCGGCTTTATCCATGGTTCCATAAACAGACACTTCTGTTTTGTCAATCGTTTTTTTTCATCATATTCAGGACTTCGTAAATCCCGCGGACAGGAATGATATTGATGCCGTCTATATCCGGTTTTCGTTTTTCCACATTTCGATACGGAACGATGGCATGATGAAATCCGAGACGTGCCGCCTCTTTGACGCGCTGTTCCAAGTTGGAGACTGCACGGCATTCACCTGCCAGCCCCAGCTCGCCGATGGCGATCAGATCGTCCGGAACAATGCGGTCGGTCATGGAAGAGATCAGTGCCATGGCAACCGATACATCGGATGCGGGTTCATCCAAATGCAATCCGCCGATTACATTGAGGTAAACATCATTTTGATAAAATTTGAGTCCCAAACGCTTTTCCAATACGGCAATGATCAGGCACATGCGATTGTAGTCAATACCGTTGGTAGTACGGCGCGGTGCGGGAAAGGCAGTCGGGGTAACCAGTGCCTGTATTTCTGCGATCAACGGGCGCGTTCCTTCCAAGGTACAGACTGCACAGTTGCCGGAGATGTTTTTCGGTCTGCCCGCAAGTAACATTTCGGAAGGGTTTTCCACTTCCGATAATCCTTTATCGGTCATTTCAAATACGCCGATTTCGTTCGTGGAACCGTAACGATTTTTGATGGCACGAATGATCCGATATGCCTGTTGTCGTTCTCCTTCAAAATAAAGTACCGCGTCCACCATGTGTTCCAAAACTTTTGGTCCGGCAATACTGCCTTCTTTATTGACATGACCGACCATGATGACGGAAATTCCTTCGGATTTTGCTTTGTTGATAAAGGAAAGGGCAGTTTCCTTGACTTGAGCAATACTGCCGGGGGTGGAATTGATCGTCGCGGAGTACATGGTTTGTATGGAATCGACAATCATGACTTCCGGCTTGATGTTATCCGCTTCCTTCAAGATATTTTCAATATTGGTTTCTGTCAAAATATAGAGGGTATTACCGATGACACCGAGACGTTGCGCACGTAATTTCAATTGTCCTCCGGATTCCTCCCCAGAGACATACAGGACGCGCTTGGTGCCACCGAGTGCATCACAGATTTGCATCAGTAGTGTGGATTTTCCGATCCCGGGTTCTCCGGACAGTAAAACGACGGAACCATGCACCAAACCGCCTCCCAAAACGCGATCCAATTCGTGTAACCCGGTATTTTGACGCATATAGTTCGGAATTTCCAATTCGGAAAAGCCGACAGCCTTATTTTCGGATGAAGAGATCATGCTGATGCGTTTCGGAGTATTGGTATTGTTCGGTAAAGGAGGTTCCGAAACTTCTTCTTCAAAGGAGTTCCATGCACCGCAATTAGGACATTTTCCCATCCACTTTGCGGTTTTATATTCACAGTTTGAGCAAATGTAAATTGTTTTCAAAGCTTTCATGTTTGTCTGCCTTTCACGGTACTTTTCTATATTATACCGCAAAACCGGTAGAATTGCAACCCTTTTCAGCTCTCTGCTTGTAAAAAATCACTTTGCAGGATTCCCAAAAAAATCGTTAAGGCGAGTTGCTTTTGATACTCTTCGCTTTCCAAACGCAGTGCCTCTGTCGGAGAGGATAAAAATCCGCATTCCACAAGGATGGCGGGCGTCGATGCTTTGTGCAATAAATAAATGTGGCTGTCTGCCGGTTTGATCTTTCTTTCATTTTCCGGTTGCAGCAATTTTTTGGTTGTAGATTGAATTTCATTTGCTAAGAGTTGAGATCGTTCATCGTTTGCGGAATACCACACTTGAAGTCCCTGACAGCTTGATAAAGGATAGGTATTCATATGAATACTGATCAATACGCTGTTTGGAGTTTCATCGGCGATCCGTTTGCGTTCAGCCAGGTCAAGTACTTTTTTTCTTCCTTGATAATCGATGTCTTTGGGATACAGCATGGTATCTGTTTCTCTTGTCAGGATCACTTGGATCCCATTGGCTTCCAAAAGATCGCGCAGGAGCAATGTAATTTTCAGATTGAGATCTTTTTCTACGATTCCGGATTCGCTGACAGCACCGCCGTCTTCGCCTCCGTGACCGGCATCCAAAACCACAACGCTGAACTTTTCATCGGAAGAAGTCGATTGAGCCGCAGGCACGGAAGGCATGAATTTCCAAGCACAAAGGCACAGGATAATCGAAAGTACGGTGAACAAAAAAAGAAAAAATAAAAATCGCAACGAAAACCGAAGTGTTTTGTTGTTCATAAAAGGCTTCCTTTCCGTATTTTATTAGTATATATGTATAATTCTTTCGGAATATTCATTTTTCTTGTTGACTTTTTTGATTTTTGATGTATAATAATATATAGTGGGTGATTGTGCACTCTTGATGGACATCCACAAAAGAGAGTGCAAAAAAGAAAGGAATCAAAACAACATATGACAAGAAAAGAGGCAAGAACCGAAGCGTTTCGATTACTTTTTGAAACGGAGTTTCATGCAGAGGACGGTGTTGAGAGCATCTATGCTTTATCGTGCGAAGCGCGAGAAATTGAGAATGATCCGTATGTCAAAGCTGTCTATTTTGGTGTGCAAGAACATTTGACGGAATTGGATGAATTGATTGCACGGCATTCCAACGGGTGGAAACCGAGTCGCATTACACCTGCGTCAAAAAGTGCAATGCGTTTGAGTATTTATGAAATGAAATACATGAAGGAAATTCCGCCGGCTGTTTCTTTGAACGAGGCGATCGAACTTGTCAAAACCTTTGACGACTTGAAGATGAAGGCATTTGTAAACGGAGTTCTCAACGGCGTGAAAAACGAGTTGAATGAATCGGCGGTATGACGGATTGTTTTGTCGGAATTGATACCAGCAATTACACGACTTCGGCAGCTGTTTGTACGCTTGACGGAAGGATTGTGGCAAATATAAAATGTCCGCTTCCCGTCAAACCAGGAGAATGCGGGTTACGCCAAAGCGATGCTGTATTTGCGCATGTCAAAAATTTTTCGGATGTTGCAATGCAATTGCAACAGGAATTGCAGGAGAAGCGGGTGCTTGCAATTGCTTGTTCCGCGCGACCGCGGGATGCCGAAGGATCCTATATGCCATGCTTTTTGGCAGGCAAGGCGGTCGCTTCGGCTATGGCGGCACCGCTTCAGGTTCCCGTTTATGAATTTTCTCATCAAAACGGACACATCATGGCGGCAGTGTATTCTTCCGGTGCTTCCGAGTTGTTATTGCAAGCACCGTTTGCCGCATTTCATGTTTCCGGAGGAACGACGGAAATGCTGTATGTGATTCCAAACGACAGCGGTTTTGCCATTGACATTTGCGGGCAAACAGCAGACTTGAATGCGGGGCAGGCGATTGATCGCGTCGGCGTGATGATGGGGCTTCGTTTTCCGTGCGGAAAAGAGATGGAACGATTGGGAGAAACCAATGTTCGTCGATTGCTCAAACCGCATGTTTGTGTACGAAACGGATGTTGCAATCTTTCCGGTTTACAAAATATAGCCGAGCGTATGTGGAGGGAGACCGAAGATCGTGCTTTTGTTTGCGCATTTGTGTTTTCGTTCATCGGTGAAACGTTGCGAAAAATGACCGAACAGTTGGATGCACGGTATCCGCATCTTCCCATTATATATGCCGGCGGCGTGATGAGCAATCGTTATTTACAAACCGTGTTATCGCAAAGACCGAACACGTATTTTGCCGACCCTGCATTTTCGGCTGATAATGCTGCAGGCATCGCGTTGCTTGGCAGACAGCACTTTTTATCCCTTCATTCTTTGTGATTTTTGAAAAAGGAGTCAAACCCGTGCAGAACAAAAATTTGCTTTCCGTGACACAGGTCAACGAATATTTGAAAATGTTGTTGGATGGGGATCGTGTACTTGCAAATGTTTTTGTGCGCGGTGAAATTTCCAATTTTAAGCTGTATTCCTCCGGACATGCCTATTTTACGCTGAAAGACGATTCCGGACAATTAAAAGCGGTCATGTTCCGCTCTTATGCTTCGCAACTGACCTTTTTGCCAACTGACGGAATGCGCGTCATTGCGCACGGTCGTATTTCCGTTTATGAGGTCAACGGTGTTTATCAATTGTATGCCGATGAACTGCAACCGGACGGTGCCGGTGCCTTGGCGTTGCAATTTGAACAATTAAAACGCAAACTTCAATCGGAAGGGTTGTTTGATGAGGCGCGCAAAAAGCCGTTGCCGCCAATGCCGATGCGAATCGGCGTAATTACCTCTCCGTCCGGTGCGGCAGTCCACGATATTATCAATATTTTGGGGAGACGCTTCCCATGCGCCGAGGTCGTATTGTTTCCGGCACAGGTACAGGGAGCGGAGGCACCGTCGCAGTTGATTGCCGGAGTGAATTTTTTTGCAATGACCGGACTTGTCGATGTCATGATTCTCGGACGAGGCGGAGGTTCTGCAGAAGATCTGTGGGCGTTTAACGATGAAGCTTTGGCACGTGCGGTTGCCGCCTCTCCGATTCCCGTTATTTCGGCAGTGGGGCATGAAAGCGATTTTACCATTTGCGATTTTGTTGCCGACAGACGTGCTTCCACTCCGTCGGCGGCGGCAGAGATTGCCGTGCCGGATCAAGCCGAGTTGTCGCGCGTTTTGCATCGCTTGGAAGACGGACTTTATACAGCAATGAGAAAAAAATTGACAGAAGAAACCAAATCTTTGCACCGATTGGCACAGTCACGTGTTTTTGCACATCCGGAACAATTATTGGATACTTTTTATATGCGTACCGCAGATGTCGGACACCGACTGGAACGTACTGCCGGACAATTGCTTTTGAAGAAGCAGACCGATTTGGCGCAATGCGCCGCACGGTTGGAAGCTTTGAATCCGCTGTCCGTATTGACGCGCGGTTACGCGGTCGTTTCCAAAGAAGGTATCGACGCGCTGTCCGCCTCCGATGTTGCGGTCGGCGATACATTAAAAATTCGGTTTGCGGACGGAACGGTCGATGCTGTCGCAACAGGAAAGGAATCTATCGAATCATGGCAAAAAAAATGATGCCGTTTGAAACCGCAATGGAGCGGTTGGAAGAAATTTTATATGCGCTGGAAAACGGTGGTGAATCATTGGACGCTTCTTTGAAATTGTATGAAGAAGGAATCGAATTGATTCGTTCCTGTACGGCACGCTTGGAACAAGCCGAACAGAAAGTCAAAGTCCTGCAGATTCAAGCTGACGGTCAAGCGGTATTGACTGAGTTGGATAAAGGAGAGAAGTCGGAATGACAGAAGAAATTTTGGAACTTTTGATGCATCGCGACGCGCTGATCACGGAAGAAGCTTTGAAGCAATATTATACCGATGAGGAGCATTTGAAAGTTCTTTTGGATGCTGAACGGTACAGCTTGTTTGCAGGCGGAAAACGGATCCGTCCGCTTTTGACATTGGAATTTTGTCGGATGTTCGGCGGGGAAGAAGAAGCGGCTTTACCGTTTGCTTGCGCCGTGGAAATGATCCATACGTATTCTCTGATTCATGATGACCTTCCATGCATGGACAATGACGATTTGCGTCGCGGCAAACCGACCAATCACAAAGTATTCGGTGAAGCAACCGCACTGTTGGCGGGAGACGCTTTGCTGACAGGCGCATTTGAAGCGGCGGCATCCAATGTTGCGGTCGGTGCCGAAACTGCGGCAAAAGCAGTTGCCTATTTGGCGGGGTGTGCCGGACGTTACGGGATGGTCGGTGGGCAGATCATGGATCTGGAAGGCGAAAAACGTCGTCTTTCCTTGGATGAATTGCTTCAACTGCATTCTTTGAAGACGGGGGCACTGATCAGTGCTGCTTCGGTTTTGGGGGCTTTGGCGGCAGGTGTCACACTGACGGACGCGCGGATGAAAGATGTGGTGACCTATGCCGAAAACGTCGGCTTGGCATTTCAGATCGTGGATGATATACTGGATCAGACCGGAAGTGCGGCAGAACTCGGAAAGAATACAGGAACGGATGCCGAACATTGCAAAAGTACATTTTTGAGCTTCTATTCCATCGAGGAAGCGCAATATTATGCCGAACATTTAACCGCCGAGGCGGTTGCGGTTCTCAAAAAATATCCGGATTCCGATGCTTTGTGTACCTTGGCGGAGTGGCTTGCCACAAGAAAAAAATGAGGAAGATTTTTTATGGAATGGTTTTTTGACTTTTTATCCAACTATTGTCTGATTTCAGCCATTGCCGCTTGGTTTGTGGCGCAAATTATTAAAATTTTTACGGGCTTTTTTAAGCTTCAGGAATTTTCCGTAAAGAATATGTTGTTCGGTACCGGTGGAATGCCCAGCTCGCACACTGCATCTGCATGTGCTCTGTGTGTGTCCTGTGCTTTGAAGTATGGCTTGGATTCCGTTACAGTGGCAATCTCCGGTGTCCTTGCCATGATCGTGATGATCGATGCTTCCGGTGTACGTCAAGAGACCGGAAAACAAGCCAAGGCGATCAATTTGATTGTTGCAGAATTGTTTAGTCAAGATTCCGAAAATGCCGATCTGCATTTTAAGGAATTGATCGGTCATTCTCCGTTGCAGGTCTTTTTCGGCGCGATTACCGGAATCGTGACCGCCTGTTTGCTCTATTTGATTCCGGCATTTTCGACAGCTGTATGAGAGCAGACGTGTATTTGACACAAAACGGATATACGGTCAGCCGTACTCGTGCCGGTGAATTGATTCGATCCGGAAAAGTGTGGGTGGACGATGTATTGTTAAAAAAATCTTCCGAAGATGTATCGGAAGATTCTCATTCCGTCAAGATTGATGCGCCGTTGCAGTATGTCGGACGCGGCGGATTGAAATTGGAGGCGGCATTGAATGCTTTTCAAATTGATGTATGCGGAATGCGTGCATTGGATATTGGTGCCTCGACCGGAGGATTTACCGATTGTCTTTTGCAACGAGGGGCATCTCTTGTTTTTGCGGTGGATGCCGGCGAGGGGCAGTTGGCTCCCAAATTGTTGTCGGATGAACGTGTGGTTTCACGGGAACATTTGAACGCCAGATCTCTTTCACCGAAGAATTTGGACGGTGGAACGGTTGATCTGATCGTGATGGATGTTTCTTTTATTTCCGCCACCTACATTTTACCGCAATTTTCGACGTTGCTTTCTCCGAACGGATGCGCGGTGTGTTTGATCAAACCGCAATTTGAGGTTGGGAGAGGGATGCTGGGCAAAGGCGGTATTGTGCGTGATACAGCAGCACGCCGGTATGCGGTCGAACGTGTGTGCGGATGTGCTTTGTCATTCGGGTTCCGTTTGTGCGGATTGATTCCGTCTCCGATTACCGGCGGAGATGGGAATGTGGAATACTTACTCTATCTTCGTGCTTCCGACAGTTCGGTTCAGTCATTATCGCTATCGGAAATTTTACAACTTGTTGATTCTGTGTGAGGAAAGGAGGGGCGGACATGCTCAAAATTGCTTTGATCACAAATTTTAATATTTACGAAAAAGCGTCGGCAGCCGCAACGGTTGCCAATCGTTTGTTAAAAAAAGAGTGCAAAATTTTGATTGCGGCGTTTAATCGAGAAAAATTGATGAAGATTCATAAACACCGTGACGAATTTTGTTATCTGCCGTTGGATACGGTTTATGCAGAAGCCGATATTTTGATTGTTTTGGGAGGCGACGGCAGTATTTTGGAAACGGCTCGGCGTGCTTCTCAGCGGGAAACTCCGATTCTCGGAATCAACCTCGGACGATTGGGGTATATGGCTGAATTGGAAATGGGAGATTTGGCTCTTTTGGATAAACTGTTTGACGGTACCTATACATTGGAACAGCGTTCGATGTTGCGTGTGGAGCTGTTGACGGCGAGTGGAGATCTGCGTTCTTTTTGTTATGCGCTGAATGATGCAGTCGTTTCAAACGGTTCCGTTTCACGATTGGTAGATGTGGAATTGTCGGAAGGCGGGAATGCTGTCGCGACCTACCGCGCAGACGGTTTGATTGTTGCAACGCCGACCGGTTCGACCGCATACTCCATGTCGGCGGGGGGAGCCATTGTCGATCCGCGTGTTTCTTGCATTTGCGTGACACCGATTTGCCCGCATTCTCTCCTTGCGCGTCCGTTGATTTTTTCCGATCAATCGGTTTTGGAAATTCGTAACACATGCGCGCGCGAAAAAATGTTGTATTTGACAGTGGATGGGCGGATGAATTTTGAATTGTACCGCAATCAAATCGTGCGGATTACAAAATCCAATATACAAACCGATTTGATCCGCTTAAAGCCATGCGGTTTTTATCAAAAGTTGCGGCAGAAAATGAGTCATTCGCACATGGAAGAGTAGAAGGAGCATAGATTAAATGAAAAAAGGCAGACAGGAAAAAATGCTGGAATTGATCTCACAGTATGAGATCGATACGCAAGATGAATTGATCGGTCGATTGCGAGAACATGGCTTTGATGTTACACAGGCAACGGTTTCCCGCGATATCCGCGAGTTGAAAATTTCCAAAATGACAACGGGAAAGGGAACCTATCGCTATGTTCTGCCGCGTTATGAGCAGGAAGAATCCGGTTTTAAGTTGAATACGACATTAGCCGATTCCATTGTTAGTGTTGAT
This sequence comes from uncultured Ruminococcus sp., assembly GCA_964624685.1. Lineage (GTDB taxonomy): Bacteria > Bacillota > Clostridia > Oscillospirales > CAG-272 > UMGS1865. The sequence continues at coordinate 3,177 of CAZUYA010000012.1, read as the reverse complement.
TATGCCGGAAATTTGGTGGTGCTGAAAACGCGACCGGGACTTGCCAATGCCGTTGCGGTTGGAATCGACTCGATGAATTTGCCGCAGATCTTGGGGTGTGTTGCCGGCGATGATACGATTATGATCGTTTCGCGCGATGAATCTTCAGCCGACGCGATGACAGCACATTTTGGCGATTTAATGAAAAGAGATTGATATGCTTCGTTCTTTACATATTGAAAACGTTGCGGTGATCCGCCACGTGGATGTGGATTTTCAAAAAGGCTTTTCGGCTTTGACCGGAGAGACCGGAGCCGGGAAATCCATCTTGATAGACAGTATCAATTTGTTGTTGGGAAATCGTGTTTCAAAAGAATTGATCCGTACAGGAGAATCTTTTGCCACTGTCAGTGCGGTTTTTGAAGACCTTTCGGACTCTGTATGTGCGGCATTGGAAGACATGGGATTCCCGCGTGAAGACAATACGCTCATGTTGCAACGAACCGTTCACGCTGACGGACATTCACAGGCAAGACTGGACGGACGCACCATTACCTTGTCCGTGCAAAGAGAAATTGCACGGATGTTGATCAGTATCCACGGGCAATCCGATAGTCAAAAACTGTTACAAAAAAATACGCACCGTGAGCTTTTGGATGCCTATGCGGATCCGTCCGAAGAACTGACGGTTTATCGTGCGGCATATCAGCGCATGCGAGCCTGTACCAAACAGTTGGAAGCTGTCTCACAGGATGTTTCCGAGCGATTGCGTTTGTCGGAAATGTTGAAGTATCAGATTGAGGACATTGATTCCATGAAGTTGCGGAAAGGTGAAGAAGAACTTTTGATTCGCGAGCGCGACAAACTGTTGAATGCCGAACGGATCAATCAACAGGTCTGCCTTTGTTGCAATGTTTTGCGCGATAACCAAAAGGGAAATGCGTATGATTGGGTGCGTCGAGCGCAAACCGCATTGAAAAGTTTGCACGGAGTCCTGGAAAACGCCGAAAGTATTTCCGAACGGTTGGAAACGGTAGCTGCGGAGATCGAGGATATTTCGGAAACGGTTTCCGATTTTGCGGAAGAAGATATAGGGGATCCGACTGCGCAAATTGATCGTCTGGAAGAACGATTGGAAGGCATTTCAAAATTAAAACGAAAATACGGAAACAGCATCGAGGAGATTTTACGATTTCGGGAACAGGCAGCCTCACAACTGGAGGCTTTGGAGCTTTCGGATGAAACACGCGAAACTTTGGAAAAACAACAAGCACTTTTGATGGTTGAAACACAAGCGGCGGCTCAAAAATTGTCCGAACGGCGTCACCATGCCGCAACGGAAGTGACTGCCCGAGTCATTGATGCATTGACATTTTTGGATATGCCGAATGTACGGTTTGAAATTGCAATCACGCCGACATCTTTATCCGAAACCGGTGCCGATGACGTGGAGTTTTTGTTTGCCGCAAACGCCGGAGAGCCGTGTTTGCCCATGATTAAGATTGCTTCCGGAGGAGAACTATCGCGAATCATGTTGGCATTGCGTTCGGTGTTAGATGACAAAAAAGGCGCGTCTACCGTTATTTTCGATGAGATTGACACCGGGGTTTCCGGTAAGACCGCACGCAAGATTGGCATCAAACTTTCGGAAACCGCGCAAAATAGCACACAGGTACTTTGTGTCACGCATTCGGCTCAAATCGCTTCTTTGGCAACGGTTCACTATCGGATTGCCAAAGAAGAGCGAAACGGGCGTTCCGAGACAGTGGTCACGGAATTGGATGATGTGGCTCGCGTTGAAGAAATTGCACGAATTTTGGGCGGTATTCAGGTGACTGCGGCTCAACGAGATGCCGCGCGTGAGATGATCGAAGAATACCGTTGAAGGGAGACATTTATGCAAAAAACGAATGCCATGCGAATGTTGGATGCCGCAAAAATTTCGTATGAAACTTTGACCTATGATGTCGATGAAAACGATCTGTCCGGAATTCATATTGCCGAAAGCATACAATTTCCGATGGAGAAAATGTTTAAGACGTTGGTTGCCAAAGGCGATAAAACAGGATTTTTGGTATTTTGTATTCCCGTGGCAAAAGAATTGGATCTGAAACAAGCGGCGAGTTTGACCGGAAATAAAAAAATAGAGCTACTCCATGTCAAGGATTTATTGGGGGTTACCGGGTATATTCGCGGTGGTTGTTCACCGATCGGAATGAAGAAAAAATTTCCGACCTATGTGGATGACAGTGCACTTCAATTGGAAAAAATGACTGTCAGTGCGGGGACGCGCGGAATTCAGCTGTTGCTGGATCGTGCGCTTTTATTGCATTTTATACAAGCAACCGTTGCCCCTTTGACTGTAAAATAATGAAAAATGAGTCTTGAAATTACGGCTTATATGATGTATAATATTAAAGTTAGTGTACATTTGAAAGGAATCTGTTATGCAAACCATTAAAAAACGCATTGCCGAACAAATTGTTGAGTGCGTCCGATCTTTGCAATCGAATGCAGAGTTGTCTGTCACCGATGTGGTCGCTATGTTGGAGTATCCGCCGGATGCCACCATGGGGGATCTTGCTTTTCCGTGCTTCCGGTTGAGTAAGATTTTGAGACGTTCTCCCGTGCAGATCGCACAGCTTTTATCGGAAACTTTGAAGGATGCTTGTATTGCGCGCGCTGAGGCGGTCAACGGATATTTGAATTTTGTTCTTTCCGATGCGTTTTTAGGCAAGTACATTGTTCCGGAGATCTTGGAAAAACGGGAACGCTACGGAGCGCAAGAATTCGGAAAGGGAAAAAAGGTCGTATTGGACTATTCTTCTCCCAATGTTGCAAAGCCGTTTCACATCGGACATCTCGGAACGACCGTAATCGGTCATTCTTTACGAAAGTTACATGAGTTTGCCGGTTATGAATGTTACGGGATTAATTACCTTGGCGATTGGGGAACGCAATTCGGAAAATTAATTGTTGCGTATCGTCGTTGGGGAAGTCGTGAAGCGGTCGAACAAGGCGGAATCGACAAGCTGGTAGAGCTTTATGTGCGAATCAACAATGAGATCAAAGGGGATCCGGAGCATGGGATTCCCGCCAATCAGGAACTTGCGGATGCGTCGCGCGCGGAATTTCACAAATTGGAGATCGGAGACGAAGAAAATCTGGCACTTTGGAAGTGGTTTGTTGCCATCAGCT
>CAZUYA010000011.1:0-39161 GCA_964624685.1 uncultured Ruminococcus sp. | reverse complement strand
TATCCGTGAGGGTGGTAGAACCGTCGGTTCCGGTGTCGTATCCGAAATCATCGCTTAATTAAACGCATTTGTTTGGCGGGGCTGTCGTATCTTGCGACAGCCCCGCTTGTCCGAATCGTTTGCAACGATTAACATCATATCTTTGGGGATTGGTGAAAGTCCAATACCGGCAGTGAGTCCTGTAGGCGCAGTCTGCGAACTCTGTGTGTTGCACAGAGCCGATCGGGTGGGATTCCCGAACCGACGGTGACAGGAGGGCATCCGTGGTGCTACTTCCTGAAGTCCGGATGAGAAAGGAGTAATTTTGAATGTCACGGTTGCGTGTATCTTCCGGTGGTTTGCGTCGCATAGTGTTGTTGGCATTGTTTGGCGCATTTTCGTATGTTTTGATGTTATTGGTACATTTTCCGATTTCTTTTTTGACATTGGATGTCAAGGATTCCGTTCTGATCCTTTGTGGTTTATATTTCGGTCCCGGTGCGGCATGCCTTTTGTCTGTACTGGTTCCCGTGATGGAATTGATGACGGTCAGTACCACAGGTCTTTACGGGTTGATTATGAATATTTTGAGTAGTATGACATTTTCTGTTACGGTCGGTGTGATCTATAAATATAAAAAAAGCTTTTCCGGTGCGTTGATCGGATTGTTGTGCGGTGTTTGTGCCATGGTGGCAGTTATGATGGCGTTTAATTTGCTGGTAACACCGTATTATATCGGTATTACCGTGGCGGATGTGCAAGCTATGATTCCGACGCTTTTGTTCCCTTTTAACTTGGTCAAGGGCGTGTTAAATGCCGGATTGGTTCTGTTGCTTTATAAGCCGTTGTCAGCGGTTATGCAACACCTCGGTGTTTTGCCACCGTCCGAACACCCGTATCGAATGAGTTTTCGTACTGTTGCGGTTATGTTTGCCGCACTTGTTTTGATTGGAATTTCTTTATTATTGATCTTTTTTGTTCTGGGCGGCTCTTTTTCCTTCGGAACATAATTTTTTATTTTGTAATCAAAGAATGAGAGGACTGGTGTACCTCGGTTAGTCCTCTCATTCTTTGATTTATCAAAATTTATCGATTCTGTTCGGAATCAAAGGTTTTTGCGGCTGCGATCAAACTGTAATTTTTTGTGCCGATGGCAATTTGTTCCCATTCTTCAACGCTGCCGATATAATGAATGTGTGTGAGATACACACAATTGTAAAATGCCATGGATTGGATTTCGTCGATCGCGGCGTGGATGGTATAAGTGCTTCCGGCATGCATCGGCGGATACTGGATCAGCGTGCGACCGTCGGCGGTATAGAGAATCCCGTCCATGTCGCAGTAGTAAGCATTGCCTTCGGTGACGGAAATATAAACCAGATTGTCGCATGCGGCAAAGCTCAATTCTCCGATGAAGTTGACTGTGGTCGGAATTTGAATCGCGCTTACAAAAGAACACCCGTAAAATGCGCGTGCCGCAATTGCGGTTACGCGATCACCGGACGGTGAATCATTCGGGATAACGATGCAAACGTCGGTGCAAGTACCGATGCCGATCAATGTGCAGGTACCGTCACCGTTGGATGCATATGCCAGCCCGTTTCCGGTTGGCAACGGAGTGTCCTGTACGGGAGGCGGTTCCGTTGTGATCAAAGCCGTATCGGGGGCGTAAGTACTTTCCGGCAACGGATCCAATGGGCGGTACACTGGTAGGACAGTGGATTCGGTAAACGGCGCATCCATGTTTCGGTCGGTAGAATCGGAGGGAGGCGGCGTTTCTTGTACATAGGAAATGCAGATGAGTGCGACGGTCAAGGAAAGCGCAACGGCAAATACAATGGCAAGTGTAATCATCAAAATTTGTGACATAGGCGATTTCATTTTAACTTCCTTTCATATCGTTATTGGCAGTATTTCCTTCTATAACCAAATTATACATCCAAATGAAAGAAAGTCAAGGAAAATCGTGTCCGAAAAAACGACAGAAGTTGTCCCAACATCGGAGAATTGTCCGTTGAATTTGTATGATTATGGAAAAAGCAACCGCTTTTTCATGCTTTAGGAAGAAGTTTTTGATATTTTTCATAGAGTTGCTTGATAGAATAAATCCGTTTTTTCGGAAATTCTTTCGGATGTCAAGCAAAGAGAAAAACGAAGAAAAGGAAACGGATATGTATATTCAAAACATCGAACTCAAACACGGATTGGCGTTGGCACCGTTGGCGGGCGTGAGTGATCGAAGCTTTCGCCGATTGGCGCGTCGATTTGGCGCAGAATATACGGTCAGTGAAATGGTTTCAGCCAAGGCATTGTGTTACGAGCAACTCTGCAAACGTCCTGTGGCAGAAAATCGTTCCAAAAGCGCACCGCTGGCAGCGGTGTTGCGCGAGGAACTTCCCATGGCGGTTCAACTGTTTGGATCGGATCCGGAGTTTATGGCAAATGCGGCGCAACTGTTGGAAGCCAATCAATACCGCGGTGTATGCGGTGAAGTTCCTCCGTCGGTGATTGATGTGAATATGGGATGTCCGATGACAAAAATTGTCGGAAACGGTGAAGGTAGTGCTTTAATGAAGGATCCGTTGCTTGCCGCGCGCATTGTGCGTGCAATGTGCAAGGCGGTCAAGATACCGATCACGGTCAAGATCCGTTCCGGATGGGATGATACTCGGATCAATGCAGTTGAAGTTGCAAAGAGATTGGAGGATGCGGGAGCATCAATGATCTGTGTTCACGGAAGAACACGAGAGCAAATGTATGCGGGACATGCCGATTGGACAGTGATCCGCCGTGTCAAAGAGGCTGTCAAAATTCCCGTGATGGGAAACGGGGATATTTTTTCAGCCGCCGATGCGGTGAGGATGCTGGAACAAACAGGATGCGACGGGCTTATGGTCGCACGCGGCGCACAGGGCAATCCGTGGATATTTGCCGAGATTCAAGCGGCATTGGCAGGCAAAGATTTTTTCCCTCCGAGCATGGAGGAGCGGTTTTCCGTGGCATTGGAGCATGCACGCACTGTGGTATCGGAAAAGGGAGAACGCACGGGTGTGGCTGAATCCAGAAAGCATATGGCATGGTATCTACACGGTGTACGTGGAGCAGCGGCGGCAAGAAATGCGGTGATGACCGCCACGACTTTGGCTGAAATCGAATGTATTTTTGCAGCGTTATCGGAAGCGCAACCGTAAATTTTTGATGAAGTCTCAAGAAAGCATTGACTTTTTTGCAAAAACGTGATATGATATATATGGATAGTTACACCGTTTGAAGATAGAAGGAGGAAAACAAATATGGAACAGGAAACGCGACCGTTGGTTGACGGAAAATATTTGGAATATTTGGAGAAGCCGTTGGTACGGGAAGGCAATACGATTTGTTACGGAGATATGAACGAAAAGTGTATTTTGGTATTGGAGATCATGTCCTACAAAGAGGTTGGAGGACGGCAGTTGCCCAAGGATGTGTTTATTCAAGTGATCGAATCCCATGATCCGACCAAAATTATCAAGCAAGGAAAAAAAGAAGGCTTGTATGATGCGTTCAGCATTGGTTTGGTTTGGCTTGATTTGGCATTGAAAGCAAAATAAACATCAAAAACAAGCGACGCCGTTGCGGAAAAAAATTCCGTCGGAGTCGTTTGTTTTTTTTGTGTTGCATTTTGACAAACCATTCGGTAGCAAAACATTTGCGCCACATCAGGCGACGGGAAATATGTTTTTTGTCAATAGATAAAAAATTAACAAATAAATTGGAATTTTTTCGTATAACATCTTGATTTTTCGATGAGAATATATTAAAATATAAATAATTATATTTTGAGAGGAATTTTTGTAATTTTTCGGAGGTCATGCCTTTGAAAAAGTATGGAGGACAGAATGGCAAAATTCAGAAAGATCGGCGTATTAACATCCGGAGGAGATGCCCCCGGAATGAATGCATGTATTAAAGCGGTTGTGAACCGCGCATTGGATATGGGGATCGAAGTGGTTGGAATCAACGGCGGATATACCGGGTTGATCAACGGAGATTTGATCGCATTGACGCAACAATCGGTCAGCAATATTGTCGGATTGGGCGGTACGATTCTGTATTCCAGCCGTTGCCCGGAGTTTAAGACCGAGGCGGGTATGCAGGCGGCAGTTGCAACCTGTCGGGAGAACAGCATCGACGCTTTGATCTGCATTGGCGGAGATGGGACATTCCGCGGTGCGACCGATATGACGCGCTTGGGCTTTCCTTCCGTCGGACTTCCCGGCACGATTGATAACGACATTACAGCGACCGATTATACCATCGGCTTGGATACGTCCATCAATACCACTGTACAGATGATTGATAATTTGCGTGATACCTGTGAATCTCATGCAAGATTGAATGTCGTGGAGGTCATGGGGCGTCATTGCGGACAGATCGCGCTTTATGCGGCGATTGCTTCCGGTGCGGTTGCATTGGCGATTCCGGAAGTTCCGTTTGATGAGGTAGCGGCAATTGCAAAGATCGATGCGTTGCGACGTGCCGGAAAACGGAGCATGGTTGTGGTTGTTTCCGAGGGAATGTTCAATGCCGACGGAACGCCTTACGCGGAGACGTTGGCAAAACGGATCGAGGAACAGACCGGTGTGGAAACAAAATTTGCACGGTTTGCACACGTGGTACGCGGCGGAAGACCGACGATGAAGGATCGTACCATTGCTACCGAAATGGCGGTTAAGGCGGTGGAACTTTTGGTGGAGGGTAAGAGCAATGTTGTCATGTGTGAGTTGGACGGCAAAGTTGTACCCGTAGACATCAATTTTGCACTCATTGCCGACAGAATGTATAAAAACAAGCTTAAAGACGGGGACCTGGATGCTTTTTCTCCGGAACAGTTGGAGGATATGAAGGCTCTTTGCAACAAGCGTGTGGACGAGATACACAATCTGTATCGCGTGGCACAGAACGTTGCATTCTGAAACGCTTACCTTTTGTGAGAACATACAAAAAGAGCCGATGAAAGGCTCTTTTTTGAAATGATGGGATATTCCGTGAATGTTTTTTGTGAAAGATTGAAAAAATTGATTTTGACGTGGACAGGAGCGTTATCATGAAGATAGAGGATTACGGTCAAGGATTATTTCGATTGAACGTCCCGTTTGAAGATCTGACGACAAGCGTATATTTTGCAGTTACGCCGATCGGAACTGCGATCATTGACAGCGCGACGTATGCGTCGGATGCCGATGAATGGATTCTTCCGGCATTGAAGGAGATCGGTGTCGAACAACAATCGGTGACCGCTCTGCTGTTGACACACGATCACGGAGATCATGCAGGCGGTCTGCCGCGCTTGAAGGAATTGTTGCCGGAAGCGGTTGTTCGTACTTCCTTTCCGGCTCCGTTCACAGACGGAGAGCTGTTGCGTGACGGTGACCTTGTGATGAACCGTTTGCAAACGGTTGCACTCCCCGGGCATACAAAAACAAGTGTTGCCTATCTGGATCTGCAAACAAACAGTCTTTTGAGCGGAGATTGCCTTCAACTGAAGGGAATCGGAAAATATCGAAACAACATTACCGAACCGTTGCTGTATCTGCAATCGGTCAAACGGTTAATGACCATGAATTTGGATCGTATCATTGCCGCCCATGAATTTGATCCGCTCGGAAGTGTGGCGGAAGGAAAAACGGAAGTACAAACTTATTTGGAAGAATGTTTGCGCACGGCACCGACTGGCGGAACATCACATTGAATTTTGATAATAGCTGTCACAGGATCTGTCATGTGCATACACGATGCCGACTGCTTGTAAGAAAGAGTGGACAATGATGCTTCCCATGAATTTCATTCCGCGCGCACACAGATCGGTCGAGATTGCATCCGAAAGTGTTGACCGCGTGCTGTCGCAATCATAAATGATCTCTCCGTTCCAATACTGCTTCAAATAATTGAAAAAGCTGCCGTATTCGGTTTGCAAAGCCAAAAAGATTTTTGCGTTTTCAACTGCCGAACGAAGTTTTCTCCGGTTACGGATGATACCTGTGTCGGCGGCAAGTGCATTCAGCTTGTCCTCTCCGTAAGCGGCGATCCGTTCCGGGGAGAATCCGTCGAATGCACGACGAAAGTGTTCTCGTTTGTTTAACACACATTCCCAGGAAAGTCCGGCTTGAAAACTTTCCAACAATAACAATTCAAACAGGTGGGCATCGTCAAAACGAGGATGCCCCCATTCTGTATCATGATAGGTGATGTACAAAGGATTGTTTGGATTGCACCACTTGCATCGGTTCACGGAATGCTCCTCGCTTTCCTCAAGCATTTTCATCATTTTTGGAATTTGTCGAATTGTCGGTCGAAGGTGCGGACGGCTCTGCGGTTGCAGTCTGAAGATCGTTTTGTTCCCATGCCGCTTCCAATAGGTCGGTTTGTGTTTCGCAAAGCAACAGGCGCATATCATATTGTGTGAGATAGTACGCACAGTCTTGCAACAGCACGGTCGGTTCTTGTGTATTGTCGGCTTCCCGCAGATCCAATGCGCAAAAATCGCACGAGCCGAGAAGTTTTCCGATGACCTTCCAACTTCCCGCGCGGGTGACGAAAGAGAACGGGAACGCAACCCCAATGGCTGTGTCGTCGCCTACCGCATGTCGGATTGTATGGATGTAGGAAAGAATTGCGTCTGTATCCACAGTCTCATTCTCCAACGGAAGTCCGCATAGAAGGATCTCGTTACCGCCGGTATTGACAAACTCTTGCAATAAAGCACTTTCTTTTGCGGTTTCGGCATAGCGCAAACCGGTATCCTCTTCAGCAAAAGCCGACGGATAAAAAATTCCGCTGATATAGGAGGCGATAGCCGTCAGCTCTTCCATATCGGTCTGCAGATCGAATGTATGCAGGGAGGAATAGCCGAGCCGTTCGGTAACGGCAGAAGCGTAAAAGAGCGTACCATTCGGTAAGTTGAGCGTGACAGAGATTTCCGGCATTTCCCAAAGGCGATCGGTATCTTCTCCCGGAGAGAAGGCGTAGGCATGGACATCCCGCACGGGTGACGGATCATTGGGTGCTTGGGCGGAAGTCGTGTCCTCACCGCTTGTTAGACGGCGATATGTTTCCTCATCCAGCAACCCGTTTAACAGGTTTCCGATGATCACGGTCACGATTAGGGTGGCGGCAATACAAATGAGGAGGATCATCCACGGGGAGATCTTTTTTTCGCCGTAAACGTTGCGATGACGATGGCGGTGAAATAAGCGCATAGACGCTCCTTTCTTTTGAATTCAAGATTCGGTCGGTTATTGCATGGCAGTCAGATCAAGACTGTTGCCGTACTCATTGAATGTGACGGACACCGATTCCGACTGATTGACGAGATTGCCGATCTTTGCCCAAAGATACGCATCGAACAAGTCAGAGAGTTGGGAGGAGAGCGCGTTTTCGGCTTCTTCCACATGCTGCAATACGTAGTAGCAATCATCCAATTCGATCACATCACTGGCATCGTAGACATTGTGTAACCGCAAACCGGCATCTGTCAAAGCTTCGTCATACAGTCCTTCGATCAAATAATAAGGGGAGGTATTGGTCATATCTTCATTGAAATTTTTATTTCCGATAAAATCGTCGATCCGATTCTCTCCGCTTTGCAATTTTTCGGAGACTTCTTCGGCAAAAATACGGTTCATGGCGGCATCTTCTCCCTCATCGTTTCGGATCATGATGTGCTGAACATAAACGCAGTGACCGTCCAACAGCCAGTCATAAAATTCGGTTTGGTCGGTGATGATGTCCTCTGATAGCGCGGGATCGTTCAAGATCGCTTCCCGTAACTTATATTTCATCAAATCACGTGCCAAATAGGTGCGATACAAGTGTTCCGTCATATAGATGGATTCCATTTCCTTGTCAAAGGCATCTTGTCCGCCTACGGAAGCAATATCCTGTTTGAGTTGCGTGTCGACCGCATTTTGAATCTCGTCGCCGGTGTAGACGTCCTTGGAGATCCCGTAAGCTTCACACAGAGCCAAGACACGATTGTTTTCCGTGAGCATGGCAAATACTTTTTCTTCCAATTCGGCACGGTATTGTTCGGCGGTTTCCGGAGAATCCCAAATCGTGCCGTTTTCATCGTTTCCGTCACCGTAAGTTGCATCCAAAATTTTTTTGTAGCTCATGGTAATAAACCGTAATTCCTCATAGAGCAGGTCATAACTACCGCAGGTGCCGATGACTTTTTCATTTTGTGAAGAGCAGGCGGACAGCGGAAACAATAAGAATAAAGCCGACAGAAGCAGAGCGGCTTGACGAATCGGATGACGCATAAATTTGATTTCCTCCATGTTCCATCATTCATGTTTGTTATACGGATTTATTATACTAAACAGTTATGTCTTTTTTGTGAATACGTATGAAAAAACGGATGAAATTTCAAAAAAGGTATTCCTTTTTTGAATTTTTTATGATAAAATGTTTGCAGATGGATGTTTGAGGATGCAAAGGAGGTTTTGGGCGTGAAAAAAACATATCAAATTCCGTTGTCTAAAATTGTTGAGGATTTTAAGTTAGAGGTGCTTGTTCGTCCCGAAAATTTTGATCAAATTCAAATCGTCTCTCCGGAAGTCAATCGTCCCGGTCTTGCTTTGGCAGGATTTTACGAGATTTTTGAGCCGGAGCGGATTCAGTTGATGGGAAAGGCAGAAACACATTATCTGCAATCTTTGGAACCGAGTACCAGGCGATTGATGTTGCAAAAATTTGTGGATGCACATCCCGTTGCAATCATTTATACGACCGATCTTCCTGTCCACGAGGCTTTGCTCGAACGTGCGAGGGCTTGCAATGTTCCCGTTTTGCGAACAGCCGTTAAAACCAGTCCCATGATGGCAAGTTTGATTTCCTCCCTCAATAACTATCTGGCGCCGCGCATTACCAGACACGGCGGCTTAGTGGAAGTGTATGGTGAGGGGATGCTTTTGCTGGGGGACAGCGGTGTCGGAAAGAGCGAAACGACCATTGAATTGATCAAGCGCGGACATCGGTTGATTGCCGATGATGCCGTGGAGATCAAACGGGTTTCCGATAAAACCTTAGTCGGATCGGCGCCGGAATTGATCCGGCATTACATCGAGTTGCGCGGAATCGGTATCGTGGATGTACGCCGCCTGTTCGGTATGGGCGCGGTCAAAGAAACGGAACGCATCGATCTGGTCATCCAATTGGAAAATTGGGTGGACGGGAAGATGTATGATCGTTTGGGCATGGATGAGCAGACCATTAACATTCTCGGCATTGAGATCCCCTCCATCACGGTTCCCGTGCGTCCCGGACGAAATCTTGCCATCATTTTGGAAGTTGCCGCGATGAACTATCGTCAAAAACGCATGGGCTACAATACTGCCGAGGAGTTTAACAAGCGAATGATGCGGCAGATCGGTCAGTCGGACGGAGAAGTTTGAATCGGGATCGAATTGTCCACAAAATCACACAAAATTTATTGACAATCGCTTGACTGCATGCTATAATAAAAACAGTCGGAAACAACCGATCAAAATCAATATACAAAGGAGAACACACTATGAATTCCTTCGTTTTACCAATCGTCATTGTTGCGGCGGTCATTGTCATCATTTTTCTCAGTGGTTACCTCAAGGCTCCTCCGGATACCGCTTACATCATCACCGGACTTGGAAAAAAACGCATTCTCATCGGTCGTGCGGGTTGGAGATTGCCGTTCTTTACGCGTGTTGACCGCTTGTCACTGCGCGTCATGCAGGTCGATGTCAAGACCAGCGAGGCGGTACCGACCAATGAGTTCATCAACGTCACGGTGGACGGTGTTGCAAACATCAAAATTTCTTCCAATCCCGTTCTTTTGCAGAGAGCTTCCGAGTCTTTGCTTAACTTGAGACAGGGGGATCTTGTTGCGCTTGTAACACAGGTGTTGGAAGGAAATATGCGTGAGATCGTCGGTTCTGTCGGATTGAAGGAAATGGTGCAGGATCGTCAGGGAGTTGCCAAAAAAATCACCGAGAACGTGGTTCCGGATATGGAAAAATTGGGCATTGAGGTCGTGAACTTCAATATTCAAAATTTCAAGGACGGCGCGGGAACCATCGAAAATATGGGAATTGATAACGTGGAGCAGATCCGTAAAAACGCGCAAATCGCAAAAGCGAACGCACAACGGGATATTTCCATTGCCACGGCGAATGCACAGCAGGAGGCAAATGCCGTGCGTGTAGAGGCTGAAAAGAAGATTGCCGAACAGGATGCCGAATTAGCGGTACAGCAGGCAGATATGAAAGTGCGTTCCGAGACCAAGCGTGCCGAGGCTGACGCGGCATATTCCATTCAACAGGAAAATCAGCGTAAAACCATTGAAATTACCCGTGCCAACGCCGACATTGCACGAAAAGAAAAGGAAACGGAACTTGCCGAAAAAGCAATTTTGTTAAAAGAAAAAGAGCTGGATGCCGACATTCGGAAACAGGCTGACGCGATGAAATATCAAATGGCGCAAAAGGCAGAGGCAGAGTTGATCAAGCAACAGCGCGAGGCGGAAGCCGAGAAGTACCGCGTGATTCAAGAGGCGGAAGCACGGAAAGCCGAGGCGGAGGCACTGCGGTATGCCATGGAGCAAGAAGCGGCGGGAATTCGTGCCAAAGGACTTGCCGAGGCGGAAGCCATCGAAAAGAAAGCGGAGGCGCAGAAGAAAATGGGAGAGGCATCCGTTTTGGAGATGTACCTCAACGCATTGCCGGAGGTCGTTAAAAATGCCGCCGCACCGTTGGCGCAGACCGACCGCATTGTGATGTACGGTGACGGAAATTCTTCCAAACTGGTCAAAGATGTAATGCACAGTGCCAATCAGGTTGTGGAAGGCGTGAAGGAATCTACCGGATTGGATCTGACTGCTTTGTTGGCAGGCGTTGTCGGCGGAAAAATTGCCGCAACCGATAACGGAGAGCAACCGCCCGCAACCGGGAAATCGGTGGAATGACCGTTTTGGATGGTTTGAAGATGTTTGAAAATGAGCTGGGGAGAAAGGATTTTTATGGAAGAAACGACGGTCAAAGCGATTGAATCCGAATTGCTTCGCAACGGAGAGGTTCGTAACGGGAGGTTGATTCGTTATTACGGAAAAAAGAGCGAGTTGATTGTTCCCGATTCCGTGACAGCCATTGCCGCGGATGCTTTCCGCGGAAACAAAACATTGCAAAAAATTATATTGGGGGCAAATGTTTCGGTCGTTCAACCGAATGCTTTTCGGGACTGCACGGGATTGCGGCAGATCAGTTTTCCGACCGGATTGCGCGGGATCGGAGACGGTGCTTTTCAAAACTGTACCTCTTTGACTACGGTATTGTTGCCGCGCACGGTCACATCGATCGGAGACAGTTGCTTCCGCTCATGTTCTTCTCTTCGCCACGTGGTGTTGCCGGCAGGTTTGGAGCGGCTCGGCGGATATGCCTTTTACAATTGTGAAGCATTGGAAGAGATCCTTCTTCCGGAATGTTTGACTGCCATTCATTGCGCCTGCTTTTTCAATTGTCGTTCGTTGCGTTCGATCAATCTTTCTTCTCATATCGAAGCAATCGGAAGATATGCGTTTGGGAGATGCACCTCTTTGAAGGAGATACAACTTCCGGAAAGCGTATCCTATCTTGGCATCGGCGCATTCAGTGAATGCGCCGGTTTGACCGGATTTCGGATACCGGAGGCTGTACGGTTTATCGGGGATTATACGTTTTCCTGCTGTGAGAGTTTGGAGTGGATCGAATTGCCGGAACAATTGAATTATATCGGTAATTCTGCGTTTTGCGCATGCGAAAAATTGAAAAACATCCGGTTGCCGGATGGATTGACGCGCATCGGTCATTCCGCTTTTTACGGTTGTACGTCGATTGAAGAGTTTTCTGTTCCGAGCGGAACGCGGGATGTGACAAATGCGGCGTTTGCCTATTGTCGGTCTTTGCGTTCGGTTGTTCTGCATGCGCCGTTGACGGAATTGGAGGAATCGGTCTTTGAGGGCTGTTCTGCCTTGGAGGAGTTGACGATGCCCGATACGGTGGAAAAGATTGAAGCCAAAGCGTTTTCGGGGTGCCGCTCTTTGTGCAAGATTGATTTTTCGCAAAGTTTGAAAGTGGTGGAGGAAAAAGCGTTTTTCGGTTGTTCGGCTTTGACGGAGATCAGTTTTCCGACCGGTTTGGAGCGGATCGGACGGAAAGCGTTTACAGAGTGCAGTCAATTAAAAACGATTTTTTTGCCCAACAGGCGCATGTCCTTGGAAAAAGGTATTTTCAAAAACTGTCCCAGTTTGCAGACTGTCGTCGTGGGGGATCGCGGCGTTCGGGTATCCAAACTCGGATGTTCGGGGCAGGTGCAGGTGATTCGTCATAAGGAGTTGCGTGAAGCTCTTCTATTGGCAGAGTTGGCAGCAGATGAGACCGATGAAACGCGCAAGCAGGAAATTCGCCAAGCCTTAAAAAAAGCATGATTGGAAAATTTGTCTTTTTGTAAAAAAGAGGCACCGAAACTTACCCGGAAAGGGCATGGTTCGGTGCCGTTTGTTTATTATGTGTTCGGAAGCAACAGGAATGTTGCGATTTCAAAGCATCCCATCTCGTAAGTAAAGTGATTGTTTTGCATCGGCAGTTCGCGCAGTTGGTTTTCCAACAGATCGCATAGGAATACGCGGCAATCGGAAAAATCGGTTTCAAACAGTGCATGCGTTCGCTTGTTGTTACACTCATAGGCGCGTAAGATCATGCCATTGCCGTTTTCTGCCGGTTTTAATGTTTCGCAAATGATGTTGGAACAGTCGCATGTCAAGGCAGAGAAGCGCATGGGAAGCTCGGTCGTCTTTCCCGTTGCGGGGATTGCAACGGCAGGATTGTTCAATGCGTATGCATCGGCAATGACGTGGCTGTCCGTAAATGTGCCGACATGCGGACACAGTGCATACGTAAAGCAAATTTCTCCTTGATCAGCCTCCGGGTTGGGGTAGGTGGGGGAACGTAACAGCGAGAGCAACATCATGCCGTCATGAATGTCATGACCGTATTTGCAGTCGTTGATGATCGCAACGCCGTAACCGCCTTCCGAGAAGTCCGCGTATTTGTGTGCGCAAACCTCAAATCGTGCCTGATCCCAAGAGGTATTCAAATGTGTGGGACGTTGGACGGAACCAAATTGAATTTCATAAGTGGCTTTATCGGTATTGATGGCAACGGGGAATGCAGCTTTGAGCATTTGATGATGTTCGTGCCAATCGACCGACGTTTCAAAATCGATTCGTTCTTCCGCATCATAGAACCAAACGGTTTGCGTGATCGTGGAGGACATATGCGGACGCACGATGCAAAAACCGCGGCGGATCCCGTCTTCAACAGGCGTAACGGAAGAGACGGCAGTCAGCGTTCGATGTTGTTCGCGGGAGTATGCCTGCCATTCCCAACCATCGTAATTGTCCGGATAATCGGCATAGACGCGTAGCTCGTTGCCGACCTCTCCTTCTTTTAAGACTTCCCGTGCGCAACGCTTGTCGTAAATGGAATGGATTTGCCATGCGTCATCAAACGTGACGCGGTAGATGTCGGTTTCCACCGTTTTTCCATGGATCAGAATGTGATTTTGATTTATGAAGCGATTGCATACCGTATAGCCGTTCGGAACCGTTTCACTTGCATAAACCGTTTGACCGTTGACTTGCACCATGTGCGAGCCGCCGTGTGAATTGGAATTCAAAATGATGTATCCGGCATCCTGTGCAATGCCGGATGAAAGAGCGACTTGTGCCTGTGTCAGCGCAGTTTCTCCGATGGTGCGAATGGTCGCATAGTCGATGTCGCTTTGATCATAGACTTCTTTGATGGAGGAACCGGGAATAATATCATGGAATTGATTGGTTAAGATCATTTCCCACCCGCGGTGCAAGTCGTCTTTCGGGAACGGGAGACCGGTCAATGCTTGTGCCACCGTGCTCCAACGTTCGGCGTTTTGATAGAGAATTTCACTTTTACGGTTGTTGCGTTTGTTGCGTGCCATGGTCGTGTAGGTTCCGCGATGGAATTCCAAATACAACTCTCCCTGCCAACGTGGGAGTAATCGGTTGTCTTTGATCTTGTTTTCCAATCGTTTAAGAAAATCGCCGGCAAAGTCCATTTTTGCATTGGGAAGTCCCGGAACACCGTGTGCGGCACGGCGGAACAGTTCGAGATGTTCGGCTGTCGGACCTCCTCCGCCATCTCCGAATCCGAAGGTGACAATGGCTTCATTGTTGAGTTGTTTTTGGCTGTACCGTTTGTATGTACCGGAGATCATGGGCGCATGGGTATTTGCAACATAGGTCGCATAGTTGGAAGTTTCCGTTCCTTTGTCGTCTTGTGCGGTCAAAAAATAGCTGTTGATTTCCGTTCCGTCAATGCCTTTCCACAGGAAGGTATCGTAAGGCATACGGTCGGTGTCGTTCCAACTGATCTTGGATGTTACAAACCAATCCACACCGCTTTTTTTCAAAATTTGCGGAAGTGCCGCCGAATAACCGAACACATCGGGCAACCACAGGACGCGGTTATCCACGCCGAATTCCTTTTTGAAAAATGTCTTTCCGTAAAGGAGTTGGCGTACCAAGCTTTCGCCGGAGGAAAGGTTGCAGTCAGCTTCCACCCACATGGCGCCCTCGCATTCCCATCTGCCTTCCCGAATGCGTTCCTTGACCTGCTCATACAGTTCCGGTGCTTCCTCTTTCAAATTTTTATACAAAAAAGCTTGCGAGGACATGAATTTATATTCCGGATAACGGCGCATCAGTTCCAATACGGTTGCAAAAGAACGTTGTACCTTTTCTCTTGTCTGTTTCAATGTCCAGAGCCATGCGCAGTCGATGTGGGTGTGACCGATGCAAACGGTCGTGCTTTTTTGTGTACAGCAGTAATTGCCGTAAAATTCGGTTTCCATATAGCCGTGGGCTTGTTTGACGGATTGCAGATAAGCGTCGGAGGAAAGGTCGAACAGGTCGAGCATGGAGACTGCCTCCCACAGATAGCGAAGGGTTTGCGCGTATTCATTGGATTCTTTGTTCAAAAAAGAAAGGGATTCAAACGGGAAGAGCAGGTCATAATACAGCTTGTCCGTGTCTGTGTCCAAAACATACGTTTGGACGGAGAGGGTTGCCTGTGCGTGATCCATTCCGATGTAACCGTACAGATAAATGTCTTGCGGCTTGCCCGCTTCCAACAGGACTTCCGTATGATTGACATCCAATCCTTGAACGATCCGACCGTCA
This sequence comes from uncultured Ruminococcus sp., assembly GCA_964624685.1. Classification (GTDB taxonomy): domain Bacteria; phylum Bacillota; class Clostridia; order Oscillospirales; family CAG-272; genus UMGS1865. Next base: position 23,917 of record CAZUYA010000011.1, on the reverse strand, counting down.
ATATAGATCAAAAATTGCGGATTGTTTGCATCCCATCCCGTATGATCGGTTCGCACCGAAAGGAAGGTGTTCTCGCCGACGGCGGGAAGAGCAAAATGAAACCATGCGTGCGTATCCGCACCGCTTCCCCACACGGCATCTGTCCGATACGGGGAAAACCGTGCGACATCGGGTAATGTATTGTCTGTTTTGTAGTCACAGGGCAAAATTCCGATGTTTTCAACAGGCGTTTGGTTTTTCATACGGTTTTGGCGCAAAATCTCCAAATAGCGTTTGACTTTTCGATATTGATTGTTCATAAACAGGATTCCTTTCTGTATTCTTGTATTTCAAAACGGATCGTTTGTTTCAAACAGTTTGATTAAATCGGATGGATGGTTGAGCAATGTCAGTGCGCCGGCATCCTTCAGTTCCCGTTCGGAACCGAATCCCCACAGAACTCCCGCGCAGGCAATGCCGCATGCACGAGCACCGTTGACATCATCGGCGCGGTCGCCGATCATCAAGACGGTAGAAGGCATCGGGATGTGAAGTTGTTGCATGGCATGGGCAATGACTTCGGCTTTTTCGTTGCGTGTACCGTCCAGCTCCGGACCGTAAACACCGGAGAAAAAAGATAACAGCTCGAAGTGGGAGAGAATTTGATGTGCAAATTTCCACGGTTTGCAGGTCGCAAGCGCGCAGGAGATCCCGCTGCTTGTCAGTGCGGTCAAGGTTTCTCGGATTCCGTCGTAAACCGTGCATTGAAACATGGCACCGGCACGGTAGTGTTCACGGTAAAAAGAAACAGCACGTTCGGCATCGGTGGGATCCATGCCGCAGAAGTCGGAAAATGCGTTGAACAGAGGCGGACCGATAAAGCGGTGCAGATCGAATCCGTCCGGTAACCGGCATCCCGTTTTTCGGAGGGCATATCGGACGGACGAGGTGATGCCGGGGGCTGAATTGATAACGGTTCCGTCCAAATCCAATAAGCAGTGCGTAAAATGTGGCATAACATCTCCTTTTGTCGAATAAAATGTTACATATTTTCGGAAAAAATTCTTGCAAGTACGCCATCTGTGTGATATAATAAGATTGTGCTACAAAGATTATAACATATTGCATTGGATTTTGCAAGGATCAATTGCTTTACGGATGGAAACGATCCCCTGCCAAATATATTATATCATGTTTTCAATGACATTGCTTGCAGGATTGCGAAAAAAACGATAACAATCGTGACATTTTGCGCACGATTCCAATGCAATATTACAGGATGAAAGACGGATGAAAATCAGGAGTACAGACGAATGGATATGAATTTTACGATTCCGGTCAACGAGGCGTTTGAGGCATCGGTGAGTGATCCCTCATGCGGATGCCCGTTTTGCGCATTGTATCGCCGATTGGAGGAAAACGAGTTGGATTTGATCCTCGGTGCCTCTATGATGGAACCGGATGTTCGCATCAAAACCAACGAGGTCGGATTTTGCCGCACGCATTATGATATGATGTTTGTGCGTAAGAATCGGCTCGGCATGGCGTTGACATTGGAAAGTCACATTGCTGAGTTACAAAAGGAGATTCGCGACGGCGGATTCGGTGGCGGTCAGGGCAACAAGCCGATCAAGCGCATCGGTGCGTTGGAAAACAGTTGTTATGTTTGTGATCGGATTACCGATCATTTTGAACATATGATCGACACTGCGGTTTGGCTTTGGGAGACAGACGAAGCTTTTGCTCCCAAATTGCAGGCGCAACCGTATTTTTGTTTGCCGCATTATCGTCAGCTTTTGCTGTACGGTCAAAAACGATTGGGAAAGAAAAAGCAACCGGCATTTGCCGCACAATGCGCAAAAGTTGTGGAAGCGTATCTTGAAAAATTGCAAACGGATGTCAGTTGGTTTTGCAAAAAATTCGATTATCGTTATCGAGACGAACCTTGGAACGATTCCAAGGATGCTGTGGAGCGTGCCATTCGTTTTTTGAGATCGGATCTGCATCAAAAGTGAGAAAAAAGGATATGGAATGAGAAATGATTGATTTATTAAAACTGCATAAACATTTTATTTTAACGCATTTGAAAGAGGGCGACGTCGCCGTGGATTTTACCATGGGGAACGGATATGATACGGAGTTTTTATCCAAGACGGTCGGTGAGAGCGGTCATGTCTATGCGTTTGACATTCAGGCACAAGCAGTCGAGTCTACCGCACGGCACTTAAAAGAGGTCGGCTGTCCGGAAAATTATACGTTGATACAGGATTCACATCACAATGTCAAAAACTATGTCAAGGAGCCGATCAAAGCGGGAATGTTCAATTTGGGCTGGTTGCCCGGCGGAGATAAGTCCGTGACGACTCTGCGGGAAACGACTTTGCCTGCTATTGAAGCGGCAATTGATTTGATGGATCGGGATGCCATTCTCAATGTAGCTGTTTATCCGGGGCATGAGGAAGGGGATTTGGAAGGAAAAATGATCTGCGACTATTTGGCGGGGATCAGTCGGCACAAGGTCTGTGCCACCAAAGTGAATATTCTCAATTCGCCCTCTTCGCCTTATTTTATCGTCATTGAGACCAAACCTTCGGAGAAGATACCGTATGGGAGATCGCATGAGAAAAAAGTGTAAATTGATCCTGACGCTGTTGCTTTCGGCTCTGCTGTTGTCAAGCTGTATTCAATGGGATCCGGCGGGAGAAGCCACGGAAGGACAGACCACGGAAGTCGAAACGGGTTCGCCTGTTCCACCGAATCTTCCCATCATCGGTCGATATTTGGATGAGTCCTACAACTATGTGACCGATGAAGCGCGGCAGAATGCCGAAACGGTTTTGAAAACGGATCTTTCCGAATGTTATTTGGTATTGGCGAACAAAACCCATCCGATGGGAGCCGATTATGTTCCGTCGGATTTGGTTCGTCTGACTTGTCCGACACCCTATGATGAGGAATTGGAGTTGGAAGCACGTGCCGCCGAGGCACTGTATTTGATGTTGGCGGAAATGGAGGCTGACGGAGTGAGCGGCGTTCAAGTGACGAGCGCGTATCGGTCTTATTCCTACCAGGTCGGAACGTTCAATCATCATGTACAGAGTGAGATCGACTATTCCAAGAATACCGGATCTTTTTCGACGGAGGCATATGCTGCTTTGGGGTATTCTTACTTGAAAACCAACTATTTGGATAAACAGATTACAGTGCTGTCTTATGCCGATGCGGTCAAAGTTGCCCGATCGTATTCGGCACAAGCGGGGACCAGTGAACATCAGACGGGATTGTGTGTGGATCTGATCACCGCTGAAACGGGCGATACGTTGACTCGATTGTTTGAAGATACGTTGGCTTTTCAGTGGCTTTCCGAAAATGCCTATCGGTTCGGCTTTATTTTGCGTTATCCGGATGAAAAAGAGGATATAACGGGATATACCTATGAGCCGTGGCACTATCGTTTTGTGGGGCGTGAAGCGGCAACGGATATTCATTTCGCAAACTTGACATTGGAAGAGTATCTTGAATTATTCGAGGCGTGAAAAACATCTTTTGATTGCCGTGAGAGAGCTCGGCTCTTACTCATTTGTACAATCAACAGAAATCATCAATCAAATTTCAAAATCAAAAAGGAGGAATGTTATTATGCCAGGACCCGGTGGAGGCGGACATGGAGGCGGTTTTGGAGGCGGCGGAGGTCCCCGCGGAGGTGGATTCGGCGGAGGCGGAGGTCCCCGCGGTGGCGGATTCGGAGGAGGACCGCGTGGAGGCGGTCCCGGACGCGGACCGGGAGGTTGGGGAGGTCCCCCGCATCACGGTTGGGGATGGCGACGCCCGCGTCGCCCGTATTACGGCGGTTGTTTCGGTTGTGCTTTGCCCGTTATCGGAACTGTTTTGCTGTCCGCATTGGCGTTGTTGTTTTTCATTTGACTTCACTGATTCGGTGATGTCCGGGCGGTTGCCGCAAAAAACATTTGCGGCAACCGTTTTTTTGCTTTTTTGACCAAAGTGTATCTTTTCTTCGTTTTTCTTGCAAGGTATTCAAAAATATGGTATAATGAAAATATCCGAATGGAAAAAACGGAAATCGGTATCCGAATCGGAAGGATCGGTTTGGCTGTTTTGACGTTTGCCGGAACCGAAATATGGAAAGAAAAGAGGTATGAAATGTCAAATTATTCGGAAATTACTCCCTATATTTTGGAATTGGCGGCTTTGGCTGATGCCGAAACGCACATTACGCCGCAAATGTATGTGGATTATCATGTCAAACGCGGGTTGCGTGATTTGGACGGAAACGGCGTGGTTGCCGGCTTGACAGAAGTTTCTCAAATCAAATCCAAAGAATTGTGGGCTGACGGAACAGAGCATCCATGCCCCGGAGAGCTGTACTATCGAGGCATCGATATTCGTGCATTGACGGACGGATTTCTGAACGACGGACGGTTCGGTTTTGAAGAGTGTGTATATTTGTTGCTGTTTTCCGAATTGCCGAATCGCACACAGCTTGCACGGTTTTCGGAGCAACTTGCTTCTTACCGCAGTTTGCCGCCCTCTTTTGTGCGCGACATGATTTTGAAGGCACCGGGAAAAGATATGATGAATATTCTTTCCAGAAGTGTGTTGGCATTGTATGCTTATGATGACAATCCGGATGATATTTCTTTGCCGAATGTTTTGCGCCAGTGTTTACAGCTCATTGCACAGTTTCCTCTTCTTTCGGTGTACGGCTATCAGTCCTTTCAACACTATCATAACGGGAACAGCCTGTTTATCCATTTTCCGAAGGTTGAATTGAATACGGCTGAAAATTTGCTCTACATCCTGCGTGAGAATGGGGAATACACGCCGTTGGAGGCAAAACTGTTGGATCTTGCTTTGGTTTTACACGCCGAACACGGCGGCGGAAACAATTCCACCTTTACCACACATGTTGTGACTTCCTCCGGTACAGATACGTATTCGGCGGTGTCGGCGGCACTCGGTTCTTTGAAAGGACCTCGCCACGGCGGTGCGAATATCAAGGTCATGCAGATGTTTGACGATATGAAAGCGTCGGTCGATGTGTCGGATCGCGGTGCGGTGGAGGACTATCTGGTACGTCTTTTGAATAAAGAGGCTTTTGATCGAGCAGGCTTGATTTACGGAATGGGGCATGCGGTCTATTCCGTTTCCGATCCGCGTGCCGATATTTTGCGCAACTATGCGCGCCGGTTGTCGGTGGAAAAAGGGATGGAGGAAGAATTTGCTTTATACGAAACGGTGGAAACGTTGGCACCGCAGGTTATCGCCGAACGGCGGAAGATGTATAAAGGCGTCAGTGCCAATGTGGATTTTTATTCCGGCATGGTGTATCGGATGTTGGGGTTGCCGTATGAGCTTTTTACCCCCATTTTTGCGGTTGCGCGCATTGCCGGATGGAGTGCGCATCGGATGGAGGAGATTCGCAATGCCGGGAAGATCATTCGTCCGACTTATATCAGTGTCAAACCGCATACGGTCTATCTTCCGCTTTCTGAACGTTGAGGGTACAATTTGATAAAAAGAGGTCACACGTTTCCAAGTCGAAACGTGCGACCTCTTTTTGATGGTTTTCCGGTCGAGTATTTTCGATCGGTGCTTTTATGACCGCAGAAGTTCCAAAATGACCGATTTTGGTTGTACGCCGGAAATTTGATTGATGATTTTTCCGTCTTTGAATACGATCAACGTCGGAATGCTCAGAATGCCGAATTGTTCGGACAATTCTTCTTGTTCATCCACGTTGACTTTTCCGACAACGATGTCGTTGTTCTCCGTTGCGATTTCTTCCACCACCGGAGAAAGCATACGGCACGGTCCGCACCAGGATGCCCAAAAATCCACCAAGACGGTCTTGTTGGATTGGAGAACCTCGGCTTCAAAATTTTCGTTGGTAACGGTTATAACAGACATGAGTTTGAACCTCTTTCCTTTTGATTTTTTGCAGGTGTGTTTTTATACGTTCTGTGAATCGGTTTCGGAAAGTTGTTCCGGTGTATATCCATAGTAGATCATGACCAATTCACGTGGATTTCCGAATCGCGGGATGTGCGTATGATCCCCCATTCCGCGACTGATGACGCAACGACCATCCAAAACGCCGGAGGTATATTTTGGAAACAGTCCTTGTCCGGGGGCATAGATTCCTTTTCCGAAAATGCGCCAATGCCCACCGTGCGCATGCCCGCATACGATGAGGTCGATCGATGTCTTTCGGAGATACGGGACATAGTATTCCGGATGATGGCAGAGCAGAATTTGAAAGGCACCCTCGCCTTTTTTCAATTGATCCAGTGCAGTCGAATCGGGAGCGTTGTTTTTTCCGTTGATGCCGGAAGTCAATCCGAAAATACGGAGTTGTCCGCATACGGCAGATGTGTTTTCCAGGAGGACGGCACTCGTCGCGGCAATACGGGTGCGGATCTCGTCGGTGAGCGGGATCGGTTTCGGATGCCGCCAAGGATTCCCTTTATGATAACAACCGATCTCGTGATTTCCGATGGAATAATAGGTCGGTGCAATGGCGGCGCAAGCGCGTAAGAAGGCATAGACTGAAGCGTCGGCTTGCCGAAGTTCCGCGTCGTCTGCCAAATCGCCCGGAATGAGGATCAGATCCGGATGCTCCTCGCGCAAGCGTTGAAGCGGCTCTTGAATGGCGTTTCCGTGCAGATCGGCGGCAACCGCAATCTTCAAGTGCAGAGAACCTGTTTTTTCTTTTAGAAAATAGCGTGTGGTATTCAGTTTTTTTAATTCCTTTCCGCAGAAATAAGAGATTGCCAATAGGATCGAACAGGTGATCACGGCACCGAACAGATCAATGAGGACATCGGAGAACGTATTGGCGCGTCCGCTTGAAAAACTTTGATGAAATTCATCGGTGCAAGCGTAAATTAAGACGGCGGTCAGAGAGATGCAAAACTTCAAACATCGCCGTCCTTGCCATGTCAACAGCAAAAGAAAGATCCATGCTCCGAGGGCACCGAATTCCGACATATGTGCCAGTTTACGGATCGGATGATGCAAACGAGCGGTGATTGCTTGCTGTTCTTCCATACTTTTTTGATGAAAATCGGGTACGAAGATCTCGGCGATGAATGTCGTGACTTTTCCGCTGACTTCGCTCGATTGTTCTGCATTTTGTGAGGAGAAGCGAAAGATCATCGCCATGTTCAATAGGATCAGAGTGATCAAAAGCACACGGAGAAAAACGAGACCGATGTTTGTTCGTTGCATGATACCATCCCTTCATGAAACTGTTTTACATGATAGTATCATAACACAGTTTTCCCAAAATTGCAAGTGCTTTTTCCGGAATATCAAAATTTTTCTCGCTTTTTTCGGAGCCTTATCCGCAGATGAGCAAAAGCAGTAACCACAGCATCATATCGGAGTTTTCTTTTGTGTGGGAGAGCAAAAGGATCAAAGCGATGAGGAGGATGCGATCAAAGTCTGCTGTATCGGAGAGAAACTCTGCCATTGGCGACGGACTTGGTTTGGCGACCGTCTCATTGTTCATCTGTTTTTCCAAATTGCATTCACAATCGTTTTTAGGGAAGTCCTTTGCTTGTTCTTGCACGGATTCGTGTAATGGGATCGCAGTGGATTCTGCGGTTGTCTCAAAACGCTCTGTTTGAGGCGGCGGAGACGGTCTTGCGACACTCGGATGATGCGGTTCGATGGACGGATGGTTTGCAAATGCACATCCGCTGTAATGCTCCGGCAGTCGAATCGGTCTGTCCGGGCGATTGGAATAACGGGAATACATATCGTGTCTCCTTTCCCCGAATGCTTTATCGCAATTGCTTCAAAATATTTCCCAAACGTGCAATGCGGAGAATGGTATCGACCGCTTCGCGGCGTTCGGGGGAGAGAAAGGGCTTGAGAGCCAGCAACAGGTCATCGCGGCAAGCATCATGGGAATTTGGCTTTGGAATCGATGACGGGGGCGTTGCGGCGGTCTCAATGTGTTCCGACGGTTCCGCACTGTCTGCAACGGCTGTTGCTTCGACTGTTGCCTCGACCGTCGGAGGTGCGGACAGCAAAGGCTTCAAAAGCGACAGGACTTGCGGCAGTTTTTTCAACAGTTCCGGGTCGGACAGCGGAGATAGCGGTTCATTGCTTCCGGCACTTGATGCGGCAGTCGCTCCCGTTGCTTTGGTTGTGCCGAGGATGCTTGCGACTTGTCGGATCAGATTCGGGTCGGACAGAAGGGAGCCGATCGTTTCAACGGTTGGAACCGCATTTGATTGTACGGTTGATTCATCCATGCAGGAACCTCCGATTCGGTAATTTCAAGGATTGTTTGGAATGTTTCATGGTTGTTTTCCGCGGCGGTATTGTTCGTAAACAAGATTCAACTGTGCAAGGTCCCGGTCGGTTGCCGATTGTAATGTTTTGCGCACACTGTCAATATTTTGGGGATTCAAACCGAGCGTACTCGGATCAATTCCCGCTTCCGCGGCGATGGTTTGAATGAATGTCCCCAACTGTTCGTCATTCATGCGTAACAGTCCGGCAATTGCTTTTGGATCGATGTTCATCACGAGTTCTCCTTTTTGATAAGATGGGTTCTGTTACAGTGTATGCCGTCAAGGGGCAAATGGCGCATGAGTCGTTTCACTTTGCGGATGGTTGACGAACCGCGAGGCAGGGGCGTGTGTGGGATATTCGGAAGATTTTTTTCGGAACCTATTGACTTTCGTTTTCGGAATGTGATATAATTTTATTGACAGGGACGGAGCCGCATGCTCCGTTTTTTGCAATAATGGAACGAGGAGTACGTTTTATGAAATGGATGCAAACATGGACGGGGTATCGTGTAGTCAACGGAATTTGCGATGAAGGCTTCCCAGCGACGGTACCGGGGAACATTCAATACGATTATGCCGTGGCGCATGGATTTGCCGATGTGATGTATGCCGACGGGTGCCGACAGTTTGAAGCGTTGGAGTCCGACGGATGGGAATATCGCACGACGTTGCGCTTTGAACGCCGCGCACACGAGAGCGTTCATTTTGTATCGTTCGGGATCGATTATCAATACGAGATTCGATTGAACGGTGACTGTCTGCTTGCGAGGGAGGGTGTCTTTTCTCCCGTGGATTTGGATTTGACGGATCATTTGACCGGAAAAGACGATCAACTCTGTGTGCGGATTTATCCGCATCCCAAACGGGAGGGCGCGTTAGACGGCAGAAGTCAGGCGGATCATTCCTGCAAGCCGCCCGTGTGCTACGGTTGGGACTGGAATCCACGCTTGTTGATCTCCGGAATGTGGCAGGAAGCTTACATCGAGACGCGCGGTGAGGCGTTTATCACATCCTGTGAGGTACGCTATCAATTGTCGGAAGACTTTTCCCGCGCCGATGTGGAGTTCGAGGCGGATTGCCGTGAGCCTTGCGTTTTTACACTGTATGATAGGGACGGACAGATCGTCTATCAGGGGACGGATCGCAATGTTTCGGTCGCAAACCCGCATTTGTGGTGGTGCAACGGGCAGGGAGAGCCTTACCTCTATACGTGGAAGGCGGAGACCGCCGCACATGCTGTCGGCGGGCGGATCGGTTTTCGGACGGTGCGATTGGTACGCAATACGGATGCCGAAGATCCGAAAAAATTCCCAAAATCCCGGTATGAAGTTCCGTTTACGTTGGAATTGAACGGTCGCAGAGTCTTTATGAAGGGGACGAATTGGGTCAATCCGGACATTTTTTGGGGAAGGATCACAAACGAACGCTATGAGGAATTGATTCGACTTGCGACCGATGCGCACATGAACATCTTTCGTATTTGGGGCGGTGCCGGTCCGAACAAACAGGCGTTTTACGATCTGTGTGATGAATACGGGTTGTTGGTCTGGCAGGAATTTATGTTGGCTTGCAACGCATATCCGGACGATGCGCGGTATCTGCGCGTGTTGGAGGAGGAAGCGAGTGCCATCATCCGTTCCTTGCGTTCGCATGCCTGTTTGGCGTTTTGGTGCGGCGGGAACGAGTTGTTCAACGGTTGGTCGGGAATGACCGATCAATCCCTTCCGTTGCGTCTGCTTAACAGCCTTTGTTATACGTTAGATCGGGAACGTCCGTTTTTGCCGACTTCTCCCTTGATGGGCATGGGACACGGCGGCTACCTTTTCTACGATGCCAATGAGGAGATGGGCGGCGATGTGTTTCAGGTCTTCGCACGTTCCCACAATCTTGCCTATACGGAATTCGGCATTCCGTCCATGGCATCTTCGGAGGTGCTGGAACGGATCATTCCGCGGGAGGAATTGTTTCCCATTCGTCCGACGGAAGCGTGGGTCTTGCACCACGGCTTGCAAGCGTGGAAGCCGCAGTCGCATGTTTGCCCGGAAATTTTGGAGCATTATTGGGGAGAAGCGCACACACTTTCCGATATGATCGAGCATTCCAATTGGCTTCAATGCGTTGGGTACCAAGTCTCTTTTGAGGAAATGCGACGCCAGTGGCCGCATTGTTCCGCCGCACTCAATTGGTGCTATAACGAGCCGTGGTTGACTGCAGCCAATTGCAGTCTCTTGTCTTATCCGGCAACACCGAAACCGGCTTATAATGCGGTCAAGCAGGCGTTGCGTCCCGTGCTGTTCAGTGCGCGAATTCCGAAATTCGATTGGACTGCAGGTGAACGTTTCACTGCCGCCATCTGGTTGCTCAACGATTCCCCGCAATCGGTCAGAGCCGACGTAACGGTCGTTTTGAAGGTCGGCGGAGAAGAGTTGCCGTTGTTGGATTGGAAACAGGCGGTCGCCGATGCAAATACCAATACGGAGGGGGCAACGATCTGTTGCCGATTACCGAATACGGATGCCGAAGACATGATGCTGTGTTTGCGTTCCCGCGACGGATTCGGTTCCGAGTATCGGTTGTTGTATCGTCCCACTGCAACTATGGCGGAGGGACCGAGACGCATGAATGAATGAGCTGACGAACGCACGAAAAAAACGGAGGATGAGGATGAAACAGGTTCGATTGGGGTTGGCGTCCGTTTCGTTCCGTGAACGCACGCCGCGCGAGATCTTAACAGCCGCCGTGCAAGCGGGGCTTTCCTGTATTGAATGGGGGAGCGATGTCCATGCACCTTGCAATGCGGTGGAAATTTTGTATGAAATTGCCGCTATGCAAAAAGAATATGGCATTTTTTGTTCGTCTTACGGTACCTACTTCCGCTTGACTGAAACGCCGATCGAGGAATTGGAGTCATATATCCGTGCGGCAAAAATTTTAGGAACGGATACGCTTCGACTTTGGTGCGGAACCAAATCCGGCGCGACGATGGTGGAGAAGGAACGGGAAACTCTTCTATCCGTTTGCCGTCAAGCGGCGGCGATTGCCGAGGCACATCATGTGACACTTTGTATGGAGTGCCACAGAGAAACGTTTACCGAGAATCCGGATGATGCTGTCCGGTTGATGGAAGCGGTACATTCCGATCGGTTTCGGATGTATTGGCAACCGTTTCAATGGCAGGAGATGAACGAGAATTTGGAAAACGCAAGAAAGATTGCGCCCTATGCCGACCACATCCATGTGTTCCATTGGAAAGGGAACGATCGGTTTCCGTTAGCAGACGGTCTTGCCGAATGGAGGTGCTATTTAAGCGAATTTTCTTTACCGTGTACACTTTTGCTTGAATTTATGCCAAACGGAAGTCTGACAGAACTTGCCGATGAAGCGATCGCGCTCAAAGCGATGATTGAAAGAAGTTGATGCGGGAAAGCATGCTTTTCGACGACAGACACAAACAGCGTCCACTCGGCGTTTGCCGCGGTGGACGCTGTTGCGTCAATTATCCGATTGATTCAGAATTCAGTCTTGCTGCTGTTCGGTCGATTGCACTTCATTTGAGGAGGGGGTGTTCTCCACGGTTGCGTTCAACGGTTCCGATTCGGTTTCCGCATCGCTGATCGTTGAAGGCTTTTTTTCTTTGGTCAGATCGTTTGCAATTGCCCGTTGCTTTTTTCGTTTGACCAAAATGCGCCAAACGATCAATCCACAAGCAAGGATACCGATCCCTGCCAAGATACACGGAAGGATGACTTCGGCAAGCAGATTGTTGTTGTGTCCGGTATCGTAATCCACATTTTTTGTTGCCGCCGAAAAAACGGCTTCAAAGCATAATTCTTTTTCCGAACCGCAGGCAATCGCGGGAACGCTTCCCCAACCGACAAAACTGTAGATAAAATTTGAGTCATCGGTCTTGCTCGGTGTGTTCGGCAAAACAATGGTTTCTCCGTAAGCATAGGTGGCTTCACTCCAGAGCATTCCATCCACCAGGAACCGAATGTGATAGCTGATCTCCGTCACGGTCAACGTGATATAGACTTCCGATGCCGGCATCACAAAGCAGAGATCTTTGACATCAATTTCCGTACCGTCTGATGTTCGGACATAGACTGCGCTGATCTCATACCCCAAGAGGCAACTCAAATTCAATGACACGGTTTCTCCGACGACTACGCGCTTGTTCAGGGACATGACATTGCACAGCTGGTTTTGTTCGGCTACGATCCAATAGGAATCGGATCGACGCAATCGGAGACTGCCGAACACGGAGAGCTTTGAAGTTTCCAGACGAGTGAATCCGGTTTCCGTTTCCAGATCGAAAACCTCTTTTCGTCCGTTTTCCACGGCGGTCGGCAGGTACCATATCGCCGTTTCTTCTGCAAATGACAACTCTTCTCCCGCGCTGTTATAAAAGTGTAGTTCGCAAATGCGATTTTCGTTTTCGTCCAAGGTTTGCAGGACGATGCGGGTACAGCCGATTTGGCACAAAGACAGTGCTTGCGCGTCTGAAAATTCCAATATGTTGCCGTCGCTCCAGAGAATTTGCACGGTCTGTCCCTGTGTGCTTGCCAATGCCATCGCCGTTCCGGCATTGATCGAAGCATGGGATAGTGCGTGGATTGTCATCGTATTTTCCGAATATGAAATTTCCAATGGATTGTTCATGCCTCCGATGGCAAGCGGGCGTTTGTCGTATAATGCAATATAAGTCACATCTCCCGTAATCGGTAAGATGGGTTTGTTCCACCCTGTAAATGTATATAGAACGGAATCCGACTGCATGTTCAGATTTCCGCGGTATTCCGGAGTGGTACCGTATGCAAAGGGTTCGTTCACCTGAACGTTGCCGTCTTCCAATATCCACGTTACGGTAAATTCTTTCGGGATCTGTTCCATGGTGCCGATATAAGTCACATTTCCCGTGACCGTGGTTACGGGTTTGTCCCATCCGGCAAAGACATATCGGTAGTAGTCGGTTTCATAGGATGAGAGCGGAACCTCATGTCCTGGAGCGGGGAGGGTACCGTAACTCCAAAGCGAGGAAAATTCATCATCCAGACCGTCTCCGTTTTGATCGACACCGATTACCTTCCAAGTTACGGTATAAATGCGTCGCGTGCGTTCGTAATGCGGGTACAGATCGAGATCCGTTTCAATGGAATGCAGGTTGACCGATGTTCCTTCCAAGGTGGTCCACCCCAGAGCACGGTAGGAATATTCCGGGGTGTCGGCACGCGTCGGTACGGCATAATTCAGACTTTCGCCGAAATTAACCATCGTTTGGTGTAACAACGTTCCGTCGTAATTGTAAAAATTCACGGTCTTGAGATTTTGAATGGAAACCATGCGGGTGATCGTTTTGGTAAATTGTAAAGGGGTTGCAGCGATTTCCCCTGTGTAGGGTTTCAGGAGCCCGCTGTCGATTTCTTCTATCAGTGCCGTCGTCAAATCGTCAAACACGGGGGCTGTCGGTGCAGAGCCGGGATGCTCATTGCGCGTCGGCGGAATTCCGGACAGATCCGGATCGGTAACTGCTTCCGGTGGATTTCCGGGTGCGGCAACGGGTTGCGGCGGCTCCGGTTTTCGAGTCGGTTGCGGAACCGACGGTTGCTCAATGACCTCAATATACGGTACCTCTTCCATATACGCGGGGAGCGGGGTGACATTGGGATCCCAATCCCCGTCTTCCAAGAGGTGGACCGGTTCTACCACTTCGTTCAACTTTTTTCCGCTGATTGTCCAATTGTCATTGCGGTTTCCTGTTTGATCCAAACAGGTTGAGATTACATAGAGTTGCCCGACAAATTGCAGGTAGTGGTCTCGCTTTCCTTCCGAATACAGTACACGTTCGACAAAACTGTTTTGGAATAAAGCGTTGAGCGAGCGGTACAGGTCGGTAAAATGCAGTTTCAGCTCTTCGTAATGTTCGAGATAATAGGTATATTTTGCGGCTGTTTTTTCATAGTCGGTTGAATATTTGCGTCTGCGAATCGAAGCGTATTCTTGCAAAAGCACGCGCAATTCTTCGGTCGCACTGCCGGCAAGATCCACATCGGCTTCACTACATTGCAAGTAATCGACCAACTCGTCTTTGTGCGCAATGACCGTACCGACGGTGTTCCCCATGATGGAAGCATACATTTGCCAACCGTTGCTGTCGGTTGCAAAAAGGGAATCCAACAACCGTAACTTTGCTTTGACGGACGACATGGCGTTCAAATAGGTTTGATAGCGATTGTATTCTTCAAAGTGTTCACGGTAGTAATCCAAAAACTGAAAATAGTCCTGCCATTGGAGATAAGCGTCCAGTTCGGTCTGATACAAAGCGTAAGCTTCCAAATATTGTTCATAAGCTTCTTTGGAGGCGTTGTAAGCGGCAAGCGCGGTGCAGTATGTATCATAAGCCGCTTTTTTTTCCAGATATGTTTGCCAGGCTTCGTATTCGGCGACGGCGGTTTGATAATTTTGTAATGCCTGTTCATATTCCGTGCGCAGACTGATTGCTTCACTGCCTGCCGTATATGCCGAAGTCCGCAAATCGGCAATGACGGATTCCGGAATTTCCACGCGCCAGGTATAGTCCATGCTCATTTCAAAGTTTTCGGAACGGTAGTGATCTGTCAGTCGGCAAACATAAACGCCGTCCGTTTCCGTCAAAGTTGTTTCCGTGCCGTCAATGACCGCGTGCGTGGGGATCCAGGTCACTTCGGTGCCGTTGGCGGCTTGGTAACGGTAGGGAGAGGCAATGATCAATAATGTTCCGGTTTCACTCTGATAATCTGTGGCAATTTGACTGGTCGGGATTACGGGGTTATAATGCATAGTCAATCCTTTGGATTCCAAATAGATGCCTTCTGCCGGTGTGGGGGAGGTTCCGAATAACCGTTGATAAAGTTCGGTGGCAGAATATTCGGCATTGGTATCTACATTTTCAATACCGTAATCCAATGAAACGGAAGGCTCGGCGGCGGAAGGCAAGATCGCCCCGCAAGACAGGATCGCGCACAGGAACAGCGCGGTTGCACCGATTCCCCAATAGATCGGTTTTTGTTTGGTTCGTTTCATAAATTTTCCTCCGTTTTTCGGCATCTTATGTCTTATGATAATCATAACACAAAAATATGAAAAAGTCAATAACTTCGCGTAAACACTCGCCGACGTTTGCAAGAACGAATCACGATTTCAATTCGGGATTTGCTCATTGCCGAGAAACGACAAGCGTGTGAGGGCGAAAGAATCCGAAAAAGTCACCGCATTTTCCGAAACGGAAATGCGGTGACTTTTCATAGAGAGACAATTTTATTTTGCTTGATTCTTGGCTGGGGAGTTGACGAGGTCTCTTGCATTGGTTTTGCCTTCCTCCCGAATGTCGCCGGCACGTGTCAGAGCAATCTTTGTCAGGAACGGACCGACAATCTCATAAATCAAAACGGCGAACAGCGTAATGTTGCTTACAATGGCACCGTCTGCCCCCAATTCAATTGCTTTGTTTGCCATACCGAGAGCAACGCCCGCTTGCGGCAAGAGGGTAATCCCCAAATATTTTATAATGTTCGGTTCACATTTCATCATGCGCGAACTGATACCCGCACCGAAATATTTTCCGACGGAACGGGAAAGGATATAGACGATTCCGATGATAACCACAGCCATCTGTGTGAATACGGAAAGTTCCAGTTTGGCACCGCTGATCACAAAGAAGAGAATGAGGATCGGTGCAGACCAACGATCGGCTCTTTCCATCAGTTCTTCCGAAAAATCGCAGATGTTGCAGAATACGGTTCCCAGCATCATGCAAGCCAACAAAGAGGAAAATCCGATGTGGATGTCCCCAATGTCAAATTGGAGTCCGGATATGCCGACGGTCATCATGATAAATGTTACGGAAACTGCCATTCGCTTGGAACGGGAATGGAAGAAGCGTTCGCAGAAGGTAAAGAGAAGCCCCATAACAAATCCCAACAACAACGAGAGGAGGACTTCCAAGAGCGGTTCCAAAATGATGGAAAGAATATTGACGGTTGAAAGGCTGATGGATTTTGCGATGCCGAAAGAAATGGCAAAAACGACAAGTCCGACGGCATCATCCAAAGCAACGACGGGCAGCAGAATGTCGGTTACAGGACCTTTTGCTTTGTATTGCCGTACCACCATCAAGGTCGCTGCCGGTGCGGTTGCGGTTGCAACTGCGCCCAATACCAGTGCCGAGGACAATGACAAATGTTCCGGCATCAGGAAGTGCAATACAATCAAAACAACGTCTACGATCAATGTGGTAAAAATGGCTTGAAAAACACCGATCACGGTTGCCGATTTTCCGATCTTTTTCAACTGCGAGATCCGAAATTCATTGCCCATGGAAAATGCGATAAAGCCCAAGGCAACATCCGAAATAATTCCGAATTTTTCGGCTTGTGCCGCCGTAATGCCGATTCCCGGCAATTCCAAACTGCCCAACAAGAACGGACCGATCAAAACACCCGCAATCAAATAAGCGGTCACGGCGGGAAGACGCACCAATTTGGCTAATCGGGAGAGCAAAAGTCCCGCCAACAAAGCGACGGATATGCTGAGCAATGTAGTGACTGTTTCTGACATCAATAAAACCTTCTTTCGGGGATATGTGATTTTTCAAAAAAGGAAAATCCAATGCAATAGTATATCACGAACTTTCGGAAAAATCAAGAGTAAAAACACATTTTTATTTTTTTGTTCGGTATTTGTTGTCGCACAGTGTGTGAAAGGGGCAAGAATTTGTTTTCCTATTGACTTACCGTATATTTTATGGTATAATAACGCTATAATAAAATTGTTATTTGTGTTGAAAGGAGACGTTCTATGGCGGCAAAAATCAGTGTCATTATGCCGGTCTATAACTGTGAGACTTATTTGGAAGCCGCCGTACAGTCGGTGCTTTCACAGTCGGAGGATTTGGAATTGATCGCCGTGGAGGATTGTTCCGACGATGGTTCCCGTGCGATCTTACGTCGGTTGGCGGATGAATATCCGCAAAAGATTCATGCCGTGTTCAATGAGCGCAATCTTGGGGTTGCGGCAGTCCGCAACATTGCCTTGGATCGTGCAACAGGGGATTTTTTGGCATTTTGCGACTCGGATGATATTGTACCGCCCAACGCCTATCGAGCTT
The DNA here is from genome assembly GCA_964624685.1 of uncultured Ruminococcus sp. GTDB lineage: Bacteria > Bacillota > Clostridia > Oscillospirales > CAG-272 > UMGS1865. The sequence continues at coordinate 6,472 of CAZUYA010000011.1, read as the reverse complement.
TGCTGGATGCTGTCGGTGACTGTGATGTTGCAATCGGTGCATTTGATGATGTAACGGATGACGGAAGCGGTACACCGATACAAGAACCTCGTCCAATTGCCCCGGAGGCAAAACAATCTGCTTTTTTATCCCTTTTTTCGGTCTGTTGCCTTTGGACGAAACTGATTCGTACCGAGTTTGTGCGGCGGCATCGGTTGCGCTTTGATACGGAGATGCGGATTGGGGAGGATGTGGTATTCTTGGCGCAGGTGGCGGCGTGCAAGCCGCGTTGCACGGTGGTGGATGTGTCGGTTTATTGGCACTGCTTCCATCGAAGCGATCAAAACTGTTCTTTGACGCACGTTTATACGTTGGCGGCGTATCGGCAACATATCGAGTGCCGCAGAAAGTTGTTGAACATCTGTCGGGATATTCCGGAGTGCCGTGATTATGTGTACTTATTGTTCTCACATGATCTGGAGCGATATTTGCAACATTTGACAGACGGACGGGAAATGGAAGAGGGATTCTCGCTGTTTCGCGATTATCTGATGGAATATGACTATGCGCAAAAACCGTTGCTGTTTCGGGCAATGACGGGTGTTCCGTGGGAAACTTTTTTGCAAATGAATGCGGAACAATATTTTGCTTATCGGCGCAATGTTTTGCCGCGGGAACAGGTCGCGGCGGAATTTGATTGCGGCAGGATCGGGTTTCGATGGATTTTGCGTTATTTCAAGGGATGGCTCCGATTTAAGCTGACTCGGAGCTATCAATGATGGAACGGATTTTGGATTGGAGTTATTTATGAGCGGAATTGTGGAAACTTTTCGCCAACACCGATTTTTGTTTACGGAGTTGGTCAAGAGGGATTTCAAAAAAAAATATAAGCGTACTTATTTGGGAATGCTTTGGAGTGTTCTTTCCCCGTTGATGACATTGCTGGTGATGCGGATCGTTTTTACCAAATTCTTCGGTAATTCCATTCAGCACTATACCGTCTATTTGTTTTGCGGGAATATCGTTTGGTCATATTTCAGTGAGGCGACCAACGGTGGGATGTCCTCTCTGATGGATAATTCGGCGATCTTTTCCAAGATCAATGTTCCGAAATATTTATTCCTGTTTTCTCGAAATGTGTCGGCACTCATCAACTTTTTGCTTACTTTTGTTGTGTTTTTATTATTTTGTCTTTTGGACGGTGTGGCAATCACGCCGCTGTTTTTCAGTTTGCTTTTTCCGGTAGGTTGTCTGATGATATTCAATATCGGTGTGGGGCTGATTCTTTCGGCGATGTTTATTTTCTTTCGAGATGTACAGTATTTGTGGAGCGTTTTTCTGACTTTATTGATGTATTTATCGGCGATCTTTTATGATCCCGCGCAATTCGGAATTTATCAGAGGGTATTTTTGCTCAATCCCGTATTTGTCTATATCAAATATTTTCGTCATGTGGTCATTGGGATCGGGGGAAATCCTCCGGGACTTCCCTCCGTGCAATTTCATTGTTTGGCGTTGGGATATGCCATAGCGGCGTTTGCGGTCGGAACCGTAATTTATAAAAAGATGAATCATAAATTCCTCTATTATGTTTGACGAGAGGTGACTATGAAAACAGATATGATCAAACAGCAAGGCGCAGATCCGATTTTGTCGTTGGATAATGTATCCATCCGGTATATGACGGGGGATTTTAAGGAAATCGGGTTAAAGGAATTTTTACTGCGAAAATTGACGCGAAATTATCACGTGAGTGAGTTTTGGGCTGATAAGGATGTCAGGTTTTCGATTTTTCGAGGCGATATGTTGGGCATCATCGGTACAAACGGTGCCGGAAAATCCACATTACTAAAGGCAATTTCTGGAATTATGATCCCGACGGTCGGCACTGTGACGTGCAACGGAAAAATTGCCGCATTGCTGGAGCTTGCCAGCGGATTTGACGGAGAAATGACTGTTCGGGAAAACACCTATTTGCGTGGTGCCATGTTGGGATATACCAAAAAATTTATGGATGACACGTATGAAGACATCATTCGGTTTGCCGAGTTGGAAGATTTTCAGGATCGTCCGTTCAAGCATCTTTCCTCCGGGATGAAGTCCAGATTGGCTTTTTCCATTGCCTCTTTGGTGGAGCCGGATATTCTGATTTTGGATGAGGTCCTCTCGGTGGGCGACGGTGCTTTTCGGAAAAAGAGTGAGGCAAAGATGAAGTCCATCATCGGCGGCGGTGCAACCACCATCTTGGTTTCCCATTCCATTCCGCAAGTTCGTGCCATGTGCAATAAGATTTTGTGGTTGGATCACGGAAAACAAATTGTATTCGGCGATGATGTAAAAAAGATTTGTGACGCATATGAAAAATTTTTGATTGACAAGGTGTTGCCGACGGATCTGTTGTTCGAATGAATTTTGACTTGAATTTTATTGAAAAAAGTGTGAGGAACTGATTTATGGGAAGTGACATGATGCGAAAAGATACAACTGTCGGAGACGACGTTTATCCGTTCCGATTTTCCATTATTACCGCTGTATATAACGTAGAGCCTTATATAGAGGAATGTATTCGGAGCATTGTAGAACAGAATATCGGATTTGAAGAAACGGTACAATTGATTTTGGTTGACGACGGTTCCGAAGATCGCAGTGGAGAAATTTGCGATCTGTACGCCCAACAATATCCGAACAATATTATCGTTGTTCATAAAGAAAACGGAGGAGTTTCGTCGGCGCGGAATGCCGGAATCGAACTTGCAAAAGGAAGGTATATCAATTTTTGCGATCCGGACGACAAACTGTCCCCCAATACATTACAAAACGTATATAACTTTTTTGAAAAAAACGATGCATATACCGATATTGTTTCCATTCCGATTTATACGTTCGGAACTTCCACCGGCGCGCATCTATTGAACGATAAGTTTTCCAAAGGAACACGGTTGATCTATTTGGAAAAAGAGTGCAACTGTATGCAGTTATCCTCTGCCTCGGCATTTTTCAAAAGTGACGTGATCAAAAACATGCGCTTTGATACCGAGCTTGCCATTGCCGAAGATGCTGAATTGATCATGCGCATTTTGATTGAAAAGCCATGTTTGGGTGTTGTTACCAATTGCCGTTATCAATATCGTCGCTATGCAACTTCTGCACTGGCAAACTCCGTGCAAAACAAGAAATGGTATAATGATTCCTTACTTCACTTTTCTCTTTCGGTTTTGGAAAGAGCCGAACAAAAGTACGGGTATATTCCGCGGTTTGTTCAAAATACGGTTTTATATGATTTGAGATGGAAATTGCAAAATAAGAATGCAGTCAAAGTTTTGTCCGAGGAGGAATTGGAAACATATAAACATTTGCTGAAACAAGTGATTGCAAAAATTGACGAGGATGTTTGGATCGCTCAAAAATCCATTTCCAATGACTTAAAACTTTATTTTTTGGCGCAAAGATACGGAACGGAAGAGTTTATACTATATAAGAATAATGACATTTACTACGGGCGCGATTACCATCTGTATTATAAGTTTTGCAGAAACACCGTTGAATTGAATTTTTTGAATGTCTCCGAACATACGGTTTCCGTATCGTTGCGGCAGATTGTACTCAATCTCGGTACCGGGGTTCGTGAAATCTATCTTTCCGTGAATGACCAAAAAGTGCAACCGTTGAAAACGGAACAAATTCCGCATAATCGCTTTTTGAACGATCCCGTTTCCGATTGTTATATTTGTGAGTTTGAAATTCCGACAGAATTATTGACGCAACATAAAAATCAGATTGCGGTGCATACGGTTGTGGCTGATACCGATATTGTTTCTTGGAATCTGTTACCCGGATTTCAGTTTCCCGTGACCAAACGTTTCAAAAATTCGTACTATGAAAAAAACGGGTTTGTATTTACTTTGCGGAATAATCGATTGTGGATTGAACAGGTCAATCAAAAACAATTGCATGGATATGAAAAACGGTATTTGGCGGAATTGAAAAAAGTTGGTGGGATCGGTGTCAAAAAAGCGTTGATTGCAAGAAGGATGTGCCGGTTCTTCAAACGCTTTTTCAAGAAAGAAATATGGATTCTTTCCGACCGCTTGAATAAAGCGGGGGATAACGGAGAGGCTTTGTTTCGCTATTTGGAGGAGACGGATTTTTCGCAAGCGAACTATTATTATGCCATTAACAAGGGTGATGACTATCAACGATTGAAACCGCTTGGGAATGTGATTGATCATTCATCATGGAAATACAAGCTTTTGTTTTTGATGTGCAGCAAAGTCATTTCTTCTCATGCCGATGATGTCGTTACCAATCCGTTCGGTTATTATGCGTATCTGTACCAAGATATTTTGAAGGAAAAAGATTTTATCTTTTTGCAACACGGTGTTACCAAAGACGATTTGTCGGATTGGTTGAATCGTTATCAAAAGAATATCAAGGGGTTTGTTTGCGCCGCCAAACCGGAATATGATTCGATCATACAGACGCAAGCGTATCATTACACGGAAAAACAGGTGTGGCTGACCGGTTTTCCGCGGTTTGACCGACTGTACCACGATGAAAAAAAATATATTACCATTATGCCGACATGGCGACGTTCGTTGATGGATCATATGGATAGAACCACGGGGATTTGGATGGAATCCGATTCCTTCCGGAACAGTGAATATTATCGCTTTTATAATTCCTTGATCAATGACAAGCGGTTACTGGATGCAGCCAAACAATACGGATATACGATATGTTATATGCCGCATCCCAATATACTGACAGGAGAAAATGCTTTTGAACAACATCCGGATGTTCGATTTTTTACCATTCATGATGAATATCGTGATGTATATGCGCACAGCAATTTGATTGTTACGGATTATTCTTCGGCTGTTTTTGACTTTGCCTATTTACACAAACCGGTTGTTTATACACAATTCGATAAAGATGAATTCTTCTCCGGAAGCCATGTTTACACCAAAGGCTATTTTGATTACGAGCGCGACGGGTTTGGAGAAGTGACGTATGATCTGGATTCCACCGTGAATCTGCTGATCGACTATATGCAGAACGGATGTGTATTAAAGGATAAATATCGAGAGCGAATTGACAACTTCTTTGCCTTCAATGACCAAAACAATTGCAAACGGATTTTGGATAAGATTTTGGAAATGCAATCGGAATCATGATTTTATTGTGAAACCGCGCTTTGTTCGATGCCCACCTTTGATTTTCACGGGTTGAAAGGAGTTTTTATGAAACAAATGGGGAAAGCTTTTTTGACAAAGTTGATTTGTTTGGCACTCATATCGTTGCTTTTGCTGACGGTCGTCTCTTGCGGCAGTCGTTCTGCCGGGAGTGAGTTGCCGAATGACGAGAATCGTTCGGACTATGAAGACGGTTTCAAAATAGAATCTTCCGAAAAAACGGATCAAACGGTTTCATCGAATCGTAAAATGATCAAACGCTATCGCATTGCGGCTGAGACAAAACAATTCGATGCGGCGGTAGACGGATTGGAATCTTTGGTGATTGAATACGGCGGATATGTGGAAAACAGCAACCTTTCTCGCCATAGTTATGAAAACGCCACAGCCGAACGCAGTGCCTCCTACACGTTGCGGATTCCTGCCGAACGAGCGGAAGCATTTGTCGGTGCGGTTGGGAATTCTATGAATGTGACTCGAATGCAGTCCTCGACCGACGACGTGAGCGATACTTACTACTCAACGGAGGCAATGCTGGAGGAATTGCAGGCAGAACGCGATTCCTTGCTTGCCATGATGGAGGCAAGCGACAGTCAAACCGATTACAATTTTTGGTTGACATTGCAACAAAGGCTGTCCGAGGTCAAACAGAAAATTGCCGTCTATCAAAGGCAACTGATGAATTACGACGATCAGGTTTCCTATTCCACGATTACTTTGACGGTTGAAGAAGTTACAAACGATTCTTCGCCGACCGGCGGATTTTGGGAACAGCTCGGTGTTTCGTTTGTCAGCGGATGGACGATGTTTGGGGAAGGGGTTCAAGATTTTCTGATCTGGTTGGTTGGAGCATTGCCGATTTTGCTTTGCTTGGGAACGATTGTTGCCTTGATTCTTTTGATTACCCGTCGCCGCAAACGGAAAAACGACAAGCGAGATGATTGATTTTCTGATTGTGTAGAAGAGGCTGCAAGCGAGCGATGCTGTTTCCTCCAAAAGCAACATTTGAAGGTTTTCTAAAAACGATTATCCCGAAGTCGCAAATTTAGATGTTTCCCTGCTGTAGGGGAGGAGATACGTTGTGTCGCCATGCCGCGAAGCATGGGAGTAATTGGGAGAGTAGAAAACCCCTCCGTCACACTTGCGTGTGCGGCGCAACGCGCCTTCTCCCACTACAGGGGAGGCTGACTAATTGAAAGTAGGGCTTCATGCCCAAACAAAAAATCAGAAAGAAACGGAGAAAAACATGAGTACCAACGTATCAAAGGCAAAGCGCGAGGCGTTGACGGAGAAGATCAAAG
>CAZUYA010000010.1:0-43475 GCA_964624685.1 uncultured Ruminococcus sp. | reverse complement strand
CCATCAAAGGGCGATAAAAAAGATATTGCCCCGAAAAGCCCTTGATTTTCAAGGGCTTTTTACTTTTTGTTGTATAGTTAGATGATAAAGTATTAGATAGTTATGAATCTATTGGACCATTGACCAGTATGAATTTTTTTGAAGCAAAAGCGGGATAAATTCCCGTTTTTTATATTGACCAATTGTTTTTTTTGTGATATAATAATTCTATCTTAAATTGAGAGGTACGGATAATGGATTTTTTTAGTATAGAACGTAATTTCAAAAGTAATATTTTCAGAAATGAAGATGATATAAAAATTCATTTTCATTCTGACATTATTAAACCGATTTTAAGCGAAGTTAATTGTACTATGCTGAGCCAGTATAAAAGTGAAAACAGTTTGCTTGCGGGTGGGCGGACGGATGCTACATTTCAAACTATTTTTTTTGAATTGAAGAAGCATAAGCGATTTTCCACTCAAGGTGGAATAGACGAAACATTGTTTGGGCGTGATGATAAAGATCACGGACTCTATGATTATATTTTAAGTGGCTCCGGCATTCTTGCAGATGATGGTGAGGATGTTATTGTAAAAAAGATTTCTACAGGTATAGGTGTCGGATTTGATGGAGAAAAGTTTATCTTTGCGCGGTTTATAACATCACCGCAAAAGAAAAAGCTCAATACAAATAAAATTACGATTGATCTTTCTTGTTCTCTTAATTTGGATTTTTTTTATGAGATAAAGGATTTCCAATCCGGATTAAAACGATTGGCATTGTTGTTAAAGCAGCAGGAAAAGCGAGCATTGACAAAGCAAAATTTGTTGTCGGTTATTAATACCAAAAGTAATTTTGTTCGTTCAAGTATTCTTGATACATATTATGAGATAGATTTTAATCTCCATGCTTATGATGGTAGCAACCGTGTTAGAACTCTGTTTGGAGAGTGGGATAGAGTATTTGGTATAATGTATGGCGAGGATGATGAAGCTACTGATTTTACCGAGGTATCATCTAAAATCAGAGATGCCTACGGATTAGATGATAGTTTGGTACTGAACAGTAAAGTATATTTGTTTGCCATGCAGACTTTTTTTAATATCTTCCTTAAACTATTGATATATTCTTTCCTTTCACAACTGGTTAATCCTTCGTTTACTATCAAACAAGAATTAACAAAAGCAGAAATTGATAGGCTTTTTGATGGCACAGCTAAAGATGGGACGAATTTGGTTGGAAATTTCTTTGAAGCTCATTTTATGGAATGGTTTACCTATACTTGTAGTGGCTTTGAAGAAAAAATTGTCAATCAGACATTGAAAGAAATTGATAAGTTTGATTTAAGTACATTTGTACTCAAGCCTGAGAATGTTCAAGATATACTGCAAGAAGTTTACATGGAACTGATTCCGGCAGAAATGCGACATTTAATGGGTGAATACTTTTCTCCAGATTGGATAGTTGAACATGCATTAGATCTTGCAGGGTATGATGGTAACATTGATGAGACTTTAATGGATCCGTGTGCTGGTTCCGGTTCCTTTTTGACCCAAGCCATTAAAAGAATTATTTCAAAGAAAAACGGAATTTTAACGAAAGAAGATATGATTAAAATAACAAACAATATTGTTGGTTTTGACATCAATCCTATTTCGGTCGTAGCGGCAAAAGCCAATTACATATTGATAATGTTTTCGGCGTTTTTCGATAATTGTAATGAAGATTTTGGAGAAGCAATCAATATCCCTGTGTTTATTGCGGACTCTATATTAGCACCGGTAGTTTATACAGAGGAAAATGGAAGTACATTAAAATTAAAAACGTCGGTTGGTAATTTGGAATTGCCTAAATTCCAAAGCTTCAATGTTGGAAATGCTTTTTTGACATGTTTGAGCCATTTTATTCATGAAAAACCAAACTATGATAATTTTATAAGTTATGTTCTTGCGAAAGGTTGGATTCAGTGCGAAGATGAACCTATAGTAAAAAAATTGTTTGATAAACTTTATGTTTTGCATAGAAGTGGAAAAGATTCTTTTTGGCCCATCATTTTGCGAAACAGTTTCGCTCCGATCATGATTGGAAGCAAGTTTGATTTTGTGGTTGGTAATCCCCCATGGATTGCATGGAAGTCAATGAGTAAAAGTTATCGTGAGGGGACACTTGCTATTTGGCAAAGTTATGGTATATTTGAAAAAAACGCCTATGATAAGAAAACAACGCACGATGATTTTGGTATGGCAGTTACATATGTGGCATTAGATCAGTATTTGAAGACTGGGGGGAGAATGGTATTCCTTCTGCCGGCATCATTTTTGAAATCAACGAAAGGTGGCGAGGGATTTAGAAAGTTTGAAATAGTTCGTAAAAATCAAAATATTCCATTTTGTATAGAAAGCGTCCATGACTTTTCAAATGTTTCTCTTTTTACAATAAATACTGTAGCTATAAAATTTTACAAGGGTCAAAAAATGGCTTATCCAATGAATGATTATGTAGTGTACTCACAAATTGGGAAAAAAATTCAGATTGATTCGCATAATAACTGGGCTATGGTAAATAATCTTTTATCAAGCGAAACGCTTGTTGCTCAACCTGTAGATCAACACGATATTCAATCTGCATGGTTGACGCTCTCTGATATGTCATTTGCAAACAATGTTTTAGATAGAACCAAACCTCGTTTTTATCGCGGGAGAAAAGGAATCGAACCGGCTGGCGCAAAAGGGGTGTATATACTCAAAGAACCTATCAAAGTAAGCGATGGTTATTTGAAAATCGAAAATGATATATCAAGACAACGCCGACAAGATGTTATCGACAAAGGTGTGAACATGGCGATAATAGAAGAAAAATATGTATTTCCGATGCTTGGAGGCAGAAATATAGCAAAGTGGAAAGTGAAATCGAATGAATTTATGCTTGTTCCACATACCGCATTGCACAAATATGGTGTTCCTGAATCCGATCTTGCAAAAGATGCTCCGGATACATTTATGTGGCTGTCTTTCTATCACGATGAATTATTGGCAACCAGAATTCAAAATGGAAAATTCTTTAACCCGAAAATCAATCCTTTTTATCGATTAGATAATGTTGGAGAATATACGTATTCTCCGTATAAGGTTTTGTGGAAAGAGCAAACGGGAAGCATGTCGGCAGTTGTTGTGAGTACCTATTATAACAGTATTCCTAATGCCAATCGCAATATTTTTTCTCAAGATAAAATCATTGTGGTGGATTCTAAAGTGCTAATGTTAAGTGTTTATAATGAATTAGAAGCACATTTTGTTTGTGGAATCATTAACTCTCCCAACATTATAAAAGTGGTTGATGGGTACGCTGTTTCAACAAACCGCGGTGTGGATGTTTTGAAATATATTGCAATCCCCAAATATGATTCCGAAAATAAAATACATACTGAGATTGCAATGTTGTCAAAAGATATTCATCGATTAGCCGCAGGAAACCAACAGTATTTACAGAAAGAGCTGTTGTTAGCTAATTTGGTGCAAGAATTGTTTATGAAATGATGATAGAATTTTTGAAAATGCAACTTTTATACACTTTTCTATAAAAATATCTTTTTTATAGTCTACGGACAAAAACCTTCTCGTACAACAACGAGAGGGTTTTTCTTTTCCAATATTCACTTTTTTGTAAAAACCTCTTGACAGATGAACAAAAGTATGGTACAATAAAAGAAATTTAGAAAGAAGGAGGATATTGATTCGATATGGACGGCGACAGTAGCGACGATGCGAACTGTATTCCTTTAATGAAATATTCTTGCTGTGAGCGGCACATCTACACTGCGTTGGACAGGGTGGGTGCGCCTTTTTGTGTCGTTTTTTCCTGCGGACGTGCAGAAAGACGGTTGGTATGATCTTGACCGATGCAAGACAAACATGAAGTTTGGCAAGTCTATTTGAAATGAGAGGAGAATTATGTTATCCATTATGATTATGGTGGCACTGATTATCATGTCAGCCTATTTTTCTGCCACCGAAACAGCGTTTTCTACGCTGAACAAAACAAAAATGAAAACCTTGGCTGAAAAAGACAATCGAAAAGCCAAGTTGGTTTTATCTTTGTCCGAAAATTATGACCGATTAATTTCCACAATTTTGATCGGAAACAACATTGTCAACATTGCCGTATCATCCATTGCAACGGTCTTTTTCATCGGTTTGATGTCCGGCAATCAGGAGATGGCACCAACGGTTTCCACCATTGTGGTTACGATCGTGGTTTTGATTTTCGGTGAAATCACGCCAAAAAGTTTGGCGCGTGACTTCCCGGAAAAATTTGCAATGTTTTCCGCGCCGATCATTCGTTGTTTTATCTATGTTTTGTTGCCCCTCAACTGCCTGTTTTCGCTATGGAAAAAGTTGATTTCCAAGTTGTTCAAAAAGAACGATGAAGAAGATAAAATGTCGCAGGAAGAATTACTGATGCTGGTGGATGAAGTTGAGCAGGACGGAAGCATTGATAAAAACGAAAGCAATTTGCTGCGCAATGCCATCGAATTTACCGAACGCCGTGCCGATGACATTCTGACGCATCGGATGGATCTGGAAGCGGTTGCCGTGGATGCGAGCATGGAAGAAATTGCCGACACGTTTGCAAAATCTCAATTTTCGCGGTTGTTAGTCTACCGGGACAGTATTGATACCATTGTCGGTGTGATACATCAGAAGGACTTTTTTGACAAAAACGGGGTGACGACGCGGGATTTGAATGAAATTATGACGCCCGTTGTCTATGTGCAACACAATGAACGTATCAACGAGCTGTTAATGCAGTTGCAAAAGAATAAGACGCATATCGCCGTGGTGTTGGATGAATACGGCGGAACGCTCGGTATTGTAACGATGGAAGATATTCTGGAAGAATTGGTCGGTGAGATTTGGGATGAACACGATGAAGTGGAAGAGGATTTCCAGGAGATCGGAGAGAATTTGTATTTGGTGGATTGTTCTGTGAATTTGGAAGAATTTGCGGATCGCTTCCATTTGGAAATCGAGTCCGAGAGCGGCACACTGTCCGGATACGTGATGGAGAAATTCGGTGGAGTTCCTGACGAAGGGCAAACTTATACCGATGAGGATCTGACCATCACCGTTTGCGAAAAAGATGTTCAGCGTGTGACCAAAGTGGAGATTTTGATCCATCATCCCGTTGTGGAAGAGGACGATCCTTCGGAAGAATCGGCAAAGGCGGTCTCCAAAGAAACCGATCCCGAAACGGTAAAATCATAAATTGTCTTGGAATCAGACCGGGAGGGTTTGATCCGACGCGCCGTCTCAAGCGGTTCTGCTTGGGACGGCGCGTTTTTATAACTTTTTGGCGGTTGATACAAAAGATCCCGTCCGTGCGGAAGATCGGCACGGGCGGGAGGGGTTATCTGAGAAAGCGGAAAACGTCGGATTCCGGGAGGTCAAGCGAAATGTTTCCGGTTTCTTTGAGATGTGTACGAAGTTCGGTATAGAATTGACGGAATACGCTCATGTTGCGCAGATAGGTGTAGCATGTTGCGGGGATGCGGACGGTTTCGGCAAGAGTCATCAGACGTTCCCGTTGCAACAGGAGGCGATCCAATGACCGCATTGCCGCGTCAACATCAAGCACGCCGTCCCGTTCATCGTTGACGAGCGTCCACAGAGTGAGGTATTCATCGGCGAGGGCTTGGTAGTGTTTTGCACTCAACAGCCATACGTCATTGAAATGACCGACATCGCGGCTTTGTTGTTCAAAAAACTCTGCGGCAAGTGTCGATTTTTCCAACAGCAGATGAAGGTAATCCCGAAATCTTTCGGGTTCCGAAAAGAGAACATTGTCGAATACCGCTTTTGGGAAAGGTTTTAAGGGTGGTTGCTTGTTTTGACGGTAGCAGTAGTGATAGTATTCCAACTTGAGGCATGCACTGTTCATGTAGGAGGCGTGTGTTTCATCCTCCATGACCGTGCGCATGGCATTCAAGGCAACCAGGACATCGTCCGTGCTGTTGGGGAACCGAAAACTCGCATATCGCCGATCAAATCCCGCGGTGTCCATTGCTTTCTCGGTGTTCCACGCTGCTTCTGCCAAGCACAGGTAATTTTTGTCATAGCAATCCTCCAATGAGCTGTATGCTTCAATCCCTTCAAAGTGATGCCGGCGGGCAAGACGCGCACACGCCAAAATATTGGGGTTGTTTTCGGTCGGAATCACCCAATGATAATACCCGGTAAAGGGTTTGATGACGCTGCGGAACAATCCGTTTACACCGTCCGCTTTGTCCCAAAAGAGGTGTTCCGGATCATCATAGCTCCACCAGTCCAAAACCACGGTGTCGTAAAGATCTTCGTCGATCAATCGTTCTTTGAGATTCTCGTTCACGCATTGGAAGGAATGGTAAAGCATGTCGTGGTAAATGTAAATGCTTTTCATACCTTTTTGCTTCAGATGCTTGCAGAGCTTGATGATAAATTCCAACATGAGTTCCATGTGGGAACTGTCGCGGCAGGAGGGGCAATGGCAGATGGCATTGGCACCGACCTCGTCCATTCCGATGTGGAAAGAATCAATTCCGTTCGGTGTCAGATAGCGGTCGATGATCTCGTCGTAAATATTGTACAGAATTTCAAAGGTACGCTCATGGCGTGTACAAAAGCCGTGACCGGATGGCGTGCCGTCCTCTTTTTTTGCCGAAACTTCCGGAAATACGGTTGGAATCAGTCGGTTGTGTCCCAAACTGTTAAAGAGGGGCTTGACGGTTACGTTTTTACGCTTGCCGTAGGCAACGACATCTCCGAAATAGTCCTCCGTAAACATGGTGGGAAGTTGCGCATGCTTGCAGATCCATCGTTGATCACGCACGGAAAAACAGCGGATGTCTTTCGGCGTCTTCAATTCCGGATAAGCATGGATCGGCAGGTACAAATATTGTGCGGGAAGATCGTCGTATTGATCTGCCCAACAGCCATATACTCCGATGGTCAATTGGTTGTTTTTCATGGCGGCAAAGCGATCAATGGCGCACTTCCAGTCTTCAAATGTTAAAAATTCGGTTCCGTAACGGCATTCGATGTAATTGCCGCGCCGTGCAAAATCGGGATAATCAATGATGGTACAAAGCGACAGACGTGCCTCGGTTCCGACGGTGTGTAACAGTTGCCCGAAAGTAACGGCGGCATAAAATGCGCCGGCGGCTGTTTTTCCACACAGTCTTGCACCGTCGGTTGTGATTCGGATGGAATAGGATTCTTCGGATTGTAACTCGCGCAAATCGGAATCTTTGGCATTGACCGTCAATGTGATCGGGTAGACACCATCGGCGCGGGGAGACGAACACCCGTCAATACAAAGACGGTCCGAGAACAATTGCTCAAGGGAACGGATCGCTTCCTCAAATATCGGAGAATGGATTTTGGTATCGGTCGTCAAAATAAAGTCGGGGGCACACAGATGGCCGATGGTGACGGTTCCGCTGTGATCTTCCAATATCTGCGGATATGGGATCAAAGCATGTTTCAGATGGTACATTGCAATTACCTCCATGATTCAATCTTCATTTCATTTTTATGGGATCAAAAAAGAAAAATAAAGGCGGACACCGAAGTGCTCGCCTTTATTATATCCAATGCAGACCGATTTGTCAAGTGCGATTTTTGAAATCGGAAGGATTGGATGTATTATTTTTGTACAGTCGGAATTTCCACCACGTCACGCGGTTTTCTGACCGTCCAAAGACCGCCGGTAAAGTCCGGGATCGCTTGCGGCATTCCACCTGTTGCCACGGATGCGGCAGAAAGTGCCGTGATGCTCATCCATGCGGCAGCGTCATATACGTCGATGGGCATTTCGGAGTTGTTTTTCAGTGCATTGATAAATTCGCGGAATTCAATGCCGTCCATACCACCATGTCCTTTTGCAATTTCTTCGGCTGTAATGTTTTGCCAACAGGTCGGCAGATAGTCTTTTTCAAAGCGGGCGGCATTGTTGAAATTATCATGATAGAATTGGTCGGTCTCCCAGTAATCTTTGTCACCGTCCAAAAAGACGAGATTGGTTTCCTGTTCATAGAGACCGCGTGTACCGCGGATGGTGAACTCGCGTGAATAGGAGCGGGGCAATGTAGTGTCCAAGCGCAGAGAGATTGTGGAGCCGTCGGCGCAAGTGATGATGGTGTTTACAATATCGCCCTGGCGAAATGCTTTTCCGACAAGATCAGGATATTTGTCGGCGTGGCGTGCAATATAGTCCTGCATGCCGACGGATTTGGATGCAACGGACACAAGAGAAAGCATTTGATTTCCACGATTGATATTCAAAACCTTGGCGATCGGTCCCAATTCATGTGTGGGATAGTTTTCGCAGTTGCGGGTGAGGTAGTTGCGCAACCGATAATGGCGGTTGATGTTGCCGCCGGCAATTTCTCCGCAGAGGTGGTGACCGTAACATCCGTGACCGTGGACGATCTCACCCAACAGCCCGTTGCGCGTCAATGCGGTTCCCAACAGCTCGGTCTTCCCGAAACAACAATTTTCCATAAACATGAGCGGAGTTCCCGTTGATTCCTGCATCCGTACCATTTCCCACAGACGTTCCACACTGTAAGCACCGCCGACCTCCAACGCCACGGGAATTCCAGCACGCAAGGCGTCAATGGCAACTTCCACATGCGTTTCCCAAGAGGTGGAAACCAGAACGGCATCCAACGCTTCGAGTTTGAACAGCTCCGCATGGTCGGTCGTTCCGAACGGACGCTTGAAGCCTGCCTGTTCCACAATGCTTTGCGCACGTTGCGTGCGGTCTTCGTACAGATCACAAACGCCGATGATCTCCACATCGGACATGTGCAAAAGAATATCTTTGAGCAATCCGGTGCCTCGACCTCCGAGCCCGACGACACCCATTTTTATCGTTTTCATTTGTGTTTCCTCCGTTCTGTGATTGGATCGGTTTGACCGATGATCCGGACTGTTTCCGGCACAAAATCATTATAATGCAAAAGGCGAAGGATGTCAATAGAAAAACGGACGAAAAAGCATTGATTTTGGCACCTGCAATTCAATTTTTCCTGTTTTTACCAATCAATATAGAATAAGAATTAGAATCTATCTTATTATGAGGCGGTGAACGGAGATTTGGAAGTCGGTTTTCAAAAAAAGGACGCAAAAAAATACGAAAAAAAGAAAAAACTCTCAAAAGCCTATTGACATTTTGGCGGTTTAATGGTATTATATTTATATGTGTAAGCATTTTTACACCCCTTTTGTTGCACCTTTTGGCGCAACGACAATTTGAACCGATAAATATATACCGTCGGGATCCTGGTGTTTCCGTCGGAATTTTGGAACAAAGCGAGGTTTTATTTATGAAGAAATGGAACAGAGTTCTTGCCATGTTGTTGGCAACGGTCATGCTGTTGGCTGTTTTGCCGATGAATGTATTTGCCGATGCATGGTTGGATGCCAATGTCAATTCCGGTACGAACGGCAACACGACCTCAACGGATGTGACGTTGACTTTGGATGCGGCGGCGTTGCTGACCTATCTGAAGACCGGAGATAAGGCGGGGTTGCTTTCCGGCTTGAATTTGGGAGAACTCAAAGATGCCTTTACCAAAGAGGAACTCAACGGGATCTTCCCGTCGGAAAAGGTGACCGAGATTCTTTCCGATCTGATTGAGGGAGCAGATGTCGATCAGTTGTTGCAACTGGTTGATGTGGACGCGCTTTTGAAAAGTGCCGATACGGATGCTTTGGTGGAGCAAATTGAAAATCTGCCGAATCTCGAAGATTACATTTCGGATTACGATGCGCTGATGGGTTACATCGGTGAGGAAGATTTGCTCGGTACAATTGACTACATTGATATAAATGCTTTGGTAAATGATTATTCCGAGGAATTGGTGCCTCTGGTGCTGTCGTTGAATACGCAGGCATTTTTTGATTTTGTCAATGTGGAAAGAGTTTTGCAATTGGGCGAAATCGAACTTTCCGATGTCGTTGACATGGATTACTTGAGGGATACCGTTGGTATTTCTACGCTTTTTGAAAACTATGTTGATAAAACCGAACTCTGCGAATATGTTCAACGTGCGGTTTTGTCAGCCGAAGCTTTGGTGCCCTATATTGATTTTACAAAGTTGCAACTCCTTGTTAATACTCAGCAAATCTATAACAATTTGAAGCCGTTCTTGTATGTTGATCGGTTATACGACAGCATTCGAGGGATGGAATATAGCCGTCTGAACGAGTTTGTCGATGAAACCCGTGCCGAAGCGTTGATTGTCGATCAAAGTTTGATCGGTGCATCGGATTTGGATGGGTTTATGCAGGACGGAACCTTGGATATGGCATCGCTGCTGCAAAGCGATCTGATGACCGACGCGGTTTATGAAGTCTTGATCGATGAGAATGCGATTGATGTTTTGGCAATGATTCAAAATGAGAATGCGCCGTTGAATGTTCCGGTTTTGCATGAAAAAGGAATTTTGAATCTTCAAATGTTTTTGTTCGGTGATGCAACACGGGATGAATTTTATAGTATAGCGCAAATCTATGAGGCCGGTGCGCTTGATTTGGAAGCTATGATGTCAGATCCGAATGAGTCGGTATTTACGCTTTCCGAATTGTGTACGAACAATATCATCTTGGTTAATAGCTTGAGAAGCGATTATGGTGACGACTTGATTGATTTGGAGGTGTTGAAAACACGGATCAACGCATTGTCGGATAAGATGGTTTTGATGGATTGCGTTTCCAATTATAGAGCCGTTGCTCGTGAGATCGGTATTTCCGAAGTTGTTGAGGCGACCTGCGGCAGTTACGGTGCGCTCATCGACGATTACGTTGACGATGTTGCCGGGTTGATGAATGCAATCGGTGTTCAAACTGTTTTGAACAAGATCATTTCCGACGGTCAATTGAACAAGGTATTCAACGTCGGAGCCATTGTTCGTGCCGTTGAGAAGTCCGAATGGATGGAGATCGTGGATTGGAAGGCAATCGTCAATCAACTTCGCACCAACGGTACTTGGAAAGACGCTTTGAAGTTGATCGATTCCGATCAATACATTTCGGCTTTGACGGCTGTGTTGGGCGTATTGGAAAAGAATATTTCCGAAATTACGATCAACGACATTGCCGTTACGAAGAAGGATGGGAATCTGCTGTTTATCAATACGGCAAATCTTGCCGCGGTTTTGGAAGAGATTCTTCCCGAATTGGAGGATATTGCCGCAATGGGTGACGACGGCAAGGTGTTCTCTTTGAACGCTTCCGTCACGTATCGTTCCGAGCAAACCGAAAATGCCGAGATGACAAAGGCTTTGACCGTGAATGTGCTGTTGGACGGCGGCGTTGAGCAGATACGCTCTGCGGCGGCAAAGCTCAAGGCGATTTTGGATCGGTTTGTAACCTATGATTTCAAGGACGGCATTTTGCATGCCGACTTTACATTGCCTTCCAAATTTGCAACCGTTATCAAAGTGGCGTTGGAGAAAATGGAAACTTCCGATGACGCTGAGTTGCAGGCACTCAAAGATCGTATTCTGGAGTTGTATGATGCCAATGCAAATGATGTAACGGCATTCATTGACGGTTTGACATTAGAGCAGATCGTTGCTCTGTTCAATGCGGTTGATGCGTCGGTGTTTGACACGGCATATGGCGAGGTCATGACCAATGCGTATGTGCAGTTGCTGTTGGATTATATTAAGGAAGCAACCGGAAAAGATTTTACCGATCTGACGGCGGCTGATTTGATGATCCGTGCGGGCGATCTGCCCACGTTGGAATCTTTGTGTGAGAAGATTGAAGCCAAATTGGGACAAGAGATTTCGGCATTTGACCGTCTCCCCGACGGTGATCCGGTTGAAATTTTGAATCGTTTGGCTGAAAAAGTCGGCGTAACCGATCGGTACGGTCAGAATGTTGACTTTGCACAACTGTTGCGCGATGCCGCAAAACAGGAAGCACCGTTGGAATATTTGTATGAAGAAGTTGTTGCGCTCATTGAAAACAATCGCGACGCTTACGAGTTGATTCAAAATAAAGTCGTTTCCGTTTTGGAAAAGCTTTTGGCATCTCAGGTCGGCGATCGGTTGAATACGTTGCATTTGTCCGATCTGTATCGTGGAGAGGGCGTTTTCCAATACGATGCCAAGTTGGAATACCGTCCCGTTGCCCTTATGCAAAAAGGCATTGATCGGGCGATTTCGGCACTTGCGGCAAAACTTCCCATTGGTGTTGATGCCATTGAGTCGGCTGCGAGAATTTTGTTGAGCTATTTTACGGATGATACACTAAATCTCGGTGTCGATCTTTCCGTCAAGGTGAACGGGTTGTACCGTATTTCGTTCTATGATGAGAACGCGCAACCGATCCGTTCCATGTTCCTGCCGGAAGGAACGGAGCTGGCATTGATGCAATCGTACGCGTCTGCAACGGAGTCCCCCTTCAAGGGATGGATGGATGTTCTGACGCATGAATACTATGAGTACATGCCTGCCGCCGACGTACATGTTATTGCCGACGTGGAGGACGGAACCCATTCTGTATTTGTTGTGGATCCCGACAGCCATGCGCTTGTCGGCGAAATCAAGATTCCGAACGGAGAATCTTTGGCACAATACAGAGACGAGCTGGACGACATGGTTCGTACCTATCTGAATGCTCCCTCGCTTTTGAGTGAAGAGATCGTTTGGTTCTCTTTGAAGAATGGTAATCGGAATGAATTCACATCTTGGAATACGGTACTTGAGAGTAACTTGACTTTGACGTGGGAACTGCCTGCGACCGAAGTGACGTATCAAGTTCAAATTTTCGATCCGAATCGTTTGGACGGTGCACCGATCTATACGCTTACCGTGCGGGAAGGTACTGTTTTGTCCGACGCGCAATTGCAGGAAATCCGTGATTTCATTCGTGAATATGCCAATATTTCCGACGAAACGCCGGATGAGGATTTGATTCTGACAACGGTAGACACCAACCAAGATTATGATCTAACTGCTCCCATCAACGGGAATATCAGTTTGACATGGAGAATGGCGGAATACTATACCGTAACTTTGGTTGATTGGGAAGATACCGCTTCCGTTTTGGGAAGCTGGTTGATTCGTGAGAATACCAAGTTGAAGGAATGGAATCAATACAATCAAATGACGGCACTGCGTGGCACTGCACCTCAATATTATCAATATCTTTGGGTACAGGTCAAGGACGGTGTTGTGACCAACGAGACCTTCAATGAAGAGAGTGTGGTAACCGCCGATCTGACCTTGACTTGGAAGCAAGTGTATGCCGATGAGTTGGTCACAATCGAGATTAAAGCTTACGATGCAAGCCAACCCTATGCAGATCGAGAGACTGTTTTGACATTGGAAAATGTACAAAAGGGAACCGCTTTGAAGGCATATTTGGAGTCTGTTGCCTACAATGCAGATTTGAATTGTTATGAATGGTTGATGAGTCTGACAGAGGAGAGCAACCCTGCCATTGTCGATTATGTTCATACATATCAGCTCTCATGGAATGATGTTGATACCGGCGCAGACATGGGGTCGATTGATTCTTATATCATTTGCAAGAATTTGACCTTTACATGGAATTACACCAAAGATTATGAGTCCGCCGGATTGACCATTATGGGCGGAATCTACAATGGTTCGGATGAGGATCACTACAGCATTTATTTTGCAGACGGGTATTGGAACGTTGTTTGGAACGGTTCTTGGGGAGATGTGGCAAAAGAGTTGGTGATTTCCAAAACGTTCTTGCAACAAATCGGCGAGAATGCCGAAAATATCCACGGTGTGATTTTGAGTGCTTCCGCATCCGTTCACAAGATCCAACTTTCGAATCAAATGCTCAAAACGTTGTGGTCTTTGTTGAAGGAAACGAATTTTGAGAGTGTCAGCTTGCGCTATGCGCCGACCACGACATCGTCTTACAATGCAAACAGTGGTGCGAGTGCGTTTACCTTGGATTTCTACTTCGGACATTCCGCTGCTGAAAATGCCCAAAAAGTGGATGCCGGTCGTTTTGACAACAGCTTGGTGCAGGTTACCGTACCGTTTGATGTTGTGGAACAAGGGGAAGACCAAAAGACGTTTTTGATCGTTGATGGGGAAGAAGAGATCGAATTTACTTATGTGACCGGAATTTCCGTGACGTTCTCCGCTCCTCACTTCTCCACTTTTGAACTTGTGAATAAATATAAAGTTTATCACAACAACAACTATGATGCGTCTTCTCTTCCGGAAGAATTGCGCGGCGATTTGCCTTCCGGACAGATCGCAAGCTATCCGATTGACGCAACCTATTATGAAAAAGGTTATGAATTCCATTGGGATTCCATTGATCCCGTAAACGGCATCACGGCAATCAAAGTCGATCAGATTCGTCTTTCCCGTGCTGTCAACGGAACGGCACAACAGGAAATTACATTGTTGAATTCTTCCGGTACATATGTGATGCCGGATTATGCCATTACACTGCAACATATTGCCCAAATTGCCGTCTACCATGTGTTCTATTATGTCAACGGAGCGTTGTTGACTGACCGAACGATTTCTTACACCGCCTTTACGGACGTGGAGGAACTCCGGACGCAAATCGGAACACTGCCGGAAGGCTATGATGCAACTGCCGGTTGGGCTTGGTTTGAATTGGAGGATCTGTGGGCAAATTGTTATGCGCAAAGCGACATCAATCTGTTCCTGGTGAATGCTTCGGCAACCGACAAGAAAGTGAATGTCAACTTCTATAACGGTACAACATTGTTGAATAGTCAAACATACTCCGTATCCGAGTTGGCTGATCGTACGAATTTGCCGACCGTCGGTTCTCTCCTCGGATGGGATTCTTCCAATGTGTCTAAAGCGGCATATTGGGTGGATGCAAACGGAAAACGTTTGAACGATTATACCCTTGCCGAATGGAATACCGCGATTCGTTCCGGAACGTTGAATGTGTATGCGGCATATGCCGATCGAATCTATATGATCAACACCGATGGTAATGTTACGGTGACTGTCAACGGTACCGCTGTTATTTCGGCTGTTGCGAATACAAAGATTCAGTTGAAAATCCGTCAAATGACCGGTATGGTTACCGTGGTTACGGTGAAAGATTCTGCCAATGCGGTTGTCGCTTTCGATTCCGTAAACGGAACATTCGTGATGCCGGAATCCGATGTTACGATCCTGGTAACCTATACATCGGCAATGATCGATTATGTAGATGCAAACGGTCAGAATGCAAGTGATGCTTACGGTACCATTCGGACATTGCCCGCAATTACGATTCCGGCGGGTACGATTTGGAATCGCGACGCGGTGTCCTCGGATTTGGTTTTGGTATCGCTGACCTTTGACGGAAAGAATATGATCGCTGTTTACAGCTATGTTTTGGTTGAGACGGTCGATGAAAGAACTTTGATCGCTTCCGTGCAGGATACGCTCAAGCAGGCTGTTTACCAAAACAAATACCTTGTCAACGGTCAGATCTTCTATGATGCCGATCAAGCATTGGCAAGCATTTCCGGCAATGCAGACTTTAAGGAGTGGAGTAATACCTTCTCGAATACGGTTTTGGTTGCATGTTTTGCACCTGTTGCCGAGGATTTGACACCTTCTTTGTTGGTGCTGTGCATTGTTTTGATTATTGTCATTTTGATCTTGTTGATCGCTCTGTTCTATGTTCTGTATATCACCGGAAAACTGAAGCCGAATCTCTTCTTAAAAGTGATTACCGCGATTGTATCTGCATTCTATGCGGTTTGCATGGCGGTTGCAGCGGCAGGATTGGCAATTGCAAAATTCTTTGGATACCGCGAGGAAGACCTGGTGGAGGAATATCCGGAGGAGGATCTTGCGGTTGAAGAACCCTTACAGGAAGATGCTCCCCTTGCAGAGACAGAAGAGAAGCAAGAGGAAACCGACGGAGCCATTACCGAACAGACGACGGAAACGCCGGCTGCGGAAGAATCCGACGGTGCGATTGAACTCGAAGTTGTCGGTGAAGAACTTGCAACGAACGAGGAGACGGTTGAGCCGTTGCCGCAAGATGAATCGGATGTTGCGGATCAGTCCGTTGAGGAACAACCGGAAGAGAATTTTGCCGAAACGCCGGTGACCGATGAAACGGTTGCAGTCGAACCGCAAGCTGAGGATATTGTATCCGATGAGGCACTCGATGCCGATGGCGCGGCAGAGGCAGAACCTTCCACAACAGAGTCGGCAGAGGAGTTGCCCGTGGAAACGGAACAACAAGCCGAAACCATAGAAGTGGAAGAAATTGTTTCAAACGCTTCTGAAGCTGAGGAAGTTGCCGAAGAAGTTGTATCGGAACCTGCCGATGATGTTGCTGAAAGCGTTTCCGAAATGGAAGATGCTGTCGGTGAAGCAGATGAGACAGGCAAAGAAGAATGAACCGTATCGTTGAGAAACGGTTTGTAAAAAGTGTGCGTCGGGGAAAACTTCGTTAGAAGTTTTCCCCTTTGCACTTGATGCAATTTTACATGTCATATAAAAGGATGGAAAATATGAAATTTGTACGCCACTATACCGTTCAATGGCACGATACCGATGCCAATCGTTGTGCTCGACCGTCGAAGCTTTTTATGTACATGCAGGAAACGGGCGGGGACCATGTACGTTCCTCGTTGATGTCATTGGACGAAATGCGGGATCGGCTCGGATTGGCTTTTTTATTAAGTAGCATTTCTGTCTCTTTTTACGCACCGTTGTATGCCAAGGATGAAATTGATGTGGAAACATGGGTGTGCGAAAGCAAAGGCTTTGGATGTAACCGGTGCTTTCGGATTTTACGCAATGACGATGTGATCGCCGAGGCATCTTCCGTGTGGGCATTGATGAATTTGCAAACGCGCCGTTTGGTACGAGCAGAGGATTCTCCTTTTCAGTCGGAGCCGGAGGCGGCGTTGCACTTACCTTTTCCGCGCCGATTGCCGCCGATGCATCTTGACGATATGACAATGGTTGGAGAACGGAAGATTGTTTATTCGGATATTGATTATAACGGGCATATGAACAATACTCATTATCCGGATGTGCTTTGTGATTTTACTCCCGATATTTGTCATCGCCGTGTTACGGGAATGATGCTCTCCTTTGTGCATGAAGCAACATTGGGACATACGTTGCAAGTTTATCGTACACCTGTAACGGATGGATTTTTGTTCCGCATGATGGATGGTGCAACCGTGGTATGCACGGAGGCACTGTTGCAATTTTCTCCGCTTGTTTCGGTTCCAAACAGTTCGGACTGTACAGATGAGACGGTATTGCCTATCAAGGAGGAAATCCTATGAAAACACGTTTGAAAATCAAAAAATGGCAACTTCTTCGTTTCCGTTCGTCGGAAGAAATACTGGATTTGTCGTCGGAAGAGTTTGTGACCGTCGGAAAAAGGGCATTTCGGGGAATGCACTTGGAGGAGGTCGTTCTTCCATCGTCTCTTTCGGCTCTTAAGTCGGAGGCGTTTGCCGGTTGTCGCCGATTGAAAAAAGTCACATTGCCACAGGAGAACGCAATTGGTTTATCCGTGGAGGCGTTTTGCGGGTGTGAGCGGTTGCATGAGATAGAACATTCCGAAATGCTCTCTTCGATCGGTGAACGTGCATTTGCCAACTGTTTGACGTTGGAAGCAATACAATTCGGACAGGAATTGCGTCGCATCGGAAAAAAATCGTTTTATCGGTGTCGCGCCTTAAAGACGATTGTTTTGCCGGCGCAACTGCAATCCATTGGAGACGGTGCCTTTCGCGGGTGTACCGAATTGGAACGCGTGGAATCGGAGACTGTTGCTTGCCAACAGGGGAAAAATTTGTTTCGGGATTGCATTTCCTTGCGGGAATTGCAATTGCCGCCGGATATGGAAATCCTTCCACGCGGGATGTTCCGTAATTGTTCGGCTCTCAATGAAGTCTCGCTTCCGATTCGACTAAGAGTAATCGGAAGCCATGCGTTTGACGGTTGTTTTCGATTGAAACGGGTGCATACGGAGCTTGGATTGCAACAAATCGGTGCGTATGCTTTTGCTCATACGCCACGTCTGCGGGAAGTCTTTTTATCGCACACGGTCAAAAAGTTGGGTGCATTTGCATTCGGTTCCGGGAAACGCGCGGCTGAAGACAGGATTACAATTTATGTGGAGAACGAGTACATGGTGCGGCGTGTCAAAAGGATGCTGCTTTTGTGTGGATCGGCAGGTTGTGCTACGGTTTGTATCTCCGGAAAAACCATTGAAGAAAGATGGCGTGAACGGCGACGCAAGCGTTTAGATTCGGAACCGGTTCACTTGATAAATCCGGACGGTTCCGCGGTGTCCGAAACGATTGAAAACGCAGATGATGGTGGGACACCGTCCGATCTATGATGGGAAATCGGTTATTCGATCTATAATATTGTAAGATGAACATATTTTGTTTTTCTGCTTTCGCTCTTGACAAACGGTTGTTTGCGTGCTATAATGTATAAGGTTTCGATTGTAAAATTCGGGAAGAAGGGCGAACCGATTGTTCGGTTCGAATGGTTTGGAAAATGGATTTTTTTGCACAAGCGGTTGGGATTGTTGCGATGTGTATCAATATACTATCGTTTCAATTCAAAAGTAAACGCGGGATTCTCGGTTTTCAATCGTTGGGATCGGCATTATTTGCTGTCAACTTTTTTCTGTTGGGCGGAATCACAGGTGCATTGATGAATATTCTCGGAGTATTCAGAGGAATTGTTTTTATGAACGCCGATCGGTTTCGAAAGCATATCAAACCGGTCATTGCGGGATTTGTGTGCCTCTATATTCTTTCCTATGTTCTCACTTTTACTGTGTTTGGAAAGGAACCGACAGCACGAAATTTGCTGATCGAAGTGTTTCCCGTTATTGCGATGACGGTGATGACATTTGGATTTTCCGGGAAAGATGCCAAGACTGTTCGGATGTGCGGATTTGTCAATTCTCCGTGTTGGTTGGTCTACAATTGCGTCAATGTCGCGATTGGTGCAATCTTATGCGAAGTTTTTAGCCTTATTTCGGTGATTTCGGCATATATCCGTTTGGATTGGAAACACGGCAACTCTGCACGTGTGGAAAAATGAAAATCCAATGATTTTTACAGAATTTGAAAAAAGGGGTGTCAACACCCCTTTTATTTTGTTAGCAGCGGCATATTGACCAACATATTTTCCAAAAAAATTCCATACCCGACGGACGGTTGGTTGATGAGAACGTGTGTGACCGCACCGATGATCTTTCCGTTTTGAATGATCGGCGAACCGCTCATTCCCTGCACGATGCCGCCGGTAACAGCCAACAGGTCCTTATCGGTAACGGTAACGGTAAAACATTTGGAACCGGTCGCGTCGTGATTGATGTTGGAAATTTTAACATCATATTGTTCGGTTTGATTGTTATCCAATGTGCAAAGAATATAAGCATCGCCTTCTTCAATTTCATCCCGCAGACCGATCGGCATCGGTTCGGCTGAAGTTTCCGGAATTTCGGAAAAAACGCCCCAAACGCCGCAATCGGAATTTCCCAACAATGCGCCGACTTTTCCGGCGTTAAAATATCCTTTTAATTCTCCGGGTGCACCGGAGGTTCCTTTTACTACAGCTGATATGATTACATCGGAAACGGTTCCGCGCTTCATAGCGACCAATGTTCCGGTATCGGCATCGCAAATTCCGTGTCCAAGTCCGGCAAATGCGCCTGTGTCCGGTAAGATCAATGTGACGGTTCCGATTCCGGCACCGCTGTCCCGAACCCAAATACCGGTTTTGTACCGTGCTTCTGCCGGGCAATAGACCGGTTGCAACCGCACTTCAAACTCACGATTGTCGCGGCGGCAGAGTAATGTTAATTCCTGCCCGTTGCAATTTTCAATCCGTTCTGTCAGTTCGGCGGCACTGTTGAGCGTTTCCCCGTTGATTTTCAAAATCATATCTTTTTGATGCAATCCAGCCATGTTTGCCGGATTGACGGTTCCGCGGTCGGTTTCCACATCGCAAAAACCAACGATTGTAACACCTTCCGTATAAAATTTCACACCAAACGGCATGCCTCCGGGGTAGACGTAAAGATCTTTCAGATCTTCAACCGACAGCGTTGGAAGGTGTGAAGAATTGGATGGCGGTTGACGAATAGTGAATGCGGCGGAGTCAGTGAACGATTGACTCATGGCAATAGCGATCTCCTTTTCGGGTGTTTCCGCCAAGATGTGCACCGGTATTGTAAGCATGGTGGCGCACACAAGGAGGAAGCAGCATAGGAGCTTCCAAATTCGTTGTTTCATAGGTTTCCTTTCTTTCTCGGACGGTGAGCGGAACTTGCCTGCCAATGGTTCCGTGCGTTCGATTTTTGGCAATTGAAAACGACGGAATGCAGAGAGGAATCTGTCGTTCGAGTTGCTGTTACTTAATGTGTGCCGATTGTTCTGTTTTCATAAGTAACAATGATAACCATGACTGCTGTCGAATTGCAACAATTATTTCTCAAACTTACCGTTTATTCATAAATTAACCTTGATTTTGTCATAAAATCACGATATAATTTATTTATAAACTAATTTTATGCAGGAGAATCGGAATGTATGGGAGAATTGAAGCAATTTCGGATAGGACATCCGCAGCATCCGACACCGCCGATGTTAATCAACGAGATTTCACGTCTGTTTCATATGAAGATGAAAGGTTGTGAATTGAACGGTGTGATGGCGCAGGACAGTGCCAGGTTGATGATGCGGGCATTGGAACACGGGGATGGTGTCAGTCAGCTTTTTTTGACCGAGGTCACGCACCTCAAACCGCCGACGGTCAGTGTGACGTTGCGAAAAATGGAGGAAGAGGGATTGGTCAAAAGAGAGCAGGATCAAACGGATCAACGTATGACGCGAGTGTATTTGACTGCTGAAGGAAAAGAACATAACCGCCGTGTGTGGGAACGGGTGCAGGAATTGGAGGCGACTTTGCTAACCGGTTTTTCTGCCGAGGAACAGGAACAAATGAGGAAGCTTTTGGAACGAATGCGTGACAATATTTTGTCCATGGAAAAGGAAAAACATACGAATTTTTGAAAAAACGATCAATGATTTTTTAGGAAGAAAAGGAGAAAGCATTTTGAAAAAGAATTTAAGATCTTATATTAAACCATATCTTTTTTTGGCAATCATCTCTCCTTTGATGATGATGTGTGAGGTATTGGCTGATTTATGCCTCCCTTTTTTTATGTCGTATATTGTGGATTACGGCATTTTGGAAAACGGGTTAGAAGGGATTCGTGCCGACGGTGGGTTTGCCTGGCATGTAATGACTTTACTGTACGGTGAGAGTTTTAATCAATTGCACATTATTTTGACGTTCGGCGGGATGATGTTGCTCATTACTTTGATCGGCGGATTTTTCGGAACATTTTGCGCTTATACCTCAGCGCGTGCCGCGCAAGGGTTCGGACATGATTTGCGCCGAGATGCGTATGCGCGTGTCATGTCGTTGTCCATCGAGCAAACAGACCGCTTTACGACCGGCTCTTTGGTAACCAGAATGACCAACGATATTTCCATGGTCGTTGAATTTGTTGAGATGATTACCAGGCATTTTGTTCGCGCTCCCATGTTTTTCATCGGCGGAACGGTTATGCTCTTGATGCTCAATGTCAATTTCGGCGTGATTTTGCTCTGTGCCTTACCGATCTTGGCGGTGACGATCGTTGTGGTACTCAAACGTGCGGTTCCCATGTATTCCGTCATGCAAAAAAAATTGGATCGTGTCAATTCCGTTGTACAGGAGAATGTCAGCGGGGCGCGTGTCGTCAAGGCTTATGTATGTGAGGGCTTTGAAAACGAGCGATTTGCAAACGCCAATGGAGAGCTTTGTTCTGTCAATTACCGAGTCTTGAAATTGATGGCGATTGTTCCTCCTGTTTTGACGCTTGTGCAGAACGGGGCGGTCATTGCATTACTTTACATCGGTGCCATTGATCTGAATGCCGGAATTGGCGGAATGTCCACGGGTACCATTATGGCGGGAGTGACTTACATTACACAGGTGTTGCAATCCATTATGATGGCAACGAATATGTTTCAGTCTGTTTCTCGTGCAATGGCATCCGGCGGACGTGTGCGGGAAGTATTGCATACCGAGCCTGTGATCATCGGCGGCAAAAGAACGGGGACGGAGTCTCCGATTGCCGTTTCCATGCACCATGTGGGATTTCGTTATCCGGGGACGGTCGGAAGTCCTGTTTTGCAGGATGTCAACCTGGAGATCCGACGCGGAGAAACGTTGGCGATCATCGGCGAGACGGGATGCGGAAAAACTTCTTTGGTGAACTTGATTCCGCGTTTTTACGATGCTACGGAAGGAAGCGTGGAGATTGACGGGGTTCCGATTCAAGAATATGATGTGGAGAATCTTCGGAAGAAGATCGGATACGTTCTGCAAAAGAGTGAGCTGTTTTCGGATACCATTACCAATAATATTCGTTGGGGAGATCCGAATGCCGATGATGAAGACATCAAAAAAGCTGCCCGCATTGCGCAGGCGGATGATTTTATCAACGGTTTTCAGGACGGATATGAAAGCTTTATTGCAGAAAAAGGCGCGTCTTTGTCCGGCGGGCAAAAGCAACGTCTGTCCATTGCGCGCGCATTGACGCGCAAACCGGAGATTCTTATTTTTGATGATTCCACGTCGGCGTTGGATCTTGCAACAGAAGCACGCTTGCAAGCCGCATTGCATGAAAATTTGAAGGGAACAACCGTGATTCTGATTGCACAACGGATCGCCAGTGTCAAAAATGCCGACCGCATTGCGGTTTTGGAGAACGGGACCGTGACGCATTGCGCACCGCACGATGAATTGATGCGTACTTGCGCAACATACCGTGATATTTATCATTCTCAAATGAGTCAAAACGAGAAGGGAGGTCGTACCGTATGAATCGACAAGAACCAAAAACAACACATACGGAACCGAGTACGCCGCCCATGATCCCGTTGGGAGGAAGACGGGGTGGTCCCATGGGGGCAAGAATGAATGCAGAAAAACCGAAACATACAAGGCAGACCATTTTGCGCTTGTTGCGCTATATCGGAAAAGATAAGATTGTTTTGGGGATGCTGTTATGTATGATGTTGGCAGTGACGGTTGCTGATTTATTGGGACCGTTTTTTCAAGCCAAAGCAATTGATACCATTACAGTTGATCCCAATATCGGAAAACTGACGGTTGATCTTGAACAATTGGTCGGTTATTTGATCATCATGGCAATCGTTTTTGCATGCAGTGCCGTGTTTTCCTTTTTTCAGGGATTGCTATCCGCACGCTTGTCTCAGCAAACGGTACGCAGTATGAGAGGCGATTTGTTCCGAAAAATTTCACGTCTTCCCATCGGATATACCGATTCCCATCGTCATGGCGATATTATGTCGCGTATGACAAACGATGTTGAGAATGTTTCCAATGCGGTTTCTCAATCGGTTACCACACTGTTTTCCTGTGTTTTGACTTTGGTCGGTGCGTTGGTAATGATGCTTTATTACAGCTGGCAAATGACGTTGATTGCCATGGTGAGTATTCCGCTGTCTGTTTTTGTATCCTCTAAGCTTGGAACCTTTATGCGAAAATATTTTGTTCGGCAACAACGCTTGTTGGGACAATTGAACGGACAGGTAGAGGAGAATGTAACGTCTTATAAAACGGTTGTTGCTTTTGGCAAAGAGCAGGAAGCGGTTGAAAAATTTGCGGCTGTTTCAGCCGAGTTGCGCGGATGTGCCGTCAAAGCAAAGGTATGGGGATCCATTATGGGACCTATCATGAATTTTATCGGAAACTTGCAGTATGTTTTGATTGCGGCAACCGGCGGTTGGATGGTGTTGGGCGGAATCGGTGCTGTCACGGTGGGCAGTATTCAGGCAATGTTGCAGTATTCCAAAAAATTTACGCATCCGATCAATCAGATTGCCAATCAATATTCAAGTATTTTGACTGCTCTGGCAGGTGCCGAACGGATTTTTGAGATTATGGACAGTGCCGATGAAGTCGATAACGGGACATGTACATTAAAGGAAAATGAGATTCAAGGGAATATTGAGTTCCGCTCTTTGCAGTTCGGATATGTTCCCGGCGAGCCTGTTTTGAAAGGATTGAACCTGTCCGTACAAAAGGGGCAAAAAATTGCCATTGTCGGTGCGACCGGATCCGGAAAAACCACCATTGTCAATCTGTTGACCAGATTCTATGAATTGGACGGCGGTTCCATTACGGTGGATGGCGTGGATATAACCAAGATTCCGAAAGCCGATTTGCGGCATATGATTGCCATTGTATTGCAAGACACGGTGCTGTTTTCCGATACGATCCGCAACAACATCAAGTACGGTCACCCGGAAGCCGACGACGAACAAATGAAAGCGGCGGCACGGACGGCAAAAGCCGATCATTTCATCGAGCGGTTACCGGAAGGTTACAATACGGTGTTGGCTGAATCGGGTGCCAACCTTTCTCAAGGGCAAAGGCAACTTTTGGCAATTGCGCGCGCGGTGTTGGCAGATCCGAAAATTTTGATTTTGGATGAAGCGACTTCCAACGTGGATACCAGAACCGAAATGCACATTCAACAGGCAATGGTTGCATTGATGAAGGATCGGACATCTCTGATCATTGCCCATCGGTTATCAACCATACGGGATGCCGATCGGATTGTTGTCATCAAGGACGGTGTGGTTGCCGAATCCGGTACACATGAGCAATTGTTATCTTTGAACGGCGAATATGCAAAGCTGTACAGCAACCAGTTTGCCGGTGTGGCGACTTGAATCACAAACAATATCATGAAAAAAAGCCAATTTCCTATATCGCTGTATGACATGGGAATATTGGCTTTTTTGCACGGAAAACCGCTTTATTTAATTAGTTCCAATTCATTTGCTGTCGGAGCAGGACCGTAATCATCCTCCAAATTGTCCGAATACCAGTATGCTACGGATGAAATATCGTCCTGCAAGGGGAGGTAACGTTTGTCGCTTCGCCATCCCAAGGCTTGAATGGTGATGCGCAGATCTTTTTTGAAATAGACCGGGTCGGTGATGTGCCAACGATACATATCAAAATATCGTTGTGAACGATACGCATCGTCTGTTCGATTGACTTTACTCAACCCGGTATAGAGTGTGTCAAATTCTATATATTTTCCGTCCACTTCAAAATCATAGGATCCGCAAAAATAATCCTCGGTTCCTGTGCCGCAGATGGTCGGAAAATCCGTGTCGCCATCAATGTAAAATTTGATTTCTCCTTCTCCCCACCAACCGTTGGATTTAACGCCCCAGTGTAAGTAAGTCCCGACGTATTGTCCGCAACCTTGAATTTGATTCAAAATCGGATAGACTTCCAAATATGGCAGTGGATTGATCCGACGGAAGCAGGCGTGAAAATACAGACTGTTTTCCGGGATCTGCTTTTTTTCGCAGTCAATTTGGTAAAAGACCGAGCAGGGCTGACTCCCGAGATTTTCCAATTCAATTCGAAATTCCCGAAAATAGGGCATCTCAAAATAACAATTCAAGCCTTTTCTCGGATTGCAACAGATCGGCAAACTGCTGATTTGGCGGTATTCTTGGCTGTCGGTGTTGCAAAAGAAATCGGAAAGTGGGGTGCAAACGGCAGGCTTTTTTTGTCCGTCAAAATAAATTCGCAAGATCAAAAGTCGTTCTGATTGGCTGTTGGTCGTGATCCAAATATGCTTGATCGCCCCTTGTCCTTTGATGTTTGCCAATGTGATGGTTTCTCCGTTTTGCAGAGGGACACAAGGGCTGATCTTCCAACCGATCCCCAATTCTCTTGCGGCGTTTGCACCCATGCCATCAACGGCGCGTCCTCCGTTCCCTTTTTCTCCCGTAACATTCTCGGGAGATACGGAAAAGCTTTGAATATCCTTTTTCAATGTCAAATCGTTTAGCATAATGTTCCTCCAAATAAATTATTTATATTATTAAAATTGTTTGAATGTTTACAGTCCGTCAAAAAAGCAATGCCCGTCAACTTCATATTTTTGAATTTGAAACAGATGTTCTATGGTTTGTTGCTTCAACATGTCCTCCGTATCGGCATGTGCGAGAATGGTGCCGGAATCCATGACGGCAATGCGGTCGGCGTAACGAACCGCCGAATTGAGGTCATGCAGAACAAGCAGAATCGTTTTCTTTTCCTGCAATTTGAAGCGATTCAGCAGTTGCAAAAAGTGATGTGCATAGGGAAGATCCATATAGGTGGTGGGCTCATCCAAAATCATCAACGGCGTATCTTGTGCCAAGATCATGGCAAGATATGCCTTTTGCCGTTCGCCGCCGGACAATTCATCCAAAAAGCAGTCACGTAGCGATTGAATTCCAACTCGATCGATTGCTTGCATGACTGCGTTCTTGTCTCGTTCCGTCGGTCGCTGTCCAAAATGCAGATAGGGATTTCGACCGAGATCGACGAGATCCTCGACCGTCATATGCGGCGATGCAAGCTTTTGCGGCAGGATGGAGATTTGTTTGGCTTGCTCACGCGGTGACAAGTTGCCCAGATCTTGTCCGTTCAGCAAAATTTGACCGTCATAGGCGCATTGTCCGCCGATGCAACGGATCAAGGTAGATTTTCCGCAACCGTTTTTTCCGATCAAAGCGGTCAATGTGCCGGGAACAAGGGAGAGATACAGATCGGTCAGAACGCGTCGATGCGAAAAAGTAACATTTAATGCACGAATTTCAAGCATTTGAACGCCTCCTGAACAGTAAAAACAGAAAGAACGGGGCACCGATGAGCGACATCAGAATGCCGACGGGCAATTCTCCTGGAGAGAAAAGGGTGCGTCCCAATGTATCGGCAATGACAACTAAAATTCCTCCGCAAAGTGCCGATGTCGGTAGCAGAACACGCATCTTTTCACCGACCAAACTGCGGGAAAGATGCGGAACGATCAGACCGACAAATCCCAACAGTCCGGCAAAACTGACGACTGCCGCCGCCGATGCTGAGGCGCACAACAGCGTGACGGTTCGCAACATACGCACTCGAATTCCCAAGGATGACGCGGTATCGTCCCCCAAACGGAGAACCTCCAACGGCTTTGCCAGGAAGAAGGCAATGCACAAAGCAAGAACAATGAAGATTGCGGGAACACCCAAGCGTTCCAAGGAAATGCCGGAAAAACCGCCTACCGAAAAATCGTTGTAAGACATCAGTACGTCCGTGTTCAAAGTGGAGATGAAGGAGATGACGGCATTGAGAACGGCGGTCATGGCGATGCCCGCCAGGATGACCGTCACTTTGGAACCGCCGATCCGTCCTGCCATGCAGACGATCAAAAGGGTTGTTGCAAATGCGCCGAGAAATGCCGCAAACGGCAAAAGGTGAGTGGCAGACGGAAAAAATGCCAGCAGAATGACCGCGGCGCATCCGGCACCGGAATTGACTCCGATAACATTGGGACTTGCCAATGGGTTGTCTGTGACTCTTTGTAGCAGGACACCGGAAACGGATAACCCAATTCCTGCCAAAATCCCCGCCAAAGTTCTCGGCAGGCGAATCTGTTGCATGATGATGACGGATGCGCGATCTCCATGCCCGAACAGAGCATAGAGTGCGTCCATCGGCGGCAAAGTCGTCCCGCCGATCAAGGTGGAAAGAAGGGCACACAAAAGCAATCCGACGCTTAACAGCAACAGGAGAATTCGTGTATGTTTATGCAGATTCATCGGTTTCATACAGTAATGTAATCAAATAACGGTATGCCTCACCCCAACGGGCATTTGGCTTGAATTGGAACAGGTCTTTCGGTAAGTAGAAGCATTGTCCTGTTTGTACTGCCGTCAATGTTTGCCAAACGGTGTTTTGCGCGACATAATTGTGCGCACCTTCTTCGCTTCCCATGATAGAAACAAAAATGCAGTCCGGATCTTCCCGTACCAAAACTTCATCGTTCAATCTGTCCGATAATGCCGGGATTTGATCGGCGATGTTATAAGCACCGATTTCGGACAGCATGGCGGCAACAAAGTGATCGGCTGTCGTTTTTGCCTTGATGGAAGCCGAACTTGCACGGACGAATAGAATCCGCGGTGCTGTTTCCTGTTGCGGAAGGGCGTTCAGTTGCGCTTGAATATCGGCTTGAACATCGGTTCCGTAAAGGCGATATGCTTCCGGGTTTCCTGTAATATCGGTACAAATTTTTAACATTTGCAGGTAGTCGGAAAAACTTTCCACGCGAAAACAGGCGGCCGGAATGCCGTTTTGATTCAGTAGCCGTGCCGCTTGTACCTGTTTTTCAATGTCGGCTGAACAGATTACAAAGTCCGGTTCGGCGGCAAGCAGAACTTCGGTATTGATGGTCTTTCCGGCGCCGGAATCCACGAGGATCGCGGTATCGCCTGCAAATCCGCGTTCAACACTTTCTCCGACCGTCACGGAGACAGTTCCCCCGGCAGTCAACCAAATATCGGCAAACGAGGAAAAGAGAACGGCTGTTGTTTGCGGTGGATGTGTCAGGGTGATTTCTGTTCCGATTGCATCTGTAAATGTATAATAGGGCGCTTCGGTATCTGTCGGATCGGATACGGGGGCGGCACAGGCAACAAGGAACGTGAACAACGGGAGGAGGACGGCAGACAGTAAGATTCGTGCCGTCAAAGGCAGGGCAGGACGATTATTGTGCATGGGAAAGAATGGTTTCTCGGCGGGATAGGAGTGTATCGGAAGCCAGGAGTGCCTCGACCTGTTCAAAACCGATGCGTGCCACCGTGTCGGCAAAACGCTCGCTGGGAATGCCCTGTTCACAAAAGAGCAGGATGCACTTTTCCACTACGGACAATACTTCCTCTTCCGATGTGTAGATTGTACTCAGAGCCTGTCCTTGTGCGGTCTTTTTTCCCCATCGACCGCCGATGTAAATGCGGTATCCTGTGCGTACCGCCGCCATTGCACCGAATGGGCATTGCTTGATACATCTACCGCAATGGTTGCAAAGATGCTGATCGATTTGCAAGATGCCGTCCGATTTTACGACGGCTTTCATGGGACAGGTCGATTCCACGAGACATCGACTGCAGTTTCGGCAAAGATCGGCACTGAATGCAGGGATGCGCTGTCCGATGATGCCGAGGTCATTGAGGTCGGGTTTGACGCAATTGTTGGGACAACCGCCGACCGCGATTTTGAATTTGTGAGGGAGTTTGACGTTGTGATACCCCTTATAGAACCGTTCATGGATCGTTTCGGAAAGAGCAAACGTATCGATCAATCCGTATTGACATGTGGTTCCTTTGCAAGAGACAACGGGACGCACGCGCGGACCTGTTCCGCCTGTTTCCAAACCGTGTTGTTCGAGATAAGCCAGGAACGGCTCAATGTTGGCAAAAGGGATTTTTTGAATTTCAAATGTCAATCGCGTTGTCAGAGTAATTTCTCCGTTACCGAATTGACGTGCGGCTTCGGCGACGGTTGTCATTGTGTCGGCGCGGACTTTTCCGTTGCGTGTGATGACGCGCGCGTTGAAACAATCCGATGTCGTTTTATCTCGCAGGAATCCGAGCCCTTTCAGGCGCGCTGTATCTTCGGCAGTGGGAATGATTTTCTTTTCTTCCGTCATGTTGTGATCCTCCGTTCGAAATGGCAAAAAGCGATTCGCTTTTTTATAATTGTGCCACATTGCTGTATATTATAACATATTTTTTGCGGTTTTGCAAGTCAAAACCAAAAGTTTTTCGCGTGTTGGAGCAGGACTTTCGGATGCAGAGCTTTCGGGGATGGAGTTTTCCACAGAACAACGGTGGAAAACTGAGGCAAGCTGTGGAAAAACCTGTGGAAGTTGCGGAAAACTTGCATATTGAATCGTTTATTCATCTTTTTTCGACCAAATATGCAAAATGATTGTGGAAAAGTTTTGTCAAACATTGAAACCCATTGTTTGAAAACTTCTTTTTTGCCTTTTTGCGAAAAAGTATTGATTTTTTTGTCCAAATCCATTATAATGGTACTACATAACGCATGATGCGGATTTGAAAACCGATGGAAGCGTTCAATCAAAAGGAAGGGAGAGCCGATGGCATGAATATTCAGGATATGGAGGCTTTGGTTCAAGAGGCGGTTCGCGATGCCGATCTGCGTCCGGAAGAGATTCCAGCCATAGATCTTTATTTGGATCAGATTACAAGCCTGGTTGCCGAAAAACGGAAAGAAGCGTCCGATTTGTTCCGTGAACGTGTCTTGACAAAGACCATGATCAACAACTATTCCAAAGACGGTTTGCTTTCACCGATTAAGGGGAAAAAATACAGCAAAGAGCAAATCTTGCAAATGCTGTTAGTCTATGAATTGAAGAATACGTTGTCGATCGGAGAAATCAAGCGCATCTTGCAAAATGTGTATCGTTTGCCGGAATATGACGCACAGATGCTTGAGGGGATCTATGTGAGGAGTCTTGACATCAAGGAGCTGGAACGAGAGCAGGCGGTGGCGTTGATTCGCAGATTTGCGGAACAGACCGAGTTGGATGTATCGGACGAGTCTGATTTTTTTGCTTTCCTGTTGGGATTGGCATCCATGTCATCCTATCTGAAAAATACCGTACAGGTCCTATTGGCGGCACGTTATCCGGATCTCGATGCTGAAAAAACACGCGAGGATCAGGAAAAAAAGGAAGAACTCAAACGTCAGAAAGCCGAAGCAAAACGACAAAAAGCGGTCAAGACCAAAGAATCGAAAGACGAGGTGCAGGATGACCGATCACAAGGGGAGGATTCTGAATGAATCTACGTGAAATCAGCACGCCGGCACTTGCATATTTGGGAGATTGTGTATTGGAACTTTGTGTGCGGGAGCATTTGGTACAAAGCGGACTGTCAACTTCGGCGCATTTGAATGTAGCGGCGTTGGATTATGTTCGCGCTTCGGCACAGGCTGAGGCGATGAAACGCTTGTTACCGCTTTTGAATGAAGAGGAAGAAGCTTATTTTCGCCGCGGAAGAAATATCGGACATTCCAATGTCCCAAAGCGTGCGACGGTCAGTGAGTATCGTGCGGCTACCGGAATGGAGGTGCTGTTTGGATATTTGCATCTTTCCGGACAATGTGAGCGGATTGAAGTGCTGTTTCGAGCGGCATATCCGCCGATAGAGGAAAACAAAAGATCATAAATTTATATATAATTTAATTCAGAAATCAGAAAAAAGAAAGGAATACGATCCAATGAACCATCCGAAAATTAAAATCATCATTCGCGATTACGGCGAAATGACAGCAGAACTTTATCCGGAAAAAGCACCGAAGACGGTGGAGAATTTTCTCGCACTGATCGAAAAGCATTTCTTTGACGGGACAATTTTCCATCGTGTCATCAGTGGATTTATGATCCAGGGGGGCGGCTATGATGAAGCTTTTGCCGAGAAAGAGACTGATGCCATCCGAGGGGAGTTTACCGCAAACGGTTTTTCGCAAAACGATCTGGCGCATACACGCGGCGTTTTGTCTATGGCACGCACGAACGATCCCAATTCGGCTTCTTCTCAATTTTTTATCATGCATGCCGATGCACCGTATTTGGATCATCAGTATGCGGGATTCGGGAAAGTAATCTCCGGTATAGAAGTGGTGGATCGGATTGCCAATGTGCAGACAGGGCGGATGGGCTGGTTTGATGATGTTCCCAAGACGCCGGTTGTAATTGAGTGTATGGAGCTTGTACGGGATGCCGATTGACGGTTGCCCCCTTTTTTGAAAAGAAAGACGGAGTGTAAACTATGAATACCAAATTATTGAAGTTGTTGAGTCGCGATTCTCGTACATCGCCAGCCGATCTTGCCACGATGTTGGGGACAGATGAAGAGACGGTGTGTGCCGAGATCGCGGAATTGGAACACGAGGGCGTTATTCGCGGTTATAAAGCGGTCATTGACTGGGATCGTTTGGACAGCGCGTATGTTTCGGCGATCATCGAATTGAAAGTGACGCCAAAAGCCGGATTGGGATTTGAAGATGTTGCCGCCAAGGTGATGAAATATCCGGAAGTGGAATCTGTTTACTTGATGTCCGGTGTGTATGATCTGAACGTGGTCGTCAAGGGGAAAACATTTCAGGAAGTTGCCAAATTTGTTGCCAAGGAGTTATCAACCATTGAATCCGTCACATCGACTGCCACACATTTTGTTTTGCGCCGCTACAAAGAGTTGGACGTGGAATTGTTGGGAAACGGTCGGGATGAGAGAGGAAGTTATTTGCTGTGATGGATTATAGCAAGCTACTGTCTCCGACTGTTGTTGATATTAAACCGTCGGGGATCCGCAAGTTTTTCGATATTGCCAATACCATGGAAGGCGTTATTTCTTTGGGTGTCGGTGAGCCGGATTTCCCGACGCCGTGGGAAATTCGCAAGGCCGGAATTTTATCTTTGGAGAGCGGAAAAACGCGCTACACCTCCAACAGCGGTCTGGAGCAACTTCGGCAGGAAGTGTGCAACTATGTGAAACGAAAATATCAGATTTCCTATGATCCGAAAACCGACGTGCTGATTACTGTCGGCGGTTCGGAAGCCATCGACGCTTGTATTCGTGCCGTTGCATGTCCCGGCGATGAAATCATCATTCCGCAACCCAGTTATGTCTGTTACGAGCCGATTGCAAAGTTATGCGGTTGCGTTCCCGTCATTGTCGAAACCCGCGCCGAACATGATTTTAAGTTGACTGCCGACGAACTGCGTGCAGCCATCACGCCTCGAACAAAAGCACTGATATTGCCTTACCCCTGTAATCCGACGGGTGCCATTATGGAACGTGCCGATTTGGAGGCGATTGCGGAAGTTCTTCGTGAGACCAATATTTTTGTTCTTTCGGATGAGATTTATGCCGAGTTGACGTTCGGGGAGAATCGTCACGTTTCCATCGCATCCGTTGACGGAATGCAGGAACGCACGGTCATCGTCAACGGCTTTTCCAAAACGTTTTCAATGACCGGATGGCGTTTGGGGTATGCTTGCGGTCCCGCCCCCATCATCAAACAGGTAACCAAGATCCATCAGTTTGCCATTATGTGTGCGCCGACGACGTCTCAATACGCGGCAATCGAGGCATTGCGCAACGGAGATGAGGCGGTGGAAACCATGCGGGAAGAGTATGATATGCGCCGGCGGTTAATGGTTTCCGGGTTCAATCGTTTGGGATTGACCTGCCGAGAACCGAAGGGAGCGTTTTATGCGTTTCCGTGTATTATATCCACCGGGCTTTCCAGCGATGAATTTTGCGAAAAGCTTCTGTATTCCGAGCGTGTGGCACTGGTTCCCGGAACTGCGTTCGGGCGGGGCGGTGACGGTTTTGTACGCGCTTCCTACTGCTACTCGACCGATCATATTCTGGAGGCATTCCGTCGTATCGAACATTTTTTGCAAACGCTTTGAAAAATCGGTTTCGGGGAAACGGGATATGAAACAGAATAATATTATTTTAATCGGAATGCCTTCTTGCGGAAAAAGTACCGTGGGGGTGCTTTTGGCAAAACAGTTGGGGTATCGTTTTATTGATTCGGATCTTTTGATTCAGGAAAGAACGGGAAAATTGTTGCATGAATTGATTGCGACCGATGGGATCGACGGCTTTTTACGGATCGAAAATGAGGTCAACGCATCCATTGAAACGGAACGTACCGTGATTTCGACCGGCGGCAGCGTGGTGTACGGGCGTGAAGCAATGGAACATTTACGGACATTGGGACGTGTGATCTATCTGAAGATCAGCTTCGAGGTTCTGTCGGAGCGGCTTGGCGATTACGTTCATCGCGGCGTGGTGTTGCCGGAGGGTTATACACTTTTGGATATGTACCGTGAGCGTGCGGCATTATATGAAGCATACGCACATGAGACGGTGGATGAAGGGGAGGACGCCGAGATCGGTCACACTTTGCAATCTGCTTTGTTACGATGCCGTGCGTGGCTTTCCGCAAATTGATGAGATGTTGATTACAAAAAGATGGCTTGAGGGAAAATGAAATGAAAAGAATTTTTTTGGAACATGAAATAAGTGCCGAAGGTTTCTTTGGCGTTTGCGGAGATTTCGGTGAGTTGAACGGTTCGGTTGAACTTGGGGCAAACAGTGTCGTTGCAAAA
This sequence comes from uncultured Ruminococcus sp., assembly GCA_964624685.1. Classification (GTDB taxonomy): domain Bacteria; phylum Bacillota; class Clostridia; order Oscillospirales; family CAG-272; genus UMGS1865. The sequence goes on along the minus strand of CAZUYA010000010.1, from coordinate 9,342 downwards.
AATGATGTTTGCACGGCAACTTTGGAATGGAAGATCGATGAGAACGGTGTCTTGGAACAAAAAGGAATCCTTTTGAATCATTCGGATCATCCGATTGAAATGAACAGCCTCGCTTCACGATTTGTTTTTCCGGGCGGCGATTGGGAAAGTCTATACGCAGTATCAGTATTGGCAAAATGAAAGTCGGGGCGCATGGGAGCCGTTGAACGTTGCCGTTACCGCTTCCGTACAAAGTACCAGAAGTTGTTCCGGTGCGGCACCGATTCTTGCCGTTTGGAATAAACAAACCGACCGCGGTTATGTTTTTCATCTGATTTCGCATGCCGCATGGGAAATGAGCGCGATTCGTGCGGTTTCCGGCGGACAAAACCACTGTGTGGTGGTGGAACTCGGTGTCAATCGTCGCGGCTTTGCCCAAAAATTGGATGCGGGAGGAAGCGTATCGTTTCCGGAGGTTATTTGCTATTCAGCCGAGCGAAAAATCGATTTGGATTGTCACAAATTGCATGCGTATCTTCACCGTCGCTTTCCGCGTCGCCTCATGCCGATCGTTTATAATTCATGGCTCTACCGATTTGACAGAATCGACAGCAAAAACGTATTATGCCAAATCGAAAAAGCTGCCGAGATCGGTGCCGAATATTTTGTCGTTGATGCGGGTTGGTTCGGTAACGGTGCCACGTGGTGGAATTATCGCGGCGATTGGTACGAAAATCAAACCTTCGGTTTTTGCGGTCACATGAAGGAAATCAGCGATCGGGTTCGTGCAAAAGGAATGAAATTCGGCTTTTGGTTGGAAATTGAATCTGCCGGTGGAGAATCGAAGATTGTTCAAACGCATCCGGAATATTTTATTTATGACAAGAAGCAGGGAAATTATTTCTTGAATTTTGCCGATCCGGCTGCTGCCGACTATATTGCCGATACGGTGATTGAGCTTGTGCAGCGTTACAATATCGAATGGATCAAATTTGATTTTAATCAAGATTTGTTTTTCGATGCCGACAGAAAATCCTTCTCCGCTTATCATGCGGGACATCGGTGGGTGTTGGAACAGATAAAAAACAGTTGTCCGGGGATTTATTTTGAAAATTGTGCTTCCGGCGGACTCAGAATGGAATTGAGCGATATGGATCTGTTTGACAGTTGCTGGCTCTCGGACAATCACAGCCCGTATGAAGAAATGCGGATCTTTCGGAATACATTGGTTCGTATGGCACCGCAGTTTTTGGAAAAATGGGCGGCAATTCGTTCCTTGGAAAATTTTGAACCGATCTATGATACTTCCAATGAAAAATTGCTGTCGGCGCATGAGTGCAAATGGGAGTTTGCCATTGAATTGACACCGTCGTTTTTGCACGGATTGATGTTGGGAGGACCGTTCGGGATCAGTGCCGATTTGAATTTGCTGTCAGAGGCTTCCTTTGCGCAAATTCGGAACCATCTGTCGGATTAAGGAAGAACGTCCTTTTTGGCAGAATGCCGTTTGCAGGATCCTTGCCGATTCCGATTCGGTGTTTGCTTTGGAATATTATGACGAACACATGGAGAATTTGAAGATCTTAACGTTTTCTCTCCGATCACAACAAGCCGATATTGTATTGTATCCGTTTGCCGACAGTAATGCGAGCTATCAATGCGGGGATCGCGTCCTGACGGGAAAAGAACTTCATGAGGACGGTATGAATGTTCCAATCAGCGGAAATTATGCGTGTACGATTTCCGAGTGGCATCGAGTGTAACCGAGTACCGATTTTGGAAGCCTCCGGGGACGGATGGCATGATAAAAAACAGACTGCTCCGAGCGCGTGTGCGCAACGAGCAGTCTGTTTTGTTGTAAGAAAACGGCGTTTTAGGCTTCCGGCTTTTTCAAAATTGCGATCAAGCCCTCTTCCTCAACAACGATTTCGTAATCTTGAATCTTGTAAGCGTTAACATAGTCTTTTCCGTCGCTGTAGCGCAAATCCACAACAACGTAATCCACGTCGGTTTTATAGCGATGATAGTACAACTCATAGATTTCGGAGCGATCGGCAATGTGTGCCAAAAGGAACGTCGAACAGGCAACCGAAGCGTCCTCTGGAATGGTGTCCAAAAGTTCTTCCATGGTTTCATAGGTTTCGTGTCCGTTGTTCCAACGAGTCAGGTAGCTGCTGAGGCGCGGAACCGCTGTGGCAATATAGAAACAACAGCAGACCGTCGCACCGATGCTGATCAAGGTATTGCGAGTGGGACTGTGAAGTTCCGGAATGTTTTTTAACAAGGCGTAGAACAAAAACGCCGTAATACCGAAATGGTATTGAAAATTCAAATTGTATTGGTAGGTATAGGTTGTCAACAGATTGATCAGAAGCGGTGCGGTCAATAACCAGCGGGAAGACTTTTTTGTACAAAAAGGCAACAACCCAAGCGGAAGCAGAAGTTGCAACAGATAAGCGATCTTTTCCCATGTGGCATCTGTTGTCGAGAAGAGTTGTGTCAACAGGTAGCCCGGATTGACCAAAGCAGTTTTGACGGCACCGAGCAATCCGTCATCCGAATCATAAATCAGATTGTTGAATCGGTTGACCATCATGCCGGTTCCGTAAGTTTCCAACAGATAAGCGCAAAGGATAAAATAGCCGATCGACAGAACGAGTAAAGTCAAACCGTGCCGCCAATTTTTCCGTTCCGACAAAAGAATGAACAGTGCGAAGAAGAGAAGATAGATTGCCGAATCTTCCTTGACGGACAGAACAAGCAATGCACTGATATACATAGGGATCCATTGCTTTTTCTCATAAAACAGGAAGGTCAATAACAAAAACGGCGTCAAAAAACAGTTTTCGTGAAGGTCGTAAAAGCAACCGCTTGTCAGGGCGGGATAAAAGGCATAAAGGAGCGCGACCGCAACGGTCAATTTTCCGGAAAGTTTGAAGTGGCGCGCCAACAGGACGACGGGGATGATGCCGACTGTCAAGACGACCGCTTGTCCGATCTGTAAGGTCAGCGGAGAGGAGAACAGCCAATAAAAGGGGAGAAACAGATAATAAACGGGGGAGATGTGGACGGCAAAGTGCGAGAGCAGTTGATCGCGTTCGCTCGTTATCAAAGGCAATCCGCTTTTTGCCATGTTGTGGAACATATTGCAAAACAGTCCGAAATCAAAGTTCGGGGAGGCGAAGGTGACGTAGCGCAAGCAGGTGATGACCGCGATCACCGTGCAGGAGAACAGACCCGCAACGACGGTGACGATCACGATCGTGCGTTTTCCCGGTTGCCATTTTTGCAACAGTTCTTTGTTGGCATGTACGGCATAAAGTACGAACAGACAGAACACGACGGCAACGGCGAATCGGAAAAACACCGATTGCTTGGATACGTTGTACGTTGCCAGCCAATCAAAGACGCAAATGCCGGAGAAGAAAAGCAAAAACCAAGAATCGGTTTGAAATCCGCGCAACCAAAACGCAACGGCGGAGAGCAACAGAAAGATGCCTGCCGTAGACAATACCACGGTGAAAAGAGAGGTGTTTTGCGCATAGGAGAGATCGGAAAATGGACCGCCGAATAATGTCAGCATGGCAAAGCATGCCCACGCCGCGATCAAACGGCAGATGACTCGCTCATAGGTGAATGCGACGCGCAGTCGTTGAAAGAGGATTTCTTTTTGCATAGCAGTTCTCCTGTCTTGGGGTACAGTATCAATTTGTGAAATGTCAAACATTTTTATAGTGGTTTTATTATAGCGCATTTTGAATGGAAATGCAAGAGGTTTTCCGAAAGTTGAAAAAAGCTATTGACAAAGGAATCGGATTCGTTTATAATAATATTTACCATCTTTATGGATTTGGGAGGAAAATCTATGTTTCAAAATTTGGGACTTCAACTGTACAGTGTCCGTGATTATATCAAGGATCCGGAGTTTGCCGATTTGAGCTTTCACCGGTTGCATGAGTTGGGATATACCGAGGCGCAGGCGGCAGGACATGCGTTTGATGCCAAACTCTTTGGGGAGTTGCTTGCCAAAAACGGGATCCGCATCGTCGGCGATCACTGCTCTTTGGACGATATTTTGTACAAACCGGAACAAACGGCAGAAAAGTATCGGATGTGGGGAACGACCAGCTTTGGAGTCGGTGCATTGCCGCATGAGGCGCGTGCCGATGTCGGGGCATTGAGAAAATTTATCAAGGACTACAACAAGGCGGCGGAGCAATATGCCAAAGAAGGCTTCAAACTGACCTATCACAACCACAATTTTGAGTTTGAGCGGATCGACGGATACAAAACGGTGATGGATGTAATGGCTGAGGAATTCGATCCGCAAAACATCACCTTCGTTTTGGATACCTGTTGGGTCGCGGCAGGCGGCGGCGATGTTTGCGCATGGATCAAAAAATTGGCTGGACGCATCGACTTGTTGCATTTGAAGGACATGACCGTAAAGGTGGCAAATTCCTGTCATCCGGAAATTTGCCTGACCGAGATCGGCAACGGCAACTTGGATTGGGATTCCATCCTGGCAACGGCAGAACAAACGGGCGTTAAGCACTATATTGTCGAACAGGACGGTAATTTTGACGGTACTCCCTTCAACAGTTTGCGCATGAGTGCCGAATTCTTGAAAAAATATCAAAAATAAAAGGCTTTGAATGTTTCATTGCCGTCGGGAAACACGCTCGACGCAATCGGCTCAAGAAAGGCGTTCCGCCAGGTGTCTTACCGCGGCGGAACGCTTTTTGAATGGGATTTGTTTACCGCGTCGCAAAAAGTGTTTGCCGAAAAGCAAAGTGGGGACTTGACAAAACACGGTTTCCATAGTATAATAAATGTGTCCCATGCGGGTGTGGCGGAATTGGCAGACGCGATGGATTTAGGATCCATTGGGCAACCGTGCAGGTTCAAGTCCTGTTACCCGTACCAGATCGAGTGCTCATGACGAAAGTGATGAACACTCGATATTTTTTATTTTGTTCATACAATGGCAAATCAATTTGCTTCAAACTGTTGAATGAAGCTCGCCCTTTAGGAGCCTCCCCTGTAGTGGGAGAAGGCGCATTGCGCCGCATACCTTTAGGTATGGCAGGAAGGGTTTGATCTTAAGCTCAAGAAGAAACCCCTCCCGCCGTGCCAAAGCACGGCATCCCTCCCCTGTAGGGGAGGCTTGGTTCGGTGGAGGCTTCAAAAAGCAGGGGAGGCTCGGTTCGGCAGTGGCTCCAAACAGAAGAGGCTCCAAGGTAGCGGCAATTAAAAATCATCGTGCAATCACTTTTTTCAATCAAAAAATAGAATACAAAAGCAGGGACTGTTTTTTGAATCAATCGTTTCACGCTCTCATCCTTGTAACAATCTGTCATCTTGAAGTTCCAAATACAGGAGCCTCCCCTGTAGGGGAGGGAGCCGCGCCGGATGGCGCGGGGGAGGGGTTTTGTTTTTAAGATCAAACCCTTCCGTCACGGAAAGCCGTGCCACCTCCCCTACAGGGGAGGCTTTGGGACGCCCTCCCGTTCCCTAACGATGCGGCGCAATGCGCCTTCTCCCACTACAGGGGAGGCTCGGGTTCGGTGGAAGCTTCTAAACAGGGGGAGGCGCAACGCGGCGTGTGATTGATGGTGCTTTGGTGGGGATTTTTCGGTGGGTGCGCTTGCGATAGGTGTGTTTTCCGATGTGCAATGCGGTGAGATCGACGGATTTTGTGAAAACTGCACAGAAAAATCTTCAAAAAATTGTCACAATTGAAGATTGACAAAAAAACGGCTGAATGATATAATATGAGTAAGATCAATCCGTGTGCGAAACACGGATCAAATGAGTTCCGGCGGCTTTGAGGGATCCATCAAAGCATTTTCCGCTTTCCTCCCGCAAAGCGGAAAACGATCCCACGTCTCGATTCCAACGGCATGAGAAAGATGCCGCTGCTAAATCGGCGATGTGGGGGGAACTGCGGTTTGCCGGCTCCAAGATCAAAAAAGTGGGATTCTCCCACAAATTCAGAAAGGAAAATATGCTATGAAAATCAGAAAATCAAGCAGAGTGACCGCCCTTGTGCTGGCACTGGTAATGATGCTTCCTCTGATCAGCATTCCCGCGTTTGCCGAGGAGACGGCTACTCCGTCTGCCAATTGGAGCGAAGATTTTAAGGGTTCCACGGCACAGATCGGCGATGTAACCAACGGTCGTCCCAACACCGCAAAGTTGGAGAACGGCGAATTGACCATGAGCTTGGCACCGAATGCAGACGCCGAGTATTACCTTTGGTATAATTGGAACAATAAGGTACCGTTGAAAGATGTGGTTGAGAACGCCGACGGTACCATCTCCGGTACGACGGCGAGCGCGAGCGCGGAAGTGGCAGCGGGCATTACCGTGACTAACAGCACGGTGAATACGACTTCTTGTATCTCTGTAGCAACCACTTCCGATACTTCCAAAACCTACTATGTGGTGACCGGCGACTATGCCGATGCGATCGGCGGTTTCTGCGGGAATATCGCTACTCCTTTGAAGTTCAAAAACACCGCGTTCGTGGCAACGGATAAAAAGGTTCTCATTGAATGGAACCTGACTTTCTCTTCCGACGCTGTTGCAACCAAAATACAGGGGCGCATCGGTACGACCGGCGGCAATTTGGAACTCTTCTGGATGAGTGTTGCGGACGGCGTGATTACGGTGCGGCAACATGAGAATGCCACAATTTCAGCCGGCGCTACCAAAATGGTGAATTCGAACAATGTCCACATTGCCTATGAAGTCGATCTGGCAACCGGATTTTCCATCGTGTATATCAACAATGCGGTTGCATGGGGACAATATAATAATAATTCCCTCTCGAACATCGGCTTGAATGCAAATTCTTTGAATATCGAAATTTCCAGGGGTGATGCCTTGAACAATGCCGGAACCGTAAGCATTGACAGACTTGCTATCTCTGTGGGTGGTTATGCCGACAAATATACGGTCATCCCAACCGACAAGACGTTCTACTCCGAGGATTTTGAGAGTTATATTGTTGGTACGGAACCGGAAAATTCTTTCAACAGCATTGGAGTCAGCGGTTCTACCGTGCAGACCAAAGAGAATACCAAGGCGTGGTATGTGGAATATGTCAGCGGTGGTACGAACATCAATGTCAATCCGAAGATTAAAAATCCAGAAATTTCTTACATTGCTTACGATAGCATTGTTTATGAAGTGTCCTACTATTTTGACGACAATGCGAAAGGACAGTTGCAATCCCAACTCTTTGGTAAAGCTGTTATCGGTACCGCAAAAGTATTTTCCGATATCTCATGGTGTGACATCTACCAGATCAACCTGAACACCGTCAAGCCGACTTTGAAGTTTGAAGGTGGTGCTAACCAATCGTCAAGTACTACCACCATGGAAAGAAACCAATGGAATACCATCAGCGCGGTCATCAATCTGAAGACCGGAAAATATGACATTTACATCAATCGCAAGCTGGCAATTTCCGATGTGCAACTGTACCGTAGCGGTGCACTGACGAATATTACGATCAGCGCGAATAATATCATCCTTGGCAAGCCCAACAACGGTACATATATGGGAACCGGTTCCTACTATATGGACAATATCAAAGTCTTTACCGGCACCGAGCCGACCGGCGGTGTGGATCGCAGCATCAACTGGAGCGAGAACTTTGACGCGATGACTGTGGGCAATGCACCGACGGGTGTATCCGTTCCTACCTCTGCCAAGATCGTGGCAGACGGCAAGACGGGCAATGCCGTCAAGATTACCATGGGCTCCGACCAGAGCACGGAAGATAACTCCATGGGTTACAACTTTGTGGGTTATGAAAACCGTGGTTGGAACATTGATACGGCAACCGAAGATGAGGAAAATCATGTATTCTATGCCTGTGGAACAGCTGACAATGACAGAGCCATCCGCTTTACCAAGAATGGTGACGGTACAGTGACTGTGACGGGGTATTATATAAAAACGGGTGCAACCATTACAAATACAAATACGTTAGAAGCTTTCGAAGCTTTGACATTTACCGACCGCACGGATACTTTGAAAATCTACAACACGTTGGCGGCTGCCGACTGCTTCGCTATCAACCCGAAAAATGTGGATAAGGCGTTCAAGTTGGAAAACATTGTGATTGCGGATAAGACCATTACCAAAGTGGTTTTGTCGGCAAGCTACTATTTCAGCGCGGACAGCAAGGGTGCCATGGAGTCTCAATTCCATTACAATGGTTTCCAGAATCTTTATCGATTTGACGCGACCGCAGGCACTGTGATGGGCGTGGCATTCCCCAAGGCTGAGTGGTTCACCATGCAGGTTGTCATGAATCCCTTCTCCACTGAAAAAGGCGATGTGTACATGAACGGTGTTTACATCGGTCAGACCGATGCAATGCTGGGCGACGGCATCCAAGCCGGCGAGTGGAGTGTGGCAAAGGTTGTCAAGGGCGAACCGGATAGCTTTGCAGGCTACTTTATGGTAGATGAAGTTTCCATCAGCAACATGGTTGAGGAGGAGACCAACGGCTTCCTGGGCAATGCGTTTGATACGTTCAAGAGCGGTTTGGTCAGCACGCTTGGCGTGACCTCCGTCCGCCTCAAGACTCCCACCGGCTTGCGTTTTGCAACCGATGTGGACGACGCCAAGATTCAACTGTTGGCAAACCTGAAGGCAAATGGCAAGATCAAGGACTACAAGATGGGTACCATCATTGCTCCGGCTGATTATGTCAGCGCGGCAGGCGGTTCCATGACCAAAGCAAGTTTGGATACGTTGGGCAATACTGTCAACTATTTGGATATTGCGTTTGGCGGCGAGTACTATCAGACCAAGATCGGGAATTATGAGCACGTTATGACCGCTTCCATCGTCAACATCCAGTCCCACAACATTGACCGTAACTTCTCGGCATGTGGCTATGTGGAGATCGAATTGAACGACGGAACGATCCTGTCCGTCTATTCCGACGCTGTGGTTACCGCCAATGTGAAGGCAGCGGCGCAAACGGCATTGAATATGGAAGGTGCCAACTGGACAACATCCGAATTGGAAATCCTGAGAGATTTTGCCGGAACGTCTGCACAATAAGAATGAAAGGGGAGATTTTACGATGAAGAATTACATTGAACCGAAGATGGAACTCCTCTATTTGGCAAACGAGGATGTCCTGACCGAGAGCGATCCGTTCGGCGACGACCAGTTCCCCAACGCGGACTGATTGCCACGAGCAAAATCAAAAAACAAACAACACAGCCGTTGCGAGCAATCGCAACGGCTGTTCTTTGTTTGTGCACCTAAATCCTAAAAAAAGAAACCCCTCCCCCGCGCCTTTGGGCGCGGCTCCCTCCCCTACAGGGGAGGCTT
>CAZUYA010000009.1:42050-45214 GCA_964624685.1 uncultured Ruminococcus sp. | reverse complement strand
TGCTATTTCTATGCAACCGGTAAGATCTCCGATGTGCTGTTGGGTTATACCGATCTGTCTGGGCATTCCACCCTTCCGGAGGAATGGGCACAGGGCGAGTTGATCTGCCGCTACGGTCCGGATTTGACCTCTTTGGAGGACAGCACGGCTTACAAAACGCCGTATGAAAGCTATACGGATGTTCCGAACTACACAGCATATTATATCAAGCAGACGGCCAAACTCACCCAAAAAGTGACCTATGTTGCCATCGGTTCGGAAGGAAACTCGACACTTTATGATATTGATTACACGTTCCTTTACAACAACAGCAACGGAAGCAAAGTCATGTACTACCAAGCGTCCGACGGCAACTACTACAAGGCAGGTGCCAAGGGCAATCCCGCAGGCGACGGCGTTAAGACCATTGTCAACAATCTCATCAACGCGGGAATGAAGCCTACGGCGATGATTTTGGAAGCATGGGGATGGGGCAATATTTCCACCAATGCCACTGCCAAAGCCGCATTGAAGGAGACCGTGGATTGGTTGGATGAACAGGGCATTCGCACCATGCTGTATATGGGTGTCGGTGCATTGTCTTCCTCCATGAGCGGCTACAAAGTGGAGTATCAAGTCAGAGCCAACGTTACAACCATGGTGGACGGTGTTCCGACAACCACATTGACGCATCTGATTCCCAAGACTTCCGGTACCGGTGAGAATCCGGATGTCGGAACTTCGGCAACGCAACAGTATTTGGATATTACCAACCCCTATGCGGTGGAATGGTATATGGATCAAATTTGGGGCGAGCTGATTGATCTGGGCATTGACGGCATCAAGATCGACTTCTGTGAATGTATGCCCAATGAAGGGACATACGGCAATGCAACGATCGAATATCAATGGTATGATGATTCGGTGTTTGACGGAGACGACATACACCATGCGTATGCAACCTACTTTATTTCTCTTTTCCAAAAGAGTATGTTGGAACAAAAAGCCAAGAAGAACATTCCGGACGGCTTTGTTGTGCTTTCCCGCGGCGGCGGCATCGGTTCGCAACGCAATCCCTACATGTGGGAAGGCGACCAGACGAGAAGCTTTGAAAAGATTGAAGATCAATTGATCGCACTCATCAACTCCGGTTTGTCCGGCGTACCGTTCATGACCTATGATTTGGCGGGATATGCGTATTCCTCCAACGGCGGATCCTTTAAGATGGATGTTGCAACGGAATCGGCAATTTTTGCCAGAGCCATCGAATATTCGGCATTTACTTCCAACATTCAATCGCACGGTGACGTTCGCCATGCGTATCAGATGACCGAAGAAGTACAGGAAATCTATCGCAACTTTACCACGTTGCATGAGGAAATGATCCCGTATATTCAAAAATATTCTCAAATTGCTTGTGATACCGGTATGCCTGTGGTACGTCACATGATTTTGCAATACCAGAACGATTCCAACGTGTACGATCTGGAAACGCAGTATATGTTCGGTGAGGCACTGTTGGTGGCTCCCATTACCACGCAGGATGCAACCACTAAGTCGGTCTACCTGCCTGCCGGCAATTGGCTCTGCTTGACAACGGGCGAGACATACGATTGCACCGATGGCGGACAGACGATCACGATTACGGGGATGGATCTCGGCAAGATCCCCGTCTTCCTCAATTTGGACTGTGAAGCAAGCGATCATAACATGCTGGTAAAAGTCTTTAACGGTGCTGCATGGAAGAACATCAGCGGACAGGATCTGGGACTGACCTACCGTGCGGAAAAAGATGATCCGTGGGGATCCGATGTATTCCCCGAACCGTCGGCAAACTGAAGTTTTATAGTGTTATGGCGTTTCGTAACTTCTCTCCGCCCTATCCGATCTCAAAGGGGCGGAGGGAGGCGGCGAACCGCTTGATAGGAGAACAATGATGCAAAACGGATGGAAAAAATATCTTCTTTTGCTGTTGGTGTTCGGCACGGTCGTTGCCGTGTCGGCGGCGTGTACTTCACCGACCGGTACGGGTGGTCAAGGAACGACGCAAGGGGCGAACAACGGAGGTGGCACCTCGTCACAGGTTGATGCGTCGCAAACAACTTTGGAAGCGGCTGATGATGCGACTGTGACATCTACCGATCCGATAAGAGACAGCGCAACGCTTCCCGATTTGCCAAATGAACCGAGTGGCAGTGATGCGTCGGCATCGCCACAGGAGACGACGAAGGAACCAGAGACAACAAAAGAACCGGAGACAACGAGAGAACCCGAAACAACGAAGGAACCGGAAACGACGAAGGAACCGGAGACAACGAAAGAGCTGGAAACAACGAAGGAGCCGGAGACGACGAAGGAGCCGGAGACAACGAAAGAGCCGGAAACGACGAAGGAACCGGAAACGACGAAGGAGCCGGAGACAACGAAAGAACCGGAAACGACGAAGGAGCCGGAGACAACGAAGGAGCCGGAGACAACGAAAGAGCCGGAAACGACGAAGGAACCGGAAACAACGAGAGAACCCGAAACAACATATGAACCGGAAACGGCAACCCCGTCGGACGGTTGGACAGGATGGTATTAAAACATGAAACGGACGCAATATGAAACGCCGGAATTGACTGTTACCCTTTTTGCCACCGATGATTTTTTGAGAACATCGGACGAAACAAGCAAAGTAAATGATGAAACTGTTCGAGAATGGACACCGTGGATTCCGACAAAATAAAAATCCGTTGGGCAATCTGCCGAACAAAACGCGGTTTTGTGGGCAGATATGAACAAAAATCATAGATGGTTTTGTTGCAAAGTGACAAAAAATTGTTTTGTTGATGATTTTTACTTGACAAACGGAACATTTGTGAGTATAATAAAGGTATAAGAGGCGTGAACGAGGATTCCGTCTCAAAAAACAAACGAAAAAAGGAGAGTACTTATGAAAAACTGGAAAACGTATCTCATGATCCTGCTTGCGTTCTGCATGGTCGTTACCATTGCGGCATGCGGTGACAACAACAACGAGAACGAGACCACGGGCAAGAAGGATGAGACCACCACCGTTGCCGACAATTCGGACAACACCACACTTCCCGGTGGCGAAACAACCACGGCCCCCGGCGAAACAACCACAGCCCCCGGCGAAACAACCACAGCCCCCGGCGAAACAACCACAGCCCCCGGCGAAA
>CAZUYA010000009.1:25317-41950 GCA_964624685.1 uncultured Ruminococcus sp. | reverse complement strand
CAACCACAGCCCCCGGCGAAACAACCACAGCCCCCGGCGAAACAACCACAGCCCCTGATGAAGAGACTTTGGAGCCCGGCGATCCCGTGAAAGATCCTTATGGATCCGATCCTTTCGGTCCGGAAGAAACCACCGGAGCTGAAGGCAACGACGGAAACGAAGAAGCATAATCTTGAAAAAATTACATACAGGAGAGACAACTGTCTCTCCTGTTTTTTGCTTTTCTTTGCCTCTGTGGATAGAAAGGAGCCTCCCTTGTAACGTAGCTTCCCCTTTAGGGGAGGAATGCCTGACGGCGGTGGGACATCCCGTACTGCCTCGTATTGGAGTTCCACCGAACCGAGCCTCCCCTACAGGGAGTCCTTTCATAGCAGAAGTTTCAGGGGAAACTTCCGTCACCTAACGGTGCAGTGTAGCGTGTCTTCTTCCACTACAGGGAGGGAAACCTGAAGACGGAGGGGGTAGAAAAGATTTCTGTATCAATTCAATTTTTTCTACTTTCCAACAAGCCGCATAAAAAACTTGACAATTTCGAAGGAATGTGATATAATGAAACATATCTTTGGTCGGAGGTGCGCGAATGGCAAAAATCAAATGGAGAGGCGGCGCAATGCTTTCTCCCGTTCCCCCAACGTTGGTAACTTGTTCGGACGGAGAACATGAGAACGTGTTTACGGTGGCATGGACGGGAATCACCAATACGATTCCGCCAAAGACGTATATTTCGGTGCGTCCGTCCCGTTATTCCCATGGAATCATTCAAAAGAGCGGTGAGTTTATCATCCATTTGACGACAACGGAATTGGTACGTGCGGCTGATTTTTGCGGCGTGCATACGGGCGCAAAAATGAACAAGTTTGAACGATGTCATTTGGAAACGGAATCGGCATCCGAAGTGCGTTGTCCCGTTCTGGTGCAAAGCCCTCTTGCCTTGGAATGCCGCGTGACCGATGTTGTACCCTTGGGATCGCATGATATGTTTTTGGCTGATATTGTGGCGATCGACGTGGATGAGGCACTGGTGGACGGCAACGGAAAATTGCATTTGGAACGAGCGGGGCTGGTTGCATATGCACACGGCGACTATTTTGAGCTGGGAAAGAAACTCGGTAGTTTTGGCTATTCCGTAGCAAAAAAACGGAAAAAGTCTTCTCCGAAACGAAAATAAAAGGAAAAACACGACCGCACGGCGGCAGTAAAAAGGAGAAATCATGCAACTGTACAATTCGATCAGTCGGACAAAAGAAGAATTTATTCCGCATGAGGCGGGCAAGGTCAGTCTTTATACTTGCGGTCCGACCGTTTATCATTTTGCACACATCGGAAATTTGCGCACGTATATCATGGAGGATATTTTAGACCGTTATCTCCGCTATTCCGGTTATGCAGTCACCCGCGTTATGAATATTACCGACGTGGGACACTTGACATCCGATGCCGATACGGGTGAGGATAAGATGCTCAAGGGAGCAAAGCGCGAGAAAAAGAGCGTCATGGAGATTGCAAAATTTTATACCGACAAATTCTTTGAGGATTGCAACGCACTCAACATCCGTCGCCCGGACGTGGTGGAACCGGCAACATCCTGTATTGATGATTTTATCCGTGTGATTCAATCCCTGCTTGAAAAAGGGTATGCCTATGTAGCGGGCGGCAACGTCTATTTCGATACGTCTAAATTGAAGCAGTATTATGTTTTCCACAACTTTGAGGAAGAAGATTTGGCTGTCGGAGTGCGTGACGGTGTGGAAGCCGATCACAATAAGCGCAACAAAGCCGATTTTGTGCTGTGGTTTACCAAATCCAAGTTTGACGATCAGGAATTGAAGTGGGACAGCCCGTGGGGTGTCGGTTATCCCGGTTGGCACATCGAATGTTCCTGCATCAGTATGAAACATCTCGGAGAATATTTGGATATTCATTGCGGCGGTATTGACAATGCGTTCCCGCATCATACCAACGAGATTGCCCAGTCCGAGGCGTACCTCGGTCACAAGTGGTGTCATTATTGGTTCCATGTCCTGCATTTGAACACCAACAGCGGAAAAATGAGCAAGTCCAAAGGGGAATTTCTGACGGTCGCGCTCCTGACCGAAAAAGGTTATGATCCCATGGTCTATCGCTTCTTCTGTCTGCAATCGCATTATCGCAAGTCTCTTGTGTTTTCTTGGGACAATATGGATAACGCAAAGGCGGCATATCAAAAATTGATTGCCAAGATCGGCACGTTGGATGCTTCCGAAGGTCTCGTGGACGCAACGGTATTTGAAGCACAAAAAGCGGCGTTTGCAAAAGCATTGGATAATGATTTGAACACATCTTTGGCAATTACCGCGCTCTATGATGTTCTCAAGCTCAAAGTCAATGATGCGACCAAACTTGCCCTAATTCGGGATTTTGATACGGTACTTTGCTTGAATTTATTGGAAAATGCGGCAAAAAATCAGACGGCTGAACCGAATGGAACGAGCGGTGCCGATGAGGCTTTGATTGTTGAAATCGAAACCTTGATCGCCGCACGAAAAGAAGCCAAGGTGGCAAAAAATTATGCCGAGGCAGACCGCATTCGCGCACAGCTTTCCGAAATGGGCGTGACGTTGATCGATACCAAAGAAGGGACAACGTACAGAATAGAGGGGCAGTCATGATTGCTCACATCAAGCAATGGATGCGGCAACACCGTGAGATCGTCGTGTATTTGGTATTTGGTGTTTTAACGACCGCGGTCGGATGGGGTGTTTACTATTTGATGATGTTCGGCGGACGAGCCGTGCTGGGGATTCCTGCCGAGGAAGTGACTGGGATTCGGTATATCGTCCTCTATACGGTAGCCCAATTGACGCAGTGGATCTGTGCGGTATTGTTTGCATTTTGGAGCAATCGAAAATGGGTATTTACGGAAGCCGACAAAAGTCTTCCCGTCGGCAAGCAGTTATTGACCTTTTCGGCAGGACGGTTGTTGACATTGGGGCTGGATTACTGTATCACGTTCTGCTTTACGCTCTTGCTCGGCAGGTTGTTCCCGTCTTGGACGGTGGCGGTTCTGTTCGGTCGGGAATGGAATCTGTGTGAGATTTTGTCAAAGCTGGTGGCGGCAGTGGTTGTGATTATTTGCAATTATATCATCAGTAAATTGTTGGTCTTTCGGAACCGTAAAGTCGGCTGATTCCGAATGTTCGGATGGAATATACAGTGTGCGCGCGTCCTCTGCATTCGGAGGACGCGCGCACGGTTTTGTTGATAGAGCCCATTATTCGGCGGGAGTCATTGCCACTGCATTTGCACACAGTGTCTTTTTGTATTTTCGCATAGCAAAGAAACAAGTCAAAAAATGTACGCCGGCAGTAACAAACCAAGAGACGGGATAGGAAACATACAGCATGGTCAGGCGGAAGAGCGTATTTTCAATGGTTTCTTCCACGGGCAACCATTGAAATACCGTATAGATCCAAACAATGCGGAATACGCAGGAACCGACCAGAGAAACGATCATCGGGAGGATTGATTTGCCCAATCCGCGCATTGCACCGCATCCGACCTCCATCAATCCGCACAAAAAATAGGAAGCGCAGAAAACTGCCAAGCGCGTCATGCCGTATTGAACGACGCTCTCGTTGTCGGGGGCGTAAATGCGCAACAACGGTTCTCCCAGCAGATACAGGAGTCCGCTCACGGCAATGCCGACCGCGACCACAACAAAGCTGCAACACAGGATGGAATGTTTCATTCGTTTATATTGTTTGGCACCTGCATTTTGTGCCACAAATGTCAAGGCGGCGTGGTAGAGTGCGTTTTGCGCGGCATACACATAGCTGTCCAAATTAGAGCCGGCGGTATTTCCTGCCACGACGGTCGGACCGAAAGAGTTGACGGAGGATTGGATCAGTACGTTGGAAACGGAGAAGAGCGTACTCTGTAGTCCTGCCGGTAGACCGATGACGAGGAGCCGTTTCAGCTTTTCACGGTCTACACGCAGGTGAGAGAGGACAATGCGGCACGGACCGTCCATGCGCATCATGTAGATGACGATCAAAATACAAGAGATCCATTGAGAGACTGCCGTTGCAACGCCGACTCCCATTGCCCCCCAACCGAGGACGATGACGGTAAACAGATTCAAAAGAACATTGATGACTCCGGCTGTCGAAAGAAAAATCAGCGGGCGAACGGTGTCTCCTTTGGAGCGTAGGATCGAGGCACAGTAGTTGTACAGCATGTTTGCGGGCATTCCGCAAAAAACAGCACGGATGTATTTGGTTGCTTCCGGCAGGACAGCCGCATCGGTTCCCATCAGCGTTAAAAGCTGTTCCGAAGCAAACAACCCAAAGATGGTTACAATGATTCCCGCCGCGATTGCGGTGACGACGGAGGTGTGAACGGTTTTTTGAATCTCGTCGTGTCGCTGTGCACCAATGTCATGCGCCACGCAGATTCCGGCACCGACGGACAGACCCAAAAACAGATTGATGCACAGATTGATCAGGGCAGAGCAGGAGCCGACTGCCGCCAGGGAAGCTTCACAGGCTTCGGGGGTTGCACCGCCCCAACGTCCGACCACAATGGTGTCGGCAGTATTAAAGAGCAATTGCAGGACTGACGTAGCGATCAAAGGAAGCGAAAAGAGAATGATCTGCGGGATTAAGGATCCTTGCGTTAAATTGGTTTGTTTTTTCATGTATCGTTCCCACCTTTTGACGATCAGATAGAATTTTGTCTTTTTGCGTGCAACAGATATTATAACATATACGGTTTTGTTTTGCAAGTAAAAAGAATCTTTTTTTGAAAAAATCTCCGTTCCTTTCTTGACAAAGGCGAACGGGTATAGTATAATATAACTATAATGGATGGATTCTATGCTCCGCCAAGCGGAGACCGACGTTGGGAGGCATACGGAAATGGCTGATGGCGAAAAAATAAAAGTGCTTGCCGTTGTCGGACCGACCGCAAGCGGAAAAACGTCGCTGTCAGTCACTTTGGCAGAACATTTGGACGGCGAGATCGTTTCCTGCGATTCGATGCAGGTCTATCGACGGATGAATATCGGAACGGCAAAACCGACCATGGAAGAGCGGCATGCCATTGCACACCATTTGATTGATGTGGCTGAGCCGGAGACACCCTTTTCGGCAGCCGATTATATAACACTGGCACGGAATGCTGTAAAAAATATAGACAATCGCGGGAAAAAAGCAATCTTTTGCGGCGGGACAGGGTTATATTGGGATCGCTTTTTACATGGTGGGTTTGAAGACACGATGTCGGATCCCGCTTTACGGAAATCCATTTTGGATTATGCGGCGCAAAACGGCGTGCATGCATTGCATGAGCGGTTGCGGGCGGTCGATCCGGAGAGCGCCGCCGCGATTCATGAGAATAATGTAAAGCGTGTGGCACGCGCATTGGAGATCTTTGAGACGACCGGTATGACCAAAACGGAAGCCGATCGGCGCACGCAAACGGCAGTTCCGATGTATGATGCTTTGACGATCGGACTGCACTATCGGCATCGGGAGGTGCTGTATGCCAAGATCCGAACGCGCGTGGAACAGATGATGTCCGACGGGTTGATTGAAGAAACGCGACGCTTGGAAGCCGAAGGCGTTTTTGCACGGAACGCAACGGCGGCACAGGCAATCGGATATAAGGAATTGTTACCTTATCTGCACGGTGAAGAATCGCTGGAGGCGGTAACGGAACGGTTGGTTATTGCGACAAGACAATATGCGAAACGCCAATTGACATGGTTTCGCGCAAAGGAATACGTGCATTGGATTGAAATGGAACGGGATGGGGAATTGCGTCCGCAACAAGAGGTGACTGCAGAGGTATTGCGTTTGGCAGAGGCGCATTTTCAAAGAGACAAGATCGTGTAAGGAGAACTCTATGACGCGCATTGCGTTTTTGAAAAAATATTTGTTGCGCTTTGCCGTCGTGTTGGCAATGGTCGGCGTGATCGTTTATATGTTGGCTCATGCGTTGGGACTCTCATCGGGGAGTTTGCACACCATTCCCGTGCAGGCAATCACAGATCGGCAGGTTACATCAACAACGGCATATCTGTTTCGGGATGAGCGTGTGCTGACATCCGAAGTGTCCGGTTTGGTTGATACCATTGCCGAAAACGGTTCCAAAGTCGGAAAAAACGTGTCGGTGGCACAGGTTTACGCTTCCTCAACGGGGGGAGAGCTGTTATCCGAAGCGCAAGTTGCGCTGGATACTTTCAACCGATTGATTCGCGTGTTGAAGAACAGTGAGACGAGCGCAGGAACGTCCGTATCGGTTGCCAACGAATACCGGAACCAAGCAAAAGCCGAGTATTTGGCAATTCGCCAAGCGGTTACATCCGGTTCCCTCAAGGGACTTTTGATATCGGAAGACGATTTTTTAACTTTGCTCAATCGCTATCTTACTTTGTCCGGAAAGTCGGAGTCCGCATCGACACTGTTGGAACAGTTACAAGCACAAAAGGATCTTTTGTTAAAAGGTCAGATTATTGATATTAAAAATGACGATGATGGTTTGGAACGTTCCTCCGGAACATTTTACGATCATACGTATGTGGATGGTTATGAAGGAATCTTTACCATGAGTGCGTTGCAACAATTGACTTTGCAAACTTTGGAGTCTTTGAAGAATGCAACGCCGAAAACTGCGGGGGAGAGCGGAACGACTGTCGGAAAGATGATATACGGGTATTCGTGGTATTTGGCACTAACGCTCGATGCGTCGGTTGCCGAACAGTTCCGGATCGGAAGTGTGTATTCCTTTACCTTCCCGGAAAATCATGAACGTACCATGAAATTGACATTGGAACGGACCGAGACCGGTGACGGAGAGACTTTATTGATTTTTCAGGCAACGGATATGCCGGAAGAATTTGATTATTACCGTAGTCAGACGGTGGAGATCACGGTCAATACATGTGAGGGGTTTTATATTCCGGACTCGGCAGTACAGGAGATAACGGAGACGGACGGCACTACATTGGTCGGTGTATATATTTTTGAAAACAGCACCGTCTGTCTGCGCCACGCCGAGGTGCTCTACAGCGGTGACGGGTACTATATTGTTGCGCGCCCGCAGGATTCCGGAAAGACCGAGATTTCAAAAAACGATATTTTGATCACGTCCGGACGAAATTTGTATAACGGGAAGGTGTACCAATAATGGATCTGTCATATATGGATCGGAATTTTGCCGAAATTGATCGTCGAATCCGAACGGCGGCAGAGCGTGTGGGAAAGAAGCAGGTAACGCTGGTCGCTGCAATCAAATATACCGATGCCGAACATGTCAACTATTTGCACCGCGTGTTGGGTGTGTGTGATGTTGGAGAAAATCGTGTGCAACAACTTTTGGAGCGTTGGGATTCTTTGGATCGGGAAGGATTGCGAATTCATTTTATCGGAAAACTACAGAGCAACAAGGTCAAGTATATGATTGATAAGGTGTGTATGATCCATTCGTTGGACAGTGAATCTTTGGCGGCTGAGATCGAACGGCAAGCCGAAAAGCATGGACTGTGTATGGATGTTTTGGTCGAAATCAACAGCGGAGAGGAAACGAACAAGAGCGGCTTGCCGCCGGCGGAAGCGGCAGCTTTTTGTATCGGACTATCCCGGTATCGGCATTTGAATCTTCGCGGATTTATGACAATGGCGCCGAAATGTGAAAAAAAAGAGGATTATCGAAAATATTTTCAAGAAACTTCACAATTATGTCTTGACATTTGGCAAAAAACACTTCATAATATAGGTAGACCATTATTATCCATGGGGATGTCGGACAGCTTTGAAGTGGCAATTGAGGAAGGCGCGGATTTTGTGCGTGTGGGACGTGCATTGTTTGCCGAGCCAGTTTGAAAAAAACAATAACAGAAAATAAATTGAAAAAAAGAAACCGGAGGCACAAAAAATGAATTTGTTAAAGAAGTTTGTTCGGAACGACAATGCTGATTTGGAGGAAGATTTTGACGACGGATACGTCATGCCCGATGATATTCGGATGGAGATGTCGGATTTTGACGGAGATGACGGAGTATCCGCTTTGGATAGTCCCAGCCGCAAAGAGCCGGAGATTCAACCGGTTTCGGCTGACAAGGTATCGCTCAAATTGTTGCAACCCAAAAGCCATACCGAGGCGACCAAGATTGCCGATAAGCTCAAGGAAGGGTGTATCGTTTTGTTGGACATCAGTCGTTTGACAAAGGATCAGGCACATCGGTTGGTGGATTTTTTGGCGGGTGTTGCCTATGTGTTGGGCGGGGAAATGATCAAGACAAACAAGAGTACCATTGTTGTTTCTCCGGCAGGCGTGGATATTTCCGGTTTTGCACAGCAGGTTGAAGAGCCGACGGAAACGACAGAGGAAGCCGAACTCGCCGAGGAGGAAGAGGCGATTGACGACGGAGCCGCGGTCGAAGAGGAATGAACAAGTTTTGCCAACAGCATGCGTGAGAATAAATGAGGCAAGCATCGTTGGTTCGTAAGCTTGATGAAAAGAAGCAAGAGGGGGAGAAGGCTTTTTTCAAAAAAGCGATTCTCCCCGTTGATATTGTTTGGAAGGAGCTTTCATATATGGAGATTGCCATCTCTTTGGTCTGCAACACTGCAATTGCTTTGATCAGTGTGTTGGAGCTTGCAATGATGGTTCGTGCGATTCTTTCGTGGTTTGATCCGACAGGAGAGGGATCGGTTTCTGCATTTTTGTATGCCGTGACCGAGCCGATCATTTTTCCGATTCGACGGCTGTGTGAAAAAATGCACTGGTTTGAGGGGCTTCCACTGGACATTCCGTTCCTGCTGACTTATCTTGTATTGATTGTATTGCAGGTCTTTTTGGAGATGCTTTGATGGGATACGAAAACGGAACGGAAACAGCATGGTTGGAAGCACGGTTGGGAGATGTTGTGGCACAGTGTGAAAAAGGCATTGTGGCATATCTCTCCTTTTTGACACCGCATGCGCAAAAAGTCGCCGAGCGTTTTTTAAGAGTCTGCGGTTTTTGGAACCGAGCCTGGTTTTGGGGCGGGTATCCGACGGCAGAACGGACTGCACTTTTTTTATTGCCGGACTATCTGTTGCCGATGTTGTCCGCAGAACCGGCGGCATGTGACGCGCAGGAATTGCTTACTTTGTTGGAAGATGAGGTTGCAGGGACTGTCAGTGCAATCGAGATCGGCGGAAGCGGGTATTGCGCTTTGACGCATCGCGATTTTTTGGGTGCCGTTTTGGGTGCGGGAATCAAGCGTGATGCCTTGGGGGATATTGCGGTACAGGATCCCTGTCACGCAGTTGTTTTTTGTTCCCGTACGGTCGCTGCGTTCTTAAAAGAAACATTGACGCAAGTCGGATCCGATCGTGTGCGGTGTACGGATTATACGGTGACGGGATCTTTTACCAATGGAAAACAATATCGTCAACTCAATGAAACCGTTGCGTCGGCGCGGTTAGATTGTGTGGTTGCCGCTTTGTGCAGGTTATCTCGTGAAGCTGCGCAAACGGTGATTCGAAGCGGATCCGTGGAGGTCGATTTTGAAGAGGAAGGGCGTATCGACCGCATTTTGGAAGCTCCCGTAACGCTTTCGGTGCGTGGATACGGACGGTTTGTTTTGCGTGCTTTTGACGGGGAAACGCGCAAAGGTCGGTTGCGGTTGCGTGCGGATCAATTGGTTTGATGTACCGAAACGGCGGAAACGGAGGAAAGTTGATGAAAACGATTTCAAATGAACGATTCGGCGAAGAACGGGCGTTATACAACAGCCGCGGGATTCGGTTGGTACACTGTGCTTTTGACGGTGCCGAGGACGGGGAAAGTGCTTTGAAAGAATCCGAGGATATTTCGGTCGAGGATACATATTGTAATTTGCGCTATCCTTTTTGGCATGATCGTTGTTTGCGGATCCGAAACAGTGAGCTGACTGAGTGTTGCAGGGCACCGCTGTGGTATTCGCATGAGATTGAAATTGTGAATACCAAGTTGCACGGTGTCAAAGCTTTGCGGGAGTGTTCCGATGTCGATTTGATTTCTTGCGAGATCGTTTCACCGGAGTTCGGCTGGTCGGTCAAACGATTGCGGATGCGCGATGACCGTGTAACGGGAGAATATTTTTTGTTGCGATCCGAGGACATTGCATTGCACGGTGTGGAGTTGAACGGAAAATATTCCTTCCAATATGTGAAGAATGCCGTATTGGAGGATTGCGTGTTGCACACCAAAGACGCTTTTTGGCATGCGGAAAACGTGACGCTTCGGAATTGTGTTGTCGAGGGGGAGTATTTGGCATGGTATTCCGAACGTGTAACGATGATTGACTGTACGATCAGAGGAACACAGCCGTTTTGCTATTGCAAGGATTTAACATTGGTGAATTGCGAGATGTGGGAGACCGATCTTGCTTTTGAGCGTTCTTCGGTGACTGCCGATGTTACAACGCCGATCGTCAGCATTAAAAATCCATGTTCCGGGCGGATTTCCGCTCCGGCGATCGGTCGTGTTATTATGGATGATGAACGTTCTTCTTGCCGATTGCAAATCTCGGGGCAATGATTTTTTCAATCTGAAGAACAAAAAAAGAATACATGGGAGAAAAGAGGTCAATCGAATGATGGAGCAATGGAACGGGTTTCTGTGTGAATGGTTTGAGTTTGAAGGAAAACGTGCGGTCATTGTTTTTCCGAAAGAAAAAGAGCCGGGCGGAAATTGGCTTTTGAAAACGGAATATTGGAATGCCTATCCGCAGGTGGAGATCGAAATGGTCAAACTGGGATTCCATTTGGCGTATCTGCAAAATGAGACTCGTTTTGCAACCTATTCCGACTGTGCGCGCAAAGCACGCTTCGTTCGCTACATTTCCGAAACTTACGGTTTGCGTGGGAAATGTGTTCCCGTCGGTTACAGTTGCGGCGGTGCCCACGCCGTAAATTTTAGCGGCTATTTTCCGGACAGCGTTGCCTGCATGTTGATCGATGCACCTGTTTTGAATTTTTGTGATTATCCCGGGCGGCTGTCGGATGCGGAATGCGAGAGCGTGTGGGAGAAAGAATTTGTTTTGGCATATCCCGGCATCACACGGGCAAGTCTTTTGCAGTGTGCGGATCATCCGCTTTGTCGGATTCCGACCATCAAAGAACTGCGCATTCCGATTTTGATGCTTTACGGAACGGAGGATCAAACCGTTCGGTATGATTGGAACGGACGATTGTTGGAGTTGGAATATCGCGATGCACCGGAGCTACTGACCGTGATCCCTCGCATGTTACAGGGGCATCATCCGCACGGATTTTTACCGAATCCCGATGATCGGCGCGTGTATGATTGGATTTTGGAAAAAACGCGGGTATAAGTTTTGATATAAGAAAAAAGTCAAGGTTGGATTTTTCCGATCCTTGACTTTTTTGTTCTGGCGTGCGAACGCTATGCACCGCAGAGGTTGATTAAGATGATGGCAGCAACGGAAAGGATCACGCCGATCAGTCCTTTCACATTGATTTTTTCTTTGAACAGGACAATGGACATGCCCAAAGAGAATGTGACGGAAAGTCCTTGATTGAGCGGATAGAGAAGAACGGAGTCAAGTTCTCCTGCCGCAAGCGTTTTGAAATAGGAGTTCAGAAACAGACAGATTGCCATGATGAAGATGTAGGGAAAAATCGGGTTGATAACTTGGCGTGGGGATGGCAACGGGGCTGGTTTCTTCTTTTGGTGTGCGCGAAAGAAGGGGAGCGTGATCAAAAGGGTGATCGCCGCAAACAGATAAGTATAGAGATTGAAAAGGGCAACGGAACCTTCACCGCATTCATTGATATAGAGTTTTTGCGAAAAGTCACCAATGCCGCCGGAGGCGGCACAGGCGAGCAACAGGAGAATACTTTTTGCGGACAGTCGTCCGTTTGTACGGTCGAATTGTTGCTTGTAAGTACACATGCAGTAAACGGCGGTCAAAAGCAGAAGGAGACCGAAAATCTGCAACGGTGCGATCGTTTCTCCGTACCGAATGGCGCAAAGCGTCAACGGAATCAAGACACCGCCCAAAACAAAAACTTCCACCAGCATATAAGCCAGACTGTGTACCGCCAACAGCCAACTGACAGTAAAGCATGCTGTAGAGATACCGCTAAGCAGAGAGATCAAAAGGACTTGCGGTGTTGTGGCAAGAACGGATGCCACACCGCCGCCGATACCGACCGGAATGATTCCGATAAGAATGCAAAAGCCCATGCGAACGGTGTTGATGAGGATGGCATCATAGGAGGAGGTTGCCGCGTGTGAGGAACGTTTCCCACAATATGCCTTCACAAGACCGAAGGTCAGTGCCAAAGAGAGAAATAAGTAGCCCATAGAGGTTTTCCATATCCTTTCGCACTCAACCAAGCGTGATGCACGGTCTTCTCAGAACGCGGGATAGAGTTTCCGGATAATTCGGATCCGGACAACGGAACAGTTGGGCGCAAAGTGCTTGCGGCAGATAAATTCCGCCGTCAAACGTTCCCGCTATACAAAGATTGACATCGCCGATCCGATGGGCATGGATGAAGGCAAGCATCTCGGCAACACGGGTGCCGCTTTGCAACCAATCGGCTGAATATTCGCGCCATGCGGTCGAGCGGATGCGGCGGTCATGTTCGGCAACGGAGGCGGCGTTTTCCCCCATGACATAAGGTCCGGTTTGATTGACGAATTTTTCCCAGTCCAGCATCATTACACCCTTAAAGACCAATCCGACACCGACACCGCCGCGTAGGTGTAACAGTTGTTTGGTAAAATCCAAGGTTTTTTGATAGTCTGTTTCGTCTGCCACAAAGGAACGGTATGCGTAAGGAAATTCTCCGCAATCTTCCCACAGGATTTCAATGCGCGGATTGACGCGAGCAATCTGTTCCAAATGGTTGCAGACGGAGGTCGCGTGTAATCCGAAAATCAAGCGAAGGGATGGTGTAATGTTCCAAAGTTCGGTAGCAATTTCATTGACCATGTCTGTGACCACATCGGCAATCAGGCGACCGTCCAAATGGTCGTCGTCCTGTTCGGTAAACGATTGGAAATAGATGCCGTCGCTGGGGATTTTGGAATAATGATTGCGGTATTCTTCGACGACCGATTTTTTGATTTTCGCAATGCTGTCGGTTGAGATGCGCTTACTTCCGCGTCCGATTTCCTGCCATCCCCAACTGTAACCCAATACCACTTTGATACCGTAAGCGTGTGCATAGGAGAGGATCTCATGAATGTTCAAAGGAATGTAATCATTCCACAAGATCAATTCGTTCAATTTCAGCCGTGCCATATTGTCGATATAGGCTCGATAATCGTTGATGGAATGCCCCCACGTAAAGACGCTTCTTGTTTTGTGTTCCGGTACTTCGGTGTAAGATGCTTCCGGGAGCGGTTGATCGAAGATCAGGTCAGGCATGCGATTGGAACCGTGTGTCGGGGCATGCGCGGGAATATAATCATCCAAAAAACTGACTGCCGCATAAAAAACTTCGCAATCGTCATGCGCTGTCAAAAATACAAGCCGTCCATCCGTATGGTTGGGGTTTTGGATGATTTTTACCAAAAATCCGTTTTGCGGAACTTCTGCGGGTTCAATGTAATGCTGCATCGTCGGGCTGTCCTCGTATCGTCCGATGAAAAAAGCGTTGTTTGGATATTCGGCTCCCTCTCTTTCACAGGGGAGGATGTGGAGACGGTAGACACCTTCTTCACGGATCAGGTGTGCACCGACTTCACGGGAGATCAAGTTGACGGCTTTTTGGACGATGCCTTCATATGCGGTATAAACGATTTTCCAGTCCCGTTGTTTCATTTTGAAAAAATCCTCGATTCTTCTGATTTTGATGATTTCATTATAGCACAGACAAAAGAAAAAAGATAGTACTTTTCAGATGGAAAAATATCGTTTTTCGAAACTGTTGACAAATGAGTAAATGATTGGTATAATGATGGTAATCCGAACGAAGGAGAACAAAAAATGAGAGTTTGTACAGTGAACGAATTGGAAGAACGGAATTATAATGTTGTTTTTATCAATGTGTTGCAGCAATTTTGGCATACGACGAAAGAATTTCAATGTTTTGGTATGCCGAAACGGCAAAATTTGTTTTTGCTGTTGGACGGTTGCGGAATCACTTATACCGATGAGCGTCAGCGGCGGGTTGTTGCCGCGAGCGGGGATATTGTTTATACACCGCTCGGTGGTGAATATCATGCGCAATTGTCCGGTTTTCAAGACGATCGTTCGCATACGGTCGGAATCAATTTTTTGATATTTGATGAGGACGGAGAACCGCTTGTGCTGTCCGAGGATATTACGGTCTTTCATACCGCGCAACAAACGCTATCCGTTTTGTTCCATCGTGCGTTACGGATGGATGTTGTTCATCGGCGTACCGATTGTCGCATCTTGCTCATGGAAATTCTTGGCGCACTGGCATCGCATACCCCCGAAACCAATGTCCCGGAGTATTTGACGGATTCGTTGCGGTATTTGTCGGATCATATCGGGGAAAATCCGACGATTGCCGAAGTCGCGGCACGATGCGGATTCAGTGAAGTGTACTTCCGGAAGCAGTGGAAAGCTTACATGGGGATGTCACCGACGGAATCTCGCAATGCCATGCGATTGAATCGTGCGCGTGTTTATTTAGAATACGGTGATATTTCCGTGCAGGAGATTTCGGAAATGCTCGGATATTCCACGGTTGCGCATTTTATCAAAATGTTCAAAGGGAAATACGGTTGTTCTCCCCTGCAGTATCGCCGTTTAAGCAGAACGCCATCCGGTGAATGAAGGGGAACATGTTGCTTTTCGGAACGGAACACCTGTGAAACGCCTCCAACTGTTGTCACAGGTGTTTTTTGTGAATATTTTTTGTCATATTATTTACTTTGTGAAAAATATGTGATTGTTTTTTTTTTTTTTTTGAAAAAGGTATTGACAAATTGTGACAAACAGCGTAAAATATAACTAATGCAGGCGGTTGACCTGCCGGTGACTGTATCCTGCAAAAAAATTTTTGGAGGTATCCTACTATGTTTTGTCTGAATGTCCCGAGAAAAACAACTGCGTTGATACAAGTATGGGGTTGTATCTTACTTGCGGTTGTGGCGATTTTTCTCAGCTTTGCTCCAATCATTTCCCTGTCCGTGAGCGATGAAACGACCCGTGAAGGAATCAACGAGATCGTCAAAGAGTTGACCGGTGAAGAGCTTGCCGAGTTTCCGGACAAAGTAGACATTTCGTCTACGAAGTTGATCGGCAGCATTTCTTTGGTAAGCAAGTTGTTAAGCGCGGTCGGTTCCGAAGATGAGGAAAAAGCCACAGAAGTGGAAGCTATGCTAAACGGCGACGAAGGACGCGATACCGTTCTCATCGCGGCGGCAATCTCTTACAGTTTTGCCGGTATGTTTGGCGATGGTTCCGCGGAAGAAGGTCAATCCGGCGGCGTTTTGTCCGTTGTCTTTCAGGTCATCGTGGTTCTGATCTGCTTGCTGTATGTTTTGATTTTTACTTTAATCATGCCGTTGTTCTTTATTATTTCGGCTTTGGCATCGTTGATTTCCGCGTTGAAACATTTGGAAACGCCGGAGGAAGTTGCGTCCAAAATCGGCAACAAGTTGCCCGGTCTGATCTCCATTCCCATGATGCTGATGTTGTTCCAATGCGTATTGCCGACCATGACGTATGCTTCCGGAACCCAAGGACTGTTGATCGTTGCGATTATTTGCGTGGTACTCAATACGGTTTTGACAAGACTTCGTATGTATGCTGCCACACAGATTACATATGTCAACATCGTACAGGGTATCAGCCTGGTTTCCATCATCGGCTTTTTGGTATTCTTTTTCAATTTGCTGAAGACCGGCGTGATCCGCACCTTTATGTCGGGGTCTTGGGCGGACAGCCTGTTACTCATCAATTATGAGCATATGGATGCGGCTTCCGTTTCTATCATTGTCAACGGTGTTTTGATTTTGATCGCGGTCAGTATGGCGACCTCTTCTTTGAATTATTTCAAGGCTTGCCTTTCTCGTCTTTCTTTGACGGTTACCAAGAGAAAACGGGATTCGCACATTGTGTCCGCGGTTTCCCTGTTGTTGATCTATATCCTTCCGGTCTATGTGAAAAACAGCTCGAAGGGCGTTTTGGAACTGAACGACGCACAGCAGGGCGCACTCAACGGCGTGCTGGTCGGCTTGATTATTGCAATTGCGGCAGAAATTGCATTGCTTGTTCTGAAGAATGTATTTTGCGAGAATATGACGAACGAGGAAGTTGCTTCAATCATTAGCGGCAATGCAAAGACACCGGAGGAAGCATTGGCAGATGCGGAAGCGGCTTTGAAAGTTGCGCAAGAGACGGTTGCGGCTTCCGTATCCGCAACGGCGGAGGCGCCGGTTGCCGATGATGCGACGGAAGCGGTTGCACAAGCTGAAGCACCGACCGAAAACACCGACGCGGACGCGCAATCATAACCAAAAATTTGAACTTCGTTCCGACCGGAGGAAACGTATGTAAGCGTTCCCTCCGGTCTTGCTTGTTCGCAAGTGTCGCCTTTTTCATCTTTTTAGAAAAAATTGAATTTGGAAAAAATGCAAATTCCACTCATTTTGTATGGTGATCCGGTATCCC